>NZ_JBVJFA010000001.1:0-402817 GCF_055588085.1 Streptomyces sp. NPDC046303
ACGGGAAACCCAAACAAAAGCCCCCCCCCCCCCCCCCCCCCCCCCGCCCCCCCCCCCCCCCCCCCCCCCCGCTTCGGCGTTCCCGGGCACCGGCATGCGGATCAATACACCTGGACGGCCGTCGGGCCGCCGTTCTCCACGACCGCGACCAGCGGGGCCAGCTGCGGATTGCGCGCGGCCTCGTCCAGCGCCTCGCGCAGCGCGGCGTCGTTCGTCGGCCGGGCGGCGGCCAGCAGCGCCAGGCCCGCCTCGCTCACGTCGGTGTAGATGCCGCGCCGGTCGGTGTCGCAGAGGTAGCGGCTCAGCAGCCCGCGGTCCTCCAGCCGGCTGACCAGGCGGGTGGTCGCGCTCTGGCTGAGCAGCACCGAGTCGGCGACCTGGTGCATGCGCAGGTGTCCGCCCGGGCCGTTGTGCTGGCGGCTCAGGACGTCGAGCAGGGAGAACTCCCGCACGCTGAGTCCGTGCCCGGCCTGCAGGGCGCGTTCGATGTGGGACTCGATCCGCCCGTGCAGGAGGGAGAGGGCGCACCAACCCTGGGAGAGGGCGGTGAGCGCGCTGTCCGTGGCCGTCATGGCTCCTCCTTCGAAGCGGTGTCCGCGCTGACCACATCAGGATAGGCCACGCGCGCAATAGCCCGCGCTTGCAAATATCCCGCGTCTGCAATTAATGTGGACGCACGTAAGCGGCGACTGCAATGTGACAGGCCCACGGCTTCGGCGGCGGCCTGCCAGCCCCGCACCCCACCCCCACCCCCTCCCCGCTGAAGGACACCTCCCCTCATGCCACTCGCCCTCCTCGCCCTCGCCATCGGGGCCTTCGGGATCGGCACCACCGAGTTCGTGATCATGGGCCTGCTGCCCGAGGTCGCGGGCGACTACGGCGTCTCGATCCCCACCGCGGGCTACCTGGTCACCGGCTACGCCCTCGGCGTGGTTCTCGGCGCCCCGCTGATGACCGTCCTCGGCACCCGCATCCCCCGCAAGCGGATGCTGATGCTGCTGATGGGCCTGTTCATCGCGGGCAACGTGCTCTCCGCGCTCGCCCCCGCCTTCGGGATCATGCTCACCGGCCGCGTCGTCGCCTCGCTCGCCCACGGCGCCTTCTTCGGCATCGGAGCGGTCGTCGCCGCCGAGCTCGTCGCCCCCGAGAAGAAGGCCGGAGCCATCGCCATGATGTTCACCGGCCTGACGGTGGCCAACGTGGTGGGCGTCCCGCTCGGCACCCTCGTCGGCCAGACCCTCGGCTGGCGCGTCACCTTCCTGGCCGTCGCCGGGCTCGGCGTCCTCGGCCTGTTCGGCATCGCCCGCCTGGTCCCCGAACTGCCCCGGCCCGAAGGGGCCGTACGGATCCGCAGCGAGCTGGCCGCCTTCCGCAACGTGCAGGTGCTGCTCGCGATGGCGATGACCGTGCTCGGCTTCGGCGGCGTCTTCGCCGCGATCACCTACATCACCCCGATGATGACGCACGTGGCCGGCTTCGCCGACTCCTCGGTGACCTGGCTCCTCGTCCTCTTCGGCCTCGGCATGGTCGTCGGCAACCTCATCGGCGGCCGGTACGCCGACCGTGCGCTGATGCCGATGCTGTACGTCTCGCTGGGCGCCCTCGCCCTCACCCTGGCCGTGTTCACGCTCACCGCCCACACCAAGGCGGGCGCCGCCGTCACCATCGTGCTCATCGGCGCCCTCGGCTTCGCGACCGTGCCCCCGCTCCAGAAGCGGGTCCTCGACCAGGCCGCGGGCGCACCGACGCTGGCCTCCGCCGTCAACATCGGCGCCTTCAACCTGGGCAACGCACTCGCCGCCTGGCTCGGCGGCCTGGTGATCGCCGCGGGCCTGGGCTGGACCGCCCCGAACTGGGTCGGCGCGGCGCTCGCCGCTGCCGCCCTGCTGCTCGCGCTGCTCTCCGGCGCCCTGGAGCGCCGTACCGCGGCAGGTGCGGCCCGCGGCGGCCGGGTGGTCGCGGCCGCCGCCCCCGAGCCGGCCGCAGCCGTACCAGCCCACCACTGATCCGCCCGGCCATCACCCACCCACCCACCCACCCCGCCCCCCCCACGCGCGCCGCCCGGCCGCAGCACGAGGAGAAACCCACCCGCATGTCCAGTACCACCCGCACTCCCGTCGCCCCCCTGACCACCGAGGACGCCGAGCTGCTCGTCGCCGCCGCCCACGCGGCGGCCGAGGCGGCCGGGGTCACCATCAGCGTCACCGTCATGGACGCGGGGGGCCACCTGCTCGCCTTCCGCCGCGACGACCGGGCCGTGCTGATCTCCGGCGAGACCAGCACCCGCAAGGCCTTCACGGCGCTCCAGCTGAACGCGCCCACCGCCGACCTCGTCGCCGCCGTCCAGCCCGGCGGCCCCTTCCACACCCTGCCCACCGCCCTGGACCGCCCGCTGCTGTTCATCGCCGGCGGGCTGCCCGTCCACCGCGACGGCCGTCTCATCGGCGCCATCGGCGTCGGCGGCGGCGCGCCCGACCAGGATCACGGCTTCGCGGCCGCCGCGCTCGGCGCTCTGGTCTGAGACCGCCCCGGTCGCGCGCCCGTGTCCCCCGTGCCAGGTTGGTACGGGGGACACGGGCGCATGCACACGGGCGCATGAGGCGAAATCCGAGGTGTCACGTGAGAGGCCACGTCATAGCGACGGCCACGGTCGCCGCACTGGTCACCCTTGCCGTTCCGGGCTGCACGGCCGGCTCCGACCAGGCCCGCGCACCCGCAGCACCGGCCGCCCCCACCCCCGGCGCGAGCACCCCGGCCGGTTCGGCGCCCACCTCCCCGGTGCCCACCGCGGCCGCCCCCTCCCCGACGCCCTCCTACGCCCTGTCCGCAGCCCCGCGCACCATCCCGGCCGTACGGGAGCACACACCCGCCCGCGGCCCCGGATGGAAGCCCGCCACCGCGGCCCGCGTGGTCGTCGCCCCGGGTGACAAGGCCGCCCTGGGCGACGAGGGCAGGCTGCTGGCCGGTGAACTGCGCATGGGATACGCCGAATCGCCCGAGCCGGGCCCCGGTGACGTACACCTGTCCCTCGGTGCCAAGGGTTCGGGCGCGCCGGAGTCGTACACCCTCGACGTCAAGGACGGCCGGGTCCGCATCACCGGCCCCGACGAGGCCGGGGTCTTCTACGGCACCCGCACCCTCAAACAGGCCGTACGCAGTGCCGGTTCGGCCCCCGAAGGCACCGTGCGCGACGGCCCCGCCGAACCGCAGCGCGGCCTCAACCTCGACATCGCGCGCAAGCACTTCACCCCCGACTGGATCGAGGACCGGCTGCGCGAGATGGCCGATCTGAAACTCAATCAGCTCGGCCTGCACTTCTCCGACGACCAGGCCTTCCGCATCGAGTCCGACAGCCACCCCGAGATCGTCTCCACCCCGCACCTCACCAAGGCGCAGGTGCGCGGCATCACCGCCCTCGCCGCCCGCCTGCACATCACCGTGGTCCCGGAGATCGACTCTCCCGGACACCTCGGCGCGGTGCTGCGCGCCCACCCCGGCCTGCAACTGCGCGACGTACAGGGCAGGGCGGTGCAGGGCGCGGTGGACATATCCGACCCGGCGGCCGCGAAGCTCATCGACGAACTGCTCCGCGAATACCTGCCGTTGTTCCCCGGCGGGGCCTGGCACCTGGGTGCCGACGAGTACCAGGCACTGGTGGTCCGCGACCCCGAGGCCTCCTTCCCGCAGCTCGCGGCCGCGGCACGGCAGCGCTACGGGCCCGCGGCCCGGGTGCAGGACCTGGCCACGGGCTGGCTCGACGACCGCGCGGACACCGTGCGTCCGTCGGGCAAGGCGCTGAAGGCGTGGAACGACGGGTTCTTCACCGGCGGGATCGCGAAGGCGGCCGACGACCTCCAGGTCGAGTACTGGACCGGCAAGGAGATCGGCGCCCGGCCGCCGCTGGAGTACCTGCGCGAGGGCCGCAAGGTCGTGAACCTCAACGACGAGTACCTGTACTACGTGCTGGGCGAGCCGAACCAGTTCACCTACCCCACCGGCCGGCGCATATACGAGCAGTGGAACCCCCTCGTCCTGCGCGGCACCACCCCCGTCCCCGCCCGGTACGCGGACCAGATCCTCGGCGCACGGCTCGCCGTCTGGTGCGATCTGTCCGGCGCCCAGACCCAGACCCAGGTGGCGGCGGGCATCCGGCTGCCGCTGGCCGCACTCGCGCAGAAGGTCTGGGACGCCCGCACCCCCACCCTGCCGTGGACCGACTTCCGCACCCTCGCCGACCGCCTGGACCCGCCCTGACCCACGGACTCGTCGCCGGAAGTGCGAGCAGAGCGCACCTACTGGACGTGGGCCTTGACCTCGTCGTAGACGGCTCGATCGGTGCGCAGTGCGGTGTGCCCGAGGCAGGCGGTGGTGGTGTTGAGCGCCCCGGTCAGAGCGACGCTGCTGGTGGGGTTGATGACGTTGTCGCAAGGTGAGCGCCAGGTGGCGTACCGGGTGGTGCCGGGGGTTTCGTCACCGGAGTTGAGGTCTCTCAGGAAGGCGGAGCCCGGGCGCATTTCGGCGCAGGGGGCGCCACCGCACCAACGTGCCGTCTCGGTGCCGTGGTTGGGTCCGGCCAACGAGACCCACGCATCAACCTTGGCCGCGCCGCCGAAGTTCTTGAGGTAGTAGCGGGAGGACAGGGATCCCATCGAGTGGGTGATGACGTCGACCTTGCCGGCTCCCGTGCGAGTCAGCACGCGTTCGATCTCGTCGGCGAGCTGCTCGGCGGTCGTGGCGTTCGACTGGGTGGAGTTGTAGCTCCACTGGTCGAGGTGGCCGGCCGGCCAGCCGTCGGACTGGAAGCGGGTGGCCATGGTCTGCCAGGGGGAGGGGTCGGGGTTCCAGCCGTGCACGAAGATGACGGGGTCGGGGGCAGGCGCCATGTGCTGGTCGACGGCCGCCGAGGCGGGGGCGGCGGTGGGAAGCAACGGAACGAAGGCAAGGAGGAGCGCCGGGACGCTCCGCATCAGGTTTTTGATCACGCACAGTGTGTAGCGGGCCCCTGGCGGGGGCGACAGGCCTGCCGCTTCACGCTCACCCAGCCGGCGGCAGGGATTCACCGCAGAAACGTGACAGCTCTCCGGCGGACTGGGCACGCGCGGCCTCTCGCACGGTCCGTCCCGGGCCCGAGTCCGTAGGCGTCCGGGATCAGGGCGAGGGCGGGTCCTGCTTCGTCTCGGTATCGGCCCCACGATGCGCGGTGCCGGTCCGCGGGCAGGGTGTAGTGCGGATGCGGGTCGTGATTCCCGCATGACCAGCAGTACGCCCGCGTACTGTACGGAAGCGGCTCAGCAGGCGGGGCCGCAGTCCCCGTCGTCGCTGCGGGAGAGCTCGGTGCACAGGGTGTTCTCCACCTTGCCCAGCAGGCGGGTCAGCTCGGCGCACTCGGCGGCGTCCAGGCCGCCCAGGGTTCGGCGTTCCAGCTCGCCCCAGGCCCGGCGGACTTCGACGAGCAGAGCGCAGCTGGTGTCCGTGGCCTCGACCAGGGAGGCGCGGCGGTCGGCCGGGTCGGGGCGGCGCCTGACGTGTCCGGCCTGTTCGAGGCGCTGGAGCATCTTCGTCACCGTGGAGGGGTCGAGGCCCACCGCTTTGATCAGCTCGGACTGGCGCACGGCCCCGCTGTCCCACAGGTGCATCATCAGGAACTCCTGTCCCGGATGCAGTCCCAGGTCCCGTAGCGCGCGGCCCGCGGCGATCCGGTGGAGCCGGGCCACGCGGCTGATGGCGTGGCTGACCGGCCCGTCCAGCACGGCCCCGGGCGCCGCCGGACAGGCGGCTTCGGTGTGCGGTTCCCCGGCTGGTTGCGCGGTCATGGCGGCGGCCCTCTTCTCGTCTCGGCCTGGGAATCCTACCCGCCGCATCCATTTTAGCTTGGTCGGCCAAGTAATGGGGTACGCTGCATCCGAAGCCAATCCTTGGTCGACCAATTAATCCTGTGGGGCAGACATGACCAGCGCCTTCGAACCCGTCCGCATCGCCGGTGAACTCCTCGCCAACCGGATCGCCCTCGCGCCCATGACCCGGAGCCGGGCCGGAGAGGGCGGGATCGCGACCGGCCTCGTCGCCGAGTACTACACCCAGCGCGCCTCCGCCGGCCTGATCATCACGGAGGGGATCCAGCCCTCCGCCGTCGGGCAGGGCTACCCCTTCACGCCCGGCCTGCACACCGCCGAGCAGGTCGCCGCCTGGCGCGGGGTCACCGACTCGGTGCACGCCGCCGGCGGCCGGATCTTCGCCCAGATCATGCACTCCGGCCGGATCGGCCACCCGACGCTGCTGCCCGACGGGCTGGTCCCCGTGGCACCCTCCGCGGTCGCCGCCGCGGGGCAGGTCTTCACCGGGGACGGCCTCAAGGACTTCGTGACCCCCCGCGAGCTGACCGGCGCCGAGGTGCGGGCGACCATCGCCGACTACGCCGAGGCCGCCCGCAATGCCGTGGAGGCCGGTTTCGACGGCGTCGAACTCCACGGGGCCAACGGCTACCTCATCCACCAGTTCCTGGCCCCGGGCACCAACCGGCGCACCGACGAGTGGGGCGGCACCGCCGAGAACCGCATCCGCTTCGCCGTGGAGGTGGTCAAGGCGGTCGCCGCCGCGATCGGCGCCGAGCGCACCGCCCTGCGCATCTCGCCCGGAAACCCGTACAACGACATCTCCGAGCCCGACCCGCGGCCCGCCTACGAGGCGCTGGTCAAGGAGATCGACGGGCTCGGGCTGGCCTACCTGCACGTCCTGGAGCACGGCCCCGAGGTCCGGGAGACCACCCTGGCCCTGCGCAAGCAGTTCTCCGGCCCGCTCGTGCTGAACCCGGCGACCGAGGGACCCACCGACCACCGGGCCCTCACGCTGATCGAGGACGGCACCGCCGACGTGCTCGCCTTCGGGGCCCTCTTCCTGGCCAACCCCGACCTCCCGGAGCGGCTCCGTACCGAAGGCCCGTACAACACCCCGGACCCCTCCACCTTCTTCGGCGGAGATGCCCGCGGGTATACGGACTACCCGGTCCTGTAGGGCCGCACCGGGTCCGCGGTCACCAGATGGCGGCGACCCACTCCGGGTGGTCGATGAACGGGTTCCGGTTGTGCTGGTAGACATCGAATATGACCTGGTTGCGGCGCTGCTCGAAGGCGTCCGGCGGGTCCATCTGGTGCCACTGCTTCAGCACGCTGATCCGGCCGTGGGCGGGAGCGGAGCCGTTGCCGACCCGGTCGTTCATCTCCAGGTCCGCGAAGCCGTCGCCGCCTTCGTAGCGCACCGCCATGTAGAGCAGCATCCGCGCCACGTCGCCCTTGACCGCGTCGCGCGGCTCGAAGGAGTCGGCGTCGGTCAAGCTGCCGGGGGCTTCGCCGACCGGGCCGCCGCCGTTGTCGAAGTCCTTGTTGCCGCGGGTGCTGTTGACCGTGACGTCCTCGGGGCGCAGGTGGTGCAGGTCGGTGCCGGGGCCGGTCGCGGTGCCGAAGTCGCCGTGGCTCTTGGCCCAGACGTGCTCGCGGTTCCAGTCGTTGGGGTCGCCGCCGTTGGTGGACTTCGACTGCGAGCGGCCGGAGTAGACGAGGATGACGTTGTTGGGGTTCGCCGGGTCCTGGTCGGTCACCTTGAGGGCGTTCCACACGGCGTCGTAGCTGATCTTGGACTGGTTCTTGATGATGCCGTGCAGGGCCGACTTCAGGGCCGCTCCGGTCTTGCCCTCGGCATTGGCGTAATAGCCGTCGGCGTCGTAGCCGTTGGCGTAGCCGTCGGCCGCGACGGCGGCGGTCCGGCTCTCCGCCGTCCGCTGCTGGCCGGCGGAGGCGGCGGCCGGTACGGCGAACAGGGCGGCCGCCGCGAGGCCGGCCGCCCAGGGAGTCAGGCGCGAAAGTCTCATCACGTGGGGGACCTCTCCACACGCACCGTCCCCGCCCGGGGAATTGGCGGGGTGTCAGGTGGCAGAGCGAGGCTCACATTGTCATGTGCCGAACAGGTAAAGACCATGTGTCGGGAGTGCGGACCTTGGTGTGTGCCGCCCGTGCGCCGCGGGCAGGGTAGCGGTGGCCCCCCGGGGCCCGTCCGACCGTGAAGAGCCCTTCCAGGAGCAGCCCATGGCAGTGAAGATCCTGATCGTGACCGGTGACGCGGCGGAGTCGCTGGAGGTCCTGTATCCGTACCAGCGGCTGCGCGAGGAGGGATACGAGGTCCACATCGCGGCGCCCGCGGTGAAGAAACTGCGCTTCGTGGTCCACGACTTCGAGGACGGCTTCGACACCTACACCGAGAAGCCCGGCTACACCTGGCCGGCCGATCTGGCCTTCGCCGACGTGGTCACCGAGGACTACGCCGCCCTGGTCGTCCCCGGCGGCCGGGCGCCGGAGTACCTGCGCAACGACCCCGAGGTGCGGCGGATCCTGGCCGCCTTCGCCGAGTCGGACAAGCCGATCGCCCAGATCTGCCACGGCCCGCTGATCACGGCCGCGGCCGGGGGCCTGGCGGGCCGCCGGGTGACCGCCTACCCGGCCCTGGAGCTGGACATGAAGGCGGCGGGTGCCGCGTTCGAGGACTCCGAGACGGTCGTCGACGGCACCCTGGTGTCGGCCCGGGCCTGGCCCGACCACTCGCGCTGGATGCGGGAGTTCCTGACGGTCCTGCGCGGAAAGGCCCCGGTGGCCTGAGGATCCCGGCCGAAGAGCGCCGGGCTCCGGCCGTGGGCTCCGGTGGCCCGGCCGGTTCCGGGACCGGCGGGGGGCGGCGGCCGGTACCCCCGGCCGCCGCCCCCTTCGATCGTCAGCCCACCGTGGTGATCGGCGGAGCCGGCTCGTACTTGTAGTCCGGGCCGAAGTTCTTCTTCACGGCCGCTTCCCAGGAGCCGTCCTCGATCATCTTCTTCAGCGCCGCGTTGATCTTGGACTGGAGTTCCTTGTCGCCCTTCTTGACGCCGATGCCGTAGTTCTCGGTGCTCAGGTTCTGGCCCGTCAGCCTGAACTTGCCCTCGTTGCCCTTCCTGGCCGCGTACCCGGCCAGGATGGAGTTGTCCGTGGTCATGGCGTCGACGATGTTGTCCTGGAGGGCGACGAGGCACTCGGAGTACCCGGGAAGCTCCAGCACGCTCGCCTTGGGGGCGAGCCCCTTCCTGATGTTCTCCGCCGAGGTGGAGCCGGAGACCGAGCAGAGCCGCTTGTTGTTGAGGTCCTCCGGCTTGGCGATGGAGGTGTCCGAGGCGCGGACCAGAATGTCCTGGTGGGCCACGAAATACGGCCCGGCGAAGTCGACCTTCTCCTTGCGCTTGTCGTTGATCGAGTAGCTCGCGGCGACGAACTCGACCTCGTTGTACTGGAGCAGCAGCTCGCGGTCGTTGCTGTAGACCTGCTTGAACTCGATCCGGTCCGCCGAGTACCCGAGCTCCTTGGCCACGTACGTGGCCACGTCCACGTCGAAACCGGTGAAGGTCCCGCCGGGCTCGCGCTGCCCGATGCCCGGCTGGTCGAACTTGATGCCGACGGAGAGGGTCCCCTTGGCCTGGTCGTCACCGCCGCACCCGGAGGTGGTCAGGGCGAGGGCGATCACTGCGGCGACCGCACCGGCCTGGGGAACCTTCATTGCTGCACTCTTTCCTCGAAAACACGGGACGGCCGCCAGGGTCGCTGGGGCGCGTGGAACCGCGGGTACGTGGGGGGACGTCAAGACACGTGTACGAGGAAGCTAGGAAGGCGACGGGCGCAGCGTCACTAGATCTGAGCAAAACTTGAGCATAACGATCCGGTGCGGCCGCAGATCCTGTGGCGAGTCCGGGCCGGAGCGGGAGAAAGGGCGGGAATGGGGACAGGTTCGGTACGGGTCGACGGCAATGCGCTGCTCCTGGGGGAAGGGGTGCAGATCCGCTTCATCCGGACGCTGCGGCTGCCCGAATCGGGTACGCACGCACTGCCGCCGGGGCTGGGGGAGTTCCCGCTGCGGCGGGTCGAGGACTACCCGGACACGGCGCCGCCGGAATGGCTGGCGAAGGGCGGCGTGATGCTGCCGGTGTACCTGCGCGAGGCGATGTGGCTGAGCTTCGGCCGGAGCGCCGAACCCGCCGCGCTCCAGGTCGGGGTCGGCAAGGTGTGCGCGGTGTCGGGCGAGCGCTGGACGGGCCGGCTCGGCCGCGACCCGCAGAACTACGTGGTGCTGCCCCGCCAGCCGTGGCTGGACGGGATCAACTCGGGCGACGGGACGGTGCGCCAGTTCGTCGCCGTACCGCTGGGGCTCGGTGCCACCGTCGAGGGTCAGGTCACCGGCGAGGAGACCACCGGCGGGGTGCAGCTCCAGGCGTTCCCGCTGGGCGATCAGGCACTCGCCGAATGGCGGCGCGCGCAGCGCGAGGCCCGCAGGGCGGTGCCCCGGCCCGGGGCGGGCCCGGCGGCGCCCGGCGGCTTCGCGGGCTACGGCGGGCCCCCGCCCATGCCGATGGCGGCCCCGCCGCCGGGCGGCCTGCCCGCACCGGGCTCGGCCCCCGCACCGGGCTCGGCCCCCGTCCCCGGCGCGCCGCCCGCGGCCCCGGCGATGGGGCTCGGCGTCGGCGGCTCCATGCGCCAGGAGGTCTACCGGGACGACCGGCCGCTCTCCGCCTGGGCCGAGGAGCCGGCCGCACGGGTCTTCGTCCACCTGGTGACCCCGCCCGCGTGGCGCCGCATCACCGGGGAGGACGCGCCGCCCTCGCCGGTGGACCGGGCCGCCTACACCCAGGCCGGCCTGCCCTGGTTCGACTACTACGACGAGTCCGGCACCGACCTCGCGCCCGCCGAGCCCCTGACCGGGGTCAAGCCGGTGGGGGAGTGGCTCGGGGACGACCACGCCCCGTGGGTGGAACCGGGTTCCGCACAGGTCAAGCCGCTCGGGAACGCCCCGAGGCCGGGCAAACCCGTACAGGACGGCAACTGGTAGGCATACCAGGGCAGTCGGGAATCGGTAGCCCAAACTGGTGATCGATTTCCGGCCGCCGGGCCGGTATGATCGTCCGCAGCAAGGCCGTAGCGCAGAGGTCGTCGCGCCCACGCATCGAGCTGGAGGACGTCGGTTCGAATCCGACCGGTCTTGCGTCTACTTCTGCTTCTGCTTCTGCTTCTGCAGTTCTCGTCTTCAATCATGATCGACGCCGGGCACCGGCGCAGGAACCGGTGGAGTGGTGATGACACAGCCGACACCCGTACGGTGCCCCGCGATCGAGCACCCCGACCTGCCGCCGGCCGACCCGGCCGGCCTCGACCCGCTGCTCGCCCGGCTCGCCGCGGACCGGCCCGTCGAGACCGACGAGACCTTCCCGCTCGGCACCCTGCGCACCGACGGCCGCGTCGACCTCTGCAAGCAAGGACTCGGCCCGCAGGGCGCGGCCCGGCTGCTGCCGGCCGCGGCCTCCTCCCCGCACGCCACCCACCTGCTGCTCGGCACCAACGCCATCGGCGACGCGGGCGCCCGCACCCTGGCCGGCGCCCTCACCGGCGGCCACGGCCTGCACACCCTCTACCTGGGCTGCAACCGCATCGGCCCCGACGGGGTGGGCGCCCTGGCCGGCGCCCTCGCCGACGACACCACCGTCCGCGCCCTCTGGCTCAAGCGCAACCCGCTCCTCGAGGACGGCGCCCGCACCCTGGCCGCACTGCTCCGCCGCAACACCGCCCTGCGCACCCTCGACCTGGTCAACACCGGGATGGGCGCCGACGCGGTACGCCTCCTGCTCGACGCCCTGCTGGACCGCGGGCAGCCCCTGGAACGGCTCTTCCTCGGAGGCAACGGCCTCGGCCCCGACGCCGCCCCTCTCCTCGCCGCCCTGATCCGGGAGGCCGGGGTGCGCGAGCTCTACGTACCGGCCAACCACCTCGGCGACGAGGGCGCCGCGGCCCTCGCCGCAGCCGCGGCCGACGCCGCGCACCCGGTCCGCCTGGGGCTCGGCGGCAACGGCATCGGCGCCGCCGGAGCACGCTCCCTGGCCGCGTCCCTCAGCGGCATCGAGGCCCTGGACCTCGGCCGGACCCTGTCCGAGCGGAGCCTCGGAGCCCCCGGCAACGACCCCGGCGACGAAGGCGCGTACGCCCTCGCCGCCGCCCTCCCCGGCAGCCCCCTGCGCCGCCTGGAACTGCGCCACACCGGCCTCACTGGGCGCGGTGCGAAGAGCCTGCTCGCCGCGGTGCCCGCCGACAGCCCGCTGGAGTACGTCGGACTGGGCCCCGGCCTGCCCCGCCGCGTGAAGCGCTCCTTCACCGAACGCCTCCGCCCCGCCCGGGCCGCCCACCCCGACGTGCGCGCCATCGGCAGCGTGTACCGGTGAGCCGGCAGCCCGGCGGTTTCCGGCCCGAGGACGGCCCGGCCTGGCAGCGGATCCGCCGCTACGCCGTCCCCGCCTGGATGATCGAGCAGGCCACCGCGCACCGGCTGGCCGGTGACTGGCGGGCGGCCTGCGCCACCGCCGCCGTCGACGTCGGCTTCGACCTGTCCGGGATCGCGTCGCGCCACGGCGCCGCCGTCGCCGGGGCCGTGGCGGACGACCTGCGCCACTTCGCCCCGGACCTGCTGCGCTGGCACCTGCCGCGGACGCTGGGCGGCCGCACCACCATCGAGCCCGACCTGCGGATCCTGCTCGCCTCGTACGGCGGCGCCGACGGCCCGACCCTGTCCGTCACCACGCCCGCGATGACCGAGGGCCCGCAGCGGCTGACACTGCACTGCGCGCCCCTCCGCCCCGCGAAGGGGAACCGGTACGCGGGAGGCGGCTCCCGCGCCGAAAGCTGGGCCGCCGCCCGCCCGTTCTGGGACGCCCGGTGCGCGCCCGAGCTCGGTGCGCGCTTCGGCGAACCGACCGGCCCCGCCGAACGGATCGCCCGGCTGCAGGCCGCCGGGGACATGGACGCGGCCTACGAGGCGGCGGGCATCGACCGCGACCTGACCGTGCCCGCCGTGCGCCGGTACCAGCGGTCGGTCGACCCCCAAGCCCTGTTCTCGCACCCGCCGTTGGCGCTCGCCCGGCTGGTCCCGGAGACGAGGCGGCTCATGGCGGCCGGCGCGGGCGACCGGTTCCGGGTGGCGTTCGGCTGGCCCGCCTTCCTCCTGCTGGAACCCGAAGGCACCGACCGGCTGCGGGCCCGCTTCGCCGAGCAGGCCGAAGCCCTCACCGTCCCCGCGCTGCCGCGCTACACCTGGCAGCCGCTGCCCGACCTCGAACTGGTGCGCACCGGCCGGATCACCCCGCCCGAGCTGCACCCGCTGGTGGCCGCCGCGCTGTTCCCCGGCGCCGGACCGGCCGCGGGCCCGCCCGGCCCCGACACCGGCGGGCCGGTACGGGTGCGCTGCCGCGGCGGCTGGCACGAGGTGCGCTCGAAAGGCGGCGTACTCGACGTACCGCACACCCCCGAGGAACAGCAACGGGAGCGCGCCATGCGGGCGTTCGGCGGCGCGGTCTCCGGATGCTTCGCCGTGCAGCAGATCTGGACCACGGGCGAGGGACGGCTGCCGCGCGCCCTGCGGGCCCAGCGGCACGAGCTCTTCCTGCGCGCCCAGCACGGCGACACCCCGGGAGTCCTGGCGCTGCTGGACGCGGGAGTGGACCCCCGGATCCGGGACGCACGCGGACGCGGGCTGCTGCACACGCTCCACCTGCTCGACCACGAGGCGCTGCTGCCCCGCCTGCTGGCCGCCGGGCTCGACCTGGAGGCGCGGGACAAGGCGGAGCGCACCCCGCTGCTGTCCGCGGTGCACTGGGGCGGTTCGGCGGATCTGGTCAGGGCCCTGCTGGCGGCCGGCTCCCGGATCGACGTCACCGACGAGATGGAACTGTCGCTGTCCCAGGAGATCCGCCGGTACAAGCGCGCCGACCTCGCCTTCCTGCGGGACCGCGTCGACGAGGAGTTCCCCGGCATCGGCGCCGACTGGTTCGACGAGCACATGGAGTACCGCGACGAAGACGAGGACGAGGACGAGGACGAGGACGACGCCGCATGAGTGCAACCCAGCCGCAGCCCGCCCGGGCCCTGGCCGCAGCCGACGCCCTGGCCGCCCGGCTGAGCGCCACCCGCACCGAACCCGCAACCAACCCCCAACTGGAGGCGCTGGCCCTGGCCGTGACGGCCAATCAGCCTGTCCTGCTGTGGGGTGAACCGGGCATCGGCAAGTCCGCCGGCATGGAACAGCTGGCCACCGCGCTCGGCGTACCGCTGGAGACCGTCATCGCCAGCGTCCACGAGCCCTCCGACTTCTCCGGGCTGCCCATCGTCGGCGAGGACCCCGCCACCACCGGCGTCCCCATGGCCCCGCCGGACTGGGCGGTACGCCTCGCCCGGACCGGCCACGGCCTGCTGTTCTTCGACGAGCTGTCCTCCGCCCCGCCAGCCGTGCAGGCGGCCCTGCTGCGCGTGGTCCTGGAGCGCCGGGTCGGCAGCCTCGAACTCCCGGCGGGAGTACGGATCGTCGCCGCGGCCAATCCGCCCGCCAGCGCCGCCGACGGCTGGCACCTCAGCCCGCCGCTCGCCAACCGCTTCGTCCACCTCGACTGGACGCACAACCCGCGCACGGTGGCCCGCGGCATGGCCGGAACCTGGCCCGAGGTGGCCATCCCGGCCGTCGATCCCGCCAAGGCATCCGGCTCGGCCGCCCGGGCCCGCGGCGCCGTCTCCGGCTTCCTCACCGCCCGGCCGGGCCTCGTCCACCACATGCCGGCCGAGGCCGCCGGACGAGGCCGCGGCTGGCCCTCCCCGCGCACCTGGGAGATGGCCCTGCGGCTGCTCGCCACCGGATACGCGGCCTCGACGGGCCGCGAGGCGCTGGCCGCCGCGCTCACCGGCGCCGTGGGCGAAGCCGCCGGGATCGAGCTCCTCTCGTACCTCGAGCACCTCGACCTGCCCGACCCGGACCGGGTGCTGGCCGACCCGGACGCCTTCGCCCTGCCCGAGCGCGGCGACCGGCAGCTGGCCTTCCTCATCGCCGTGGTCGCGGCCGTGCAGAGCGAGCTCACCCGCCCCCGCTGGGAGGCGGGCTGGGCGGTCCTGGCCAAGGCCGTGGACGCGGGCGTGCCCGATGTCGCGGCCCGCGCCGCCGCCGACCTCGCCGCGATGCGCGACCTCGACTGGCCGGTGCCCGCCGGTATCGACGCCTTCGTGGAACTCCTCCAGCTGTCCGGCTCACTGCCGGGCGGCAACTGAGCCCGGAGCCGCCGTGCGCCCGGCCCTGGACCGCGCGAAGCTGCTGGCGGCCCGCTACAAGGCCGCCGAAGCCCGCCCCTACCTCGCCTCCGCGCTGTACGCCCTGACCGTGGTCCCCTCGGACGGGGTGCGGACCATGGGCGTCGACCGGCACTGGCGCTGCTACGTCTCGCCCGCCTTCGTCGAGGCGACCCCGGTCGTCGAACTGGCCGGGGTGTGGATCCACGAGGTGGCGCACCTTCTGCGCGACCACCACGGCCGGGCCGACCGCCTGCCCGCCGCCGACCAGCGCGATCACGTCCGGGTCAACATCGCCCAGGACTGCGAGATCAACGACGACCTGCTCGCCGACGGGCTGGCGCTGCCCGAGGGGCGGATGGAGCCCAGGCTCTACGGCCTGCCCACGGGCGGCCTGTTCGAGGGCTACCTGTCGGCGATACCCCGCACACCCCACGGGCCCGACTGCGGTTCCGGCGCGCACGGCACCCCCGCGCCCTGGGAGCTCGGCGAAGACGCCGGCCCCGCCCGGGTCGGCCCGGTCGAGGCCGAGGCACTGCGCCGGCAGACCGCCCAGGCCGTACGGGCCCACCAGCGCACCCGGGGCCGGATCCCCGAAGGCTGGGCCCGGTGGGCCGAGGAGCTGCTCGAGCCCACGGTCGACTGGCGCCAAGCCCTGTCCGGAGCGGTCCGCGAGGCCGCCGCCTGGGCCGCCGGCGCGGTGGACTACACCTACCGCCGCCCCTCGCGCCGCACTCCCGCGCTCGGCGGCCGGGTGGTGCTGCCCAGCCTGCGCAGGCCGCTGCCGCGGGTGGCCGTCGTCATCGACACCTCGGGGTCCATGGGCCCCGACGACCTCGCCGCCGCGCTCGCCGAAGTCACCGGAGTGCTGCGGGAGGTGGGCGTCGGCGGCAACCGGGTCGCCGTACTCGCCTGCGACGCCGACGTCCACGCCGTGACCCGGGTGCGCAGCGCCGGCGAGGTGACCCTGGCCGGCGGAGGGGGCACGGACATGCGGGTCGGCATCAGCGCCGCGCTGGCCCTGCCCGACCGGCCGAACGTGGTGATCGTGCTGACCGACGGGTACACCCCCTGGCCGGAGGAGACACCGTCCTGCCGGCTGATCGCCGCGCTCGTCGGGGAGGACCCGCCCGCGCCCCCGGCCTGGGTGGAGACCGTACGGATCGACCTCGCCACCTGAACGGCGTACTGGCCGGGAACGTACGGTCGTTCGGGCCCCGGCGGGGGACACGTGGGACCATGGCCCGGCAATACCCGTAAGCGAAGGGGGAGTTCGGTGACTGGTGTACGCAAGGGCCTGGCCAAGGTCGAAGTCGCGCTGCGGTGGGACCCCAGCCCCGCCGGAACGCCCGCGCACGACCTCGACATCGTCGCCGCGGTCTTCGGGGCCGCGGACCCGCACGGGGTACCCGTCCACCTGGTCCACTTCGGCAGCCGCTCACCCGACGGCACCATCACCCTGAACCGGGACAGCCACACGGGCCAGGGCTTCGGCTTCGACGAGGTGATGACCCTCGAACTCCACCGGATGGCACCGGATCTGCGGCGCGTGGTGGTCGGGGTGATCATCCAGGACACGGGCGCGGGGCGCGCCCTCACCTTCGGCGATGTCGCCGGCACCGGTCTGCGCATCCGCGAGGGCTATACGGACCTCGCCCAGGGCGACTTCGGCTCCGTTTCGTCCGCCACGGCGGCGACGGTGGCGGAGTTCACCCGCGACGCCTCGGGGGCCTGGGCCCTCGACGCACGCCTGCAGGGCTTCGATTCCGACCCGGAGGAGTTCACCCGCACCATGGGCGCGGTCCGCTGACGACGGGTCGTCCCTTCCGCGGGCCGATCGGACCGTACGGCGGCCACGCCTCGCGTGGATGACCGCCGGTCGGACCGTACGGCGGCCACTCCTCGCGTGAATGACCGCCGCCCGGTCCGACTGGCGCGCTGCCGCCGTCCCCACGAGGCAGCGCGGGCAGGTCGCCGTCCGGTCATCGGGACGGCGGCCCGCCGGTTCAGGGGGTCCCGGCGATCCGGGCGGCTCCCGGCGGTGTGAGGCCCAGGGAGGGGAGCACGACCGCCTCGACGAAGCGGAGCAGGTAGTCGGCGTCGGCGTCACGCCCTTCGAGCACCGGCCGGATGCGCAGCACGCCCATCAGCTGCGCGGGCAGGAACTCCACGGCCGGGTGGTCCGCGGTGATCTCCCCGCGCGCCACCGCCCGTTCCACCATCGCGGCGAAGGCGGCCAGCTCCGGCTCGACCAGCGCCTCGCGCAGAGCCGCCTGGAGTTCCGCGTCGCTGAGCACCGCGTGCCCGAGGGCCTGCATGAGCCGGGTGTCGCGCCCCGAGGTGCAGGCCGCGATCCGGGCCGCCTCGCGCAGGTCGCCCGCCAGGGTCCCGGTGTCCACCGCGACGAGCGTCCCCTGCCGGTTCGCGCGCAGGGCGGCGGCGACGAGCCGGGGCTTGGTCCTCCACTGCCGGTAGAGCGTGGACTTGCCGCAGCTGGCCCGCGCGGCGACGCCCTCCATGGTCAGCGCCTCGTACCCGTGCTCGCGCAGCTGCTCCAGGACGGCGTCGAAGAACTCCTGCTCCCGCTCCGGAGTGATCTTGGAACGGCGCGCGGGGGTCGGCGTCGGCGTCATGGGGTGCGGCTCTCCTCGGGGGCGCCTCGGGCGGCATCTTCCACTGCGAGTGTACGGGAACGCGAGCGTATCGGTACACCATCGTATCGATACGTGAATGTATCGATACACTGGCGTGTCGATCTGTGCGCAACAGGAAGAGAGACCGGGGGATGACCTCCCAGACCACACCCGCCGGGGCGGCGGCCGACCGGAAGGCCGCACGCCGCCGCCTCATACGCGAGCTGCTGCTCGTCGCGGGGCTGTTCACCGTCTACAAAGCGGGCCGGACCCTCTCGACCGGACGCACCGCGGAGGCCTTCGGCAACGCCGCGCGGATCTGGGACGCCGAGCGCGCCCTCCACCTCCCCGGCGAGGGAGCGGTACAGCGCCTGCTGCTCCACGGCGACGCCCTCGTCCACACCGCCAACACGTACTACGCGGCCGTCCACTTCCCGGCCACCGCACTCTTCCTGATCTGGCTCTACCTGCGCAGGCCCGACCACTACCTCTGGGCGCGCCGCGTCCTCGCGGTGCTCACCGGAGCCGCCCTCGCCCTGCACCTCGCCTTCCCGCTCGCGCCCCCGCGGATGCTCGGGGCGGCGCACCTGATCGACACCGGACAGGTCTACGGCCCCAGCGTCTACGGCGCAGCGCCTGCCACCGACACCCTCGCCAACCAGTTCGCGGCGATGCCCTCCCTGCACTTCGGCTGGGCCCTGATGCTCGCGCTGGGCATGATCGCCGCCACCTCCGGCCGGTGGCGCGCCCTGTGGCTGCTGCACCCCGCGCTGACCCTGTTCGTGGTCGTCGGCACCGCCAACCACTACTGGCTCGACGCCCTCGTGGCCACCCTGCTCCTCGCAGTGGCCCTGCTGCTGATACCGCGCCCGGCAGCCGCCGGTATCCCCGTACGCGGGCTGCCCGGTCCGCGCCGCGCCGCGCCCGTGCCCGCCGGAGCCGAACGGTGAACGCCACCGCCCTCGCCGTCGGCCTGTGCCTCGCCTCCGCCGTGGCCTACGCGGCCGCCGCCGTGGCCCAGGAGCGGCTCGCCCGCGCCGGAGCCGCACGCACGGCCAAGGCCCTGCTCGGCAACGGCGCCTGGTGGTGGTCGGCCGGACTGAACGCCGCCGCGGCCCTGCTGCACGCGGCCGCCCTGCGGTACGGACCGCTCACACTGGTGCAGCCGCTCGGCGCGCTGACCCTGGTGGCCGCCGTCCCCCTGGGGGCGCGTGGCTCCGGGCGCCGGGTGGCCGCCACCGAATGGCGGGGCACCCTGGCCACCGTCACCGGCCTGGGACTCCTGCTGCTCCCCGCCTCCGGGCCGGCCCCCGACGACACGCTCACCCTGGCCGAGGCGCTCGCCGTCTCCGGGACCACGGCCGCGGTGATCCTGCTGCTGACCGCCGTCAAGGACCCGCGCTCCGGACTGCGGCACGCCACCGCCTCCGGGCTGGCCTCGGCGGCCGCCTCGGCGCTCACCCAGACCGTGGCCGTGGCGGGCGGCCGCGGCGGATCCCTGTTCAGCGCCCGGGTCGTCGCCGTGGGCCTGCTCGTCGTGGTGTTCGCCGTCGGCGGGATGCTCCTGTCGCAGCGGGCCTACCGGGGCGGGCTCGGGGCCCCGCTCGCCGTGGTCAACCTGGCCAACCCGCTGGCCGCGGCCGCCATCGGCATGGTCCTGCTCGGCGAACGCCTCCAGGGCGGCGCGCTGGGCGTGCTGCTGGCCGCTGCGGGAGCGCTGGCCGCGGCGCGCGGCGTGCTCCTGCTGACCCGTACGCCGCCCGGCCAGGCCCCCGTCCGGACCGCTGCCGAGACCGCTGCCGCGGCCGCCCCGGCCCCCGCCCCCGCGGCTGCCGCGCCGCTCGGCGCGTTCGCCCCGGTGCACCACCCCTGAGCGTCGGAGAACCGTTCCGGCTCCGGCCGCGTCCTGGGGGGAGAAGCACCGGAACACCGAAACGGAGTGCACGGACATGGGGATCATCGGCTGGATCATCCTGGGACTGCTGGCCGGAGGCATCGCCAAGATCCTGCTGCCCGGGCGGGACCCGGGCGGCCTGATCGGCACCACCCTCATCGGCGTGGCCGGCGCCTTCACCGGCGGCTGGCTCTCGGCGAAGTTCCTGGACCGGCCGGTCCAGACCCAGTTCTTCGACCTCGCCACCTGGGGCTCCGCCATCGCCGGCTCACTGGTCCTGCTGATCGGCTACCGCATCCTCTTCGGCAACTCCCGCGACTGAGTGTCCGGGCGCGACGGGCGGGGCAGGGACGGGGCATGAGCCGACGCGCTTACCTGTACGAGCTCTGCCCCGACGACCTCCTCGCCGAACTCAACGGCAAGGCCGATCCCGAGAAGATCACCGCGCTGCTCAAGCGGTACCGCGCCCCGAAGCGCTGAGGCCGCTTGGACCGGCGATTTCAAGCCAGGGCCGGGACATCGGATCTGGCGCCGCCCGGGCGAGCCGGTTTCACTGCTGGCCCATGAGACGACACAGGATCATGGGCCTGCTCGGCGCGCTGACCCTCGCCGCGGCCACCCTGGCCGGCACCGCGGGACCCGCGAACGCCGCCGCCCCCGCACCGGCACCCGCACCCGCACCCGCGCCCGCGGCGGCACCGGCCCCCGGAGGCGAAGCGCCGCCCGCCGAGTTCGGCACCGACTGGCACGACCCCCTCACCCCCGCTCCGTCCGTCGCCCGGCCCGGGACCAGGTCCTGCGAAGTGACCCTCGCCGAGGCCCAGTTCCGCGACTTCACCCCGTACCGGGGCAGCTACGCCCCGCCCGAGGGCTGCGGCGCCGACCACTGGGCCGCCGTGGTCCTGCGCCTCGACGGCAAGGTCAAGGGCCGCCAGTACGACCGCCTCGGCCACGTTTCCCTCGGCGGCGTCGAGATCCTGCGCACCTCCACGCCCCAGCCCTCGCCGGACGGCATCACCTGGTCCGTCGAGAAGGACGTCACCCGCTACCGCGACACGCTCGCCCGCCCGCAGCCCGTCGAGATGCTCATCGGCAACGTGGTCAACGACACCTACACCGGGGTCATCGACGTCAAGGTCACCCTCACCTTCTACGCCGCCGAGGGCACCACCCCGGCCGCGTCCGACACCCCGGACCGCGTCCTGCCCCTGACCACGCCGTCCGTCACCACGCCGCGCAACACCGAACGCCTCCTCGCCGAGGTGTACGCCACCGGCTCGGGCGGCGGCTGCGAGGAGTACTGGTACATGACCACCCCGGCCGCGGCCCCGTACTCCTGCACGGCGGAAGGGGGCCCCTACCGCGAGGTCCGGGTCTCCGTCGACGGACAGCTCGCCGGCATCGCCGCGCCCTTCCCCACCGTCTGGACCGGCGGCTGGTCCAACCCCTTCCTCTGGTACGTCACCCCCGGCCCCCGCGCCTTCGACGTCCAGCCGATCCGCTACGACCTGACCCCGTACGCCGCCCTCCTCAACGACGGCCGCCCGCACCGCATCGAGGTGTCCGTGGCCGGGGTACCGGCCGGCCAGAGCGGCTGGAGCACCCCCACCAACCTGCTGCTGTGGCAGGACGAGGCACGCGAGGTCGTCACCGGCGCCCTCACCCGGCACGAGGAGGGCGCCCCGGCCAACTCCTCCCGCTGGACTCCCGCCGCACCCGGCGGCGAGCACCGCCTCGACACCGAGGGCGGCCACCGGCTGACCGTCGGCGGACACCTCGACACCTCCCACGGGCGGGTCACCACCACCGTCACCCGCGCCGTGCACCACACCTCCGTGCACCGCTGGACCGAGGGCGAGAAGCGCGACGCGCTCACCGCCACCTGGACCGACCACGAGACGGTCACCCGGGGGGCCACCGCCACCCGTACCCACCGCACCTACACGATGGACGGCGAGACCACCCTCGGCGCCGGCGACCGGCTGCGCACCGTCCTCTCGCTCGGCGACCGCGCCGACACCGCCACCTTGCGCGGCGGCCGGAAGGTCGACGCCGCCCGGCTCGACGACCGGTACACGGGCGACGCCACCTACACCGCGAACGTCCCCCGGGACCAGCGGCACGCCGTCGCCACCACCTCGGCCCGCTCCCTCCGGTACGGGTCCGCGGCGCCCGGCGGATGCCACGACCGCACGGTCACCGCCGTACAGGGCATCCTCACGGTGGACCGCCGACGCTGCTGACACCGGCGCCCCCTACGATGACCGGCCATGGACACGAGTGAGGCCGGCAGACAGCCGATCGACGGGCGCTTCGAGCTGGTGGCGCCCCTGGGCAGCGGTGGCATGGGCACGGTCTGGCGCGCCCGCGACATCGCACTGCACCGCGAGGTCGCACTCAAAGAGGTGCGCCCGCCGGACCCGGCGACCGCCGCCGCCCAGCCCGGTCTCGCCGGCCAGCTCCGCGAACGGGCCGTGCGGGAGGCCCGGGCGCTGGCCCGCCTCGCCCACCCGCACGTGGTGACGATCCATCACATCGTCGAGCCCGCCGAGGGGTCGGACGGCCATCCGTGGATCGTGATGGAACTGGTCAGGGGCGGTTCCCTGCACGACCGGCTGGCGACCGGCCCGCTGCCGCCGGCGGACGTGCTCCGGCTCGGCCTCGAGCTCCTGTCCGCCCTGCGCGCCGCGCACGCCGAAGGGGTCCTGCACCGGGACGTGAAACCGGCCAACGTGCTGCTGCGGCCCGACGGATCGGCGGTGCTCACCGACTTCGGCATCGCGGCCCTGCACGGTTCGACCGGGCTCACCTCCACCGGCATGCTGATCGGCTCGCCGGAGTACATCGCACCCGAGCGCGTCCGCGGGGAGGAGGGGCTGGCCGCCTCCGACCTGTGGTCGCTCGGCATGCTGCTGTACGTGGCCGCGGAGGGGGTCCACCCGCTGCGCCGGGCCACCAGCCTGGCCACCGTGGTGGCCGTGCTCGACGAGCCGATCCCGGCGCCCGTACGCTCCGGCCCCCTGGCGCCCGTACTGGAGCGCCTGCTCGCACGGGATCCGGCCGCGCGGCCCGGCGCGGAGCAGCTGGAACAGCTGCTCCGGCATGCGAGCACCGCTCTCGCCGCGGCCCCGGCAGGCCCCGCGGCCCCCGCCGCCCCGGCAGCCCCCGCGGCTTCGCCGGCCGTCGGACAGTACGGGCCGCCCACACCGCCGCCCTTCGGCCCGATGCCCCACCCGTACGCCACCACCACACCCCTCCCGGCGGCGGCCCCGCGCAGGCGCCCGGTCCTGCTCGGGGCGGTCCTCGCGGCGGTCCTCGTCGCCGGCACGGTCGGGATCGTCAAGCTGCTGCCGGACGGCACGGCATCCGGCGGCAACGCGAAGGGAGGCGCCGGCCGCCCGGGCGGCGCCGTCAGCAGCGCCGCCCCCTCGGGCAGCGAGGTCCCGGTGGCGCCCTCGGCCCCCGGACCCAAGGCGAGCAAGGGCAAGGGCGCCGCGGCCGAGGGCAGTCTGCTCACCCCGGCCGGCATCCGGGCCGCCCTGGCGGCCCTGAAGCAGCAGACCGGCACCACCAGCTTCGTGAACCTGCGCATCTACGACGCCTACGTCATCGCGGACGTCCCCACCGCCCCCGGAGCCAAGACCGTGGACTCCTGGCAGTACCGCGACGGCGGGGTCACCCGCACCGGCCCCGCCGGCACGGTCAAGGACCGCGTTCCGCTCATCGACATGGCCAAGGTCGAATGGGACACCCTGCCCGCCCTCCTGGAGCAGGCCAAGCAGGACCTGGGCGTGGCGAACCCGACCTCCCGCTACGTGATCGTCGAGCCGTGGATGATGGACCAGAGCCCGTCCATGCGGCCCTACCTAAGCGACGCGTACGGGCAAGGCGGCTACGTGCTGGCCGGCACCGACGGCAAGGTCCGGAAGGTCTACCGCTCCTGAGGCGGCCGAAGCCCGCCGCCCGGGGTCTGCGATCCTGGTCTCCGCACCGTTTCCAAGGAGCAGGACCACCATGCCGAGCTGGCGCACCACCCTCACGGCCGCCGGGATATCCGGCACCCGGCTGCGGGACGACTACACCCGCGCCGCCCGCCGGGTGCTCCGCCGCGAACCCGCCCCGTACCTCGCGCTGCGTCTGCTCGCAGCGCCGCCCCTGGTGCCCTGGCTCGCGGCCGGCCTCGCGTTCATGAACCTGGTCGACGACGTGGCCGAGACCGGCACCCCTGCGGAGCGGGCCGCCCACCTGGCCGCGCTGACCGAGCGCGTCGAAGCGGCCCTGAAGACCGGGGACAGCCCCGACCCCGTGCTGCGCGCCTACGCGCACGCCGTGGACTCCCGCGCGCTGCCCGCGCACTGGGTCTCCCGGTTCCTCGAAGGCGCCGCCACCGCGGAGGCCGGTTTCGACGGCTTCGCCGCCGAGGAGGACTTCCAGGCCTACCTCGACGCCTACGCCTGGCCGGGGGTGCTGGTCTTCACCGGCCTCCAGTACCAGGGCGGCCCCGACGCCGAACAGGCCGCGGGCTGGCGGCGGTTCGTCGACGCCGCCCAGCGCGTCGACTTCCTCGCGGACCTCGCCGGGGACCTGGCCGACGGCCGCCTCTGCATCCCCCGCGCCCGCCTCGACGAGCACGGCGTGACCCGCGCCGACCTCGAACAGGCCCGCGACACCCATGCCGTACGGGCCCTCCTCGCCGCCGAGACGCGACGGGCCCGGACCGCCCTCGACGCCGCGCACGGCATCCTCGAACTCGCCGAACCGGGGCTGCGCCCCGTGACCGCGACCATGGCGGAGCTGATGGAACACCAGCTGACCGCCGTGGAGCGGGCGGGGGCCACCGCCCTGCGCCGGGACGTCGGCTACGGGCTGGTGGCGCCCCTGCGCACCCTCGCGCGGGCCCGCAAGGGGCTCAGGCTCAGTAGGGTCCGTTGACGTTGTCGATGGAGCCGTAGCGCGCCGCCGCGTAGTTGCACGCGGCGGTGATGTTGGCGACCGGGTCGTACGAGTCCAGCGAGGTGCCGGGCACGTGGTAGGCCTTGAACGTCGGGTCGATGACCTGGAGCAGGCCCTTGGACGGGATGCCGTTCCGGGCGTTGATGTCCCAGTTGTTGATGGCGAGGGGGTTGCCCGAGGACTCCCGCATCACATTGCGGTGAATTCCGTTGTAGGTGCCGGGAATTCCGTGCTTGGCCATGACGGCCAGGGACTCGCGGATCCATCCGTCGAGGTTGTTCGCGTAGGTGAGGGGGGTCCGGGCGGCGGACCTGCTCGCGCGGGCGGTTTCGGTGGTCGCCGCCTTGGTGTCGAGCTTCAGTTTGATACCGGGCCGGATGACCGCCGGGTTGTCGCCGATGACGCTCCGGTTCGCCGCGTAGAGCTTCTTCCAGCCGCCGCTCACGGAATGCTCCGCCGCGATCTCGGAAAGCGTGTCACCGGCGACCACGGAATAGGTCGTGGGAGTGGCGGTGGTCGCCGCGGGGGCGGCGGTGCGAGCCGTGGGAGCGGTGGCCGTCTGCACCGCTCCGGCGGAGGTCGCGCTGATCAGCGGGAGGGTGAGGGCCGCGCCACCGGTGCCGACGAGGGCCAGCTTGCGGGTGATCGGGTTGTGCTTCGGCCGACGGTGCTTTCCCTTTGCGGGCATGGCGCATTTCCTCACGTGGGGGGACGGAGAGGCCCCGGGGGTGGCCGGTTTCGGCTGCGGACCACCGGGAATGAGGGTGACCGTAGGCGAGCCCGCCGGGCCCGAACAAGGCCCGAATTCCACCGGTAGATCGACTTCCTGCCTTCCGCCCCGAAAATGACCTTGGCGGGCGCTTCGCGCCGTACCCAACTTTCTTTTCGGCACAAGGGAATCGACCCCTCGGACGAAATGATGTTGACGCGTTCCGAGTGACTCACATCACGGGTCGGCGGGCCGGCCGCGCCCCTTCGGCGAATACGGGCAAGTCCGCTCTCCGTGGGCCGGATTCGGGCGACAGGTGCTTTATGCGCGAATCGCCCATCGCGGACGTTTTTCGGCTATTGCGCCGCGGCCCGCGCCCGGTCCGGCCCCGGCTCCTCAGAGATCCGTCAGCACCTCCAGGACGGCCGCCACCGCCGCCCCGGAGGCCGGCAGCAGCGGGAGCCGCACGTCCGGCGCCGGGATGCGCCCCTGGGCGTGCAGCACGCCCTTGACGACCGCCGGATTCGGCTCGGCGAAGACCGCCGCCGACATCCGGGCCAGTGCATGCCCGAGCGGCCTCGCCCGCGCCGCGTCACCCGCCCGCCAGGCCCCGGCGAGCTCCGCGAACCGGCCCGTCGCCAGGTGCGCCGAGGCCAGGATCCCGCCCGCGGCCCCCAGCGCCAGCAGCGGCGAGAGGTACGCGTCGTCCCCGGCCAGCACCTCGAACCCGGCCGGCAGGTCCCCCAGCAGCGCCACGGCGTCCTGCCCGAGCGAGCCGGCCGCGTACTTCACACCGGCGACCCCGTCCAGCGAGCCGAGCGCCCGCAGCGCGGCGCAGTCCAGCGACTGCCCCGTGCGGTACGGAACGTGATAGACGATCAGCGGTACCGGGCTCACCTCCGCCAGCCTCGCGAAATGCGCCAGCACCCCCGCCGCCGAGGGCCGTACGAACGGCGGTACGGTCACCAGCGCCGCCCGCACCTGCGGCCACCGCGCCAGCCGGGCCAGCGAGGCCTCGGCGGCCCGCGTCCCGCTCGCCCCCGCGCCCACGGTCAGCAGGGCTCCCCGCTCCTCGCAGACCCGGGCGCAGACGCCGGTGACCAGATCGCGCTCCGCCTCGTCGAGGGTGGCGCTCTCGGCGGTGGTGCCGAGGGCGACGATCCCGGCCGCGCCCCCGTCGAGGACCTCGTGGGCCAGCGCCTCCAGGGCCTCGGCGGCCACGTTCCCCGCGCGGGTGAAGGGGGTGACGAGCGGTACGTGGATCCCGCGCAGGGAGAGGCCCGCGTCGACGTCTCCGCTGACGATTTCAGTGATGCCGGTGATACCGGCGATGTCCTGTGCCATGCCGTCGAGCCTGGCCCGCCCCGAGCCACGAATCCAGTTCGCATTTCTTACCCGACACGTAAGCTGAGCCGATGCTCGACGTACGACGCCTGCGACTGCTGCGCGAACTGGCCCGCCGCGGGACCATCGCCGCCGTCGCCGAAGCCCTCGCCTTCAGCCCTTCGGCGGTATCCCAGCAACTCGCCGTCCTCGAACGGGAAGCGGGACTCCCGCTGCTGGAACGCACCGGACGCCGGGTCCGCCTCACCCCGGCCGGGCAGCACCTGGTCGGCCACGCCGAGGCCGTTCTCGAACGGCTGGAACAGGCCGAGTCCGATCTGGCCGAGGCACGCGGCGGCCTGGCCGGAGCCCTGCGCATCGGGGCCTTCCCCACCGCCACCCGGGCCCTCGTCCCGGCCGCCCTGACCGTCCTCGCCCGGCGCCACCCGGGACTCGAGCCGATGGTCCGCGAGACCGACCCGGCCGCGGTCGCGCACGCCCTGCGCTCGGGCGACCTCGACGTGGCCCTGGTCCATGCCTACGACTTCGTGCCCGCCGACCCGGAGCCCGGCCTGGCCACCGAGCCGCTCTACCGGGAGGCGATGTACCTGGCCGCGCCCGCGGCGCGGGCCTGCGAACCACCTCCGGGAGACGAACAGGGCGCCGTCCTGCGCGCGCACGCGCAGGACCCCTGGATCACCGCGACCCCCGGCACCCTCTGCCACGCCATGACCGAACGGGCCTGCCAGGCCGCCGGCTTCACCCCGCGGGTCCGCCACCGGGTCGACGAGTTCGCCACCGTGCTCGCCCTGGTCGCAGCCGGGCAGGGCGTGGCCGTCGTACCGCAGCTCGGGATCACCGGCCCCGCCGATCCGGCGGTCCGCCTGACCCGCCTGCGCATGCAGCGCCGTACCAACCTCGCCTTCCGCAGCGGAGGCGGCGCCCACCCCGCGGTGGCCGCCTTCGGCGCCGCCCTGCGTGCCTCCGTACCTCCTGAGCTGGCTGGATATCGAGCTCCGGAGTGAGGCAACTCCCGTGCCGGGCGGCGCCCGTGTACGTTCTGAGCGGGAACCGACCAGAGCAGAACGGGGTTACGACGTGACGCACCGCGTACGAGGGGTCATCGCCCGGAGCAAGGGCGCACCGGTGGAGACGACGACGATCCTCGTGCCCGACCCGGGACCGGGCGAGGCGCTCGTCCGCGTACAGGCCTGCGGGGTCTGCCACACCGACCTGCACTACCGCGAGGGCGGCATCAACGACGCGTTCCCCTTCCTGCTCGGCCACGAGGCCGCCGGGATCGTGGAATCGGTCGGCCCGGACGTCACCTCCGTGGCCCCCGGCGACTTCGTCGTCCTCAACTGGCGTGCGGTGTGCGGAACCTGCCGGGCCTGCAGGCGTGGACGCCCCTGGTACTGCTTCGCCACGCACAACGCGGCCCAGCCCATGACCCTGGAGGACGGCACCCCGCTCTCCCCGGCGCTCGGGATCGGCGCCTTCGCGGAGAAGACCCTGGTCGCGGCGGGCCAGTGCACCAAGGTGGACCCCGCCGCCTCGCCGGCCGCCGCCGGACTCCTCGGCTGCGGGGTGATGGCCGGCCTCGGCGCCGCCCTGAACACCGGCAACGTCGGACGGGGCGACTCCGTCGCCGTCATCGGCTGCGGGGGCGTGGGCAACGCGGCCGTCGCCGGCGCCCGGCTGGCGGGCGCGTCGAAGATCATCGCGGTGGACCTCGACGACCGGAAACTGGAGTGGGCGCGCGGACTGGGCGCCACGCACACCGTCAACGGCCGCGGCGAGGACGTGGTCAAGGCCGTCCAAGGCCTGACCGACGGCAACGGCGCCGATGTGGTCATCGACGCCGTGGGCCGCCCGGAGACCTACCGGCAGGCCTTCTATGCCCGCGACCTGGCCGGGACCGTGGTCCTCGTCGGCGTCCCGACCCCGGAGATGCAGCTCGAGCTCCCGCTGCTGGACGTCTTCGGCCGCGGCGGCGCCCTGAAGTCCTCCTGGTACGGGGACTGCCTGCCCGAGCGCGACTTCCCGCTGCTGATCGACCTCTACCTCCAGGGCCGGCTCGACCTGGAGGCCTTCGTCTCCGAAACCATCCCCCTCGACGGGGTCGAGGACGCCTTCGCCCGGATGGAGCGCGGCGAGGTCCTGCGCTCGGTGGTCGAGTTCCCGTAAGCCCCGCCCGCCCGCGGGGACCCGTACTAGACTCACCGGAACGCCATCCCGTGCCCGGCCGCGACCCGACCGGGCACGGGTCTCCTCACCTCCTCGCACCCCAGGGACCGTCCGTGACCGTCGAGCACGTCTACCGCCAGCCCGGAACGGTCCTCACCGACCACCGGTTCACCGTCCCCCTGGACCACTCCCGCCCGGACGGCGAGCAGATCGAGCTGTACGCCCGCGAGGTCGTCGCCTCCGGCAAGGACCCGCAGACCCTGCCGTGGCTGCTCTACCTGGAGGGCGGACCCGGCTTCGGGGCCCGGCGGTTCACCGGCCGGCAGGCGTGGCTGGAGCGGGCCGTGGCCGACTACCGCGTCCTCCTGCTCGACCAGCGCGGAACCGGACGCTCCACCCCGCTGAACCGGCAGACCCTGCCGCTGCGCGGCGCCCCCGCCCAGCAGGCCGAGTACCTCGCCCACTTCCGCTCCGACTCCATCGTGCGCGACGCCGAAGCCATCCGCCCCGCCCTGACCGGAGGCGCCCCGTGGACCGTGCTCGGCCAGAGCTTCGGCGGATTCTGCGCCACCCGCTACCTCTCCACCGCCCCCGAAGGCCTCACCGCCGCCCTGATCACCGGTGGCCTCCCCTCCCTGACCGCCACCGCCGACGAGGTGTACGAGGCGGCGTATCCCCGCATCGAGCGCAAGAACCTGGCCCACTACCGCCGGTACCCGATGGACGTGGAGCGCGCCCGCCGGATCGCGGCCCACCTCGCCGAGCGCCCGGCCGAACTCCCCGGCGGCTACCGCCTCACCGTCGAGGCCTTCCAGTCCCTCGGCCTGCTCCTCGGCTCCGGAGACGGCAGCCACCAGCTGCACTACCTGCTGGAGGACGCCTTCGTCCGGACCCCCGCCGGCCCCGCCCTGTCCGACGCCTTTCTCGAGGGCGCCCGCGCGCTGCTCTCCTTCGCCGGACACCCCCTCTACGCGCTGGTCCACGAGGCGATCTACGCCCAGGACCCGGCCGTGCCCACCGCCTGGGCCGCCGAGCGGGTGCGCGCCGGACACCCGCGCTTCGACGCCGCCAAGACCCTCGCGGGCGACGAGCCCCTCCTCTTCACCGGCGAGACCATCCACCCCTGGCACTTCACCGTGGACCCCTCCCTCGCCCCGCTGCGCGAGACCGCCGACCTGCTGGCCGCCCGTACCGGCTGGGAACCCCTCTACGACCCGGACCGGCTCGCCGCCAACGAGGTGCCGGTGGCCGCCGCCGTCTACCACGACGACATGTACGTGGACACCGCGCACTCCCTGGAGACCGCACGCGCCGTACGGGGCCTGCGGACCTGGGTGACGGACGAGTTCGAGCACGACGGCGTCCGCGCGGGCGGCCCGCGCGTCCTGGACCGGCTGCTGGCCCTGGTGCGCGGCGAGGCCTGACCGGGCCGCGCCGGGCCGTTCGTTTATGGTGCGGGGCATGACCGAACAGCGTGAACAGCCCACGCCCTTGCAGCCCATGCCCACCGACTGGCAGCGCGCCCTCGCCGTCGTCGCCCACCCGGACGACCTGGAGTACGGATGCGCGGCCGCGATCGCGGACTGGACCGACGGAGGCCGCGAGGTCGTCTACCTGCTCGCCACCCGGGGCGAGGCGGGCATCGACGGCCTCGCCCCCGACGAGTGCGGCCCGCTGCGCGAAGCGGAGCAGCGGGCGAGTGCGGCCGTCGTCGGCGTGTCCGAGGTGGAGTTCCTCGACTACCGCGACGGCGTCGTGGAATACGGCCTCGACCTGCGCCGGGACATCGCGGCGGCCATCCGCCGGCACCGTCCGGAGCTGGTGGTCACGCTCAACCACCGCGACACGTGGGGCGGCGCGCAGGGCGGCGGCTACTGGAACACCCCCGACCACAAGGCCGTCGGCCGGGCCACCCTGGACGCGGCCGGTGACGCCGGGAACCGGTGGATCTTTCCCGAACTCCTCACCGAGCAGGGCCTGGAGCCGTGGAACGGAGTGCGCTGGGTCGCGGTGTCCGGCTCCAGCACGCCGACGCACGCGGCCGACGCCGGTCCGGGACTGCTGCGGTCGATCGAGTCCCTGATGGAGCACAAGTCGTACATCGAGGGGCTCACCGACCAGGACCCGGCGGAGTACGTCCGCACCTTCCTCACCGGCAACGCCCAGCAGGCGGCGGCCCGGTTCGGCGGCCGTCCGGCGGTCCCGTTCGAGCTCTTCCCCCGGTGACCGGGCACCCTCTAGTCTGACGATCCGTCAGACCTAGTGCGGGGGGTGCAGCCGGCGTGATCGACACCGTCAGCACGGAGATCGCGGAGGGGGAGGAGCGGATCCGGCTGGAGACCGCGGCCGACGGCCTCGCGGTCCTCACCCTGTGCCGCCCCGACCAGCTCAACGGATGGAGCTGGGAGTCCACCCGCCAGCTGGGTCTGCTGGCGGACCGGATCCGCTTCGACCCCTCGGTCCGCGCGGTACTGCTGCGGGCCGAGGGCCGGGCCTTCTGCGCGGGCATCGACGTGACCGCTCCCGGCGGCGCGATCACCGGGGGATCGGCCGCCGAGCGGACCCGCAACTACTACGAGGGCATCCGCTGGGTCCACGAGCGCTTCGCGGTCCTCGCCCGCCTCCCGCAGCCGGTGGTGGCCGCCGTCCAGGGGTACTGCCTCGGCTTCGGCTTCGAGCTGGCCCTGATGGCCGACATCCGGGTGGCGGCCGAGGACGCCGTCTTCGCCCTGCCCGAAGCCCGGTTGGGCGTGGCGGTGGACGCGGGCGGAGACCTGCGCATCGCCCGGGAGGCGGGCGCGGGCTGGGCCAAGTACCTGGCCCTGACCGGCCGCCGCATCGACGCGGCGACCGCGCAGCGGCTGAACCTGGTCCAACTGGTCGTGCCCGGCCCGGAGCTGAACGCCGCGGCCCGCGGCCTCGCCGGGGAGATCGCCGCCAACGCCCCCCTCGCGGTCCAGGGCATCAAGCGCGCGGTCGACGCCTACGCGGACGCGGCCCTGCCCTCCGCCCTCGACCGCGTCGCCATGACGGCCGCCCTCACCCTCACCTCGGACGACTGCCGCGAGGGCTACGGAGCCAAAGCCGCCGGCCGCCCGCCGCACTTCACGGGGGGCTAGTGCCGCTAGTTGGCCCCGGGCCCCGCGAAGGGGCCTCGGCCCAGTTGCTCGCGCACGGGTACCACCTCGGGGTTGACCAGCGCCCGGCGCTGCCAGTTCGCCCCGTCGACCACCAGGGTGTGGCCCGTGACGAACCGGGCGTACGGCGAGGCCAGGAAGGTCGCGGCCCAGCCCAGCTCCCGGGGTTCGCCCACCCGCAGGGCCGGCTGCCGCCCGGCCCGGTCGTCGGGCGCCGCGCGGTCCAGGCCGTCGCGGATGTCCCCGGTCATGTCGGCGTGCGGGAACAGGCCCGGCACGAGCCCGTTGATCTGGATGCCGTACGGGCCCCACTCGACGGCGAGGGTCTCCACGAGGTTCTTCACCCCCGCCTTGGCGGCCGCGCTGTGGGCGAAGCCGGGCCCGCCCGTCCACGCGTACGAGGCGCCGATGTTCACGATCGAGCCGGGAGTGCCCGCGGCGAGGTGGCGGCGGCCGAACTCCCGCGTCATGAACCAGGTGCCGGTCAGGGTGATGTCCACCACCGCACGCCAGGCCCGGGGCGAGAGGTCCTCGGCGGGGGAGGGGAAGTTCGCGGCCGCGTTGTTGACCAGCACGTCCGGCAGCCCGAAGGCGGCCTCGGCCGCGTCGAAGACCTCCGCGACCCGCTCGGGGTCCCGTATGTCGCAGACGGCGGCCGCCACCCGTCCCGCGCCGGGCACGGCCGCCAGGTCCTGCCGCGCCGCCTCGAGCCGCTCGGCCCGTCGGCTCGCGATCACCAGGTCGGCGCCGAGCCGCGCGAATTCGGCGGCGATGGCCCGGCCCAGCCCGGTGCCGCCGCCGGTCACGAGGACCACCTGCCCGGCGTAAGTGCCGGGAGGCAGGGCGGCGGCGCCGAGCGCCGGCGGCGCGGGCAGGCCGCGCCGGGTGTCGTACGCGATCCGGGTGTCGTCCGTCATGGGGCATCGATAGCGCGCGGGCGCCGAGATCACCAGGCCCCGGACGGGATCAGCCCTGCGGGGTGTACGCCTGCCCGCTCGCGCACGTCCAGATCACGGCGCCGGATCCGACGCCGTCCCAGGCCCAGTAGCTGCCGCCCACCCGGTCGTCGTCCGCGACCGCGAAGGCCTCGCTGCGGTCGTCCGGGGTGGCGCCCGCCGGGTGGGGGAGCGCCTTGGCCGGGCCGGTTCCGGGCCAGTACGCGGCCCGGATGTGGTTGGGGTAGCCGTCGACGAAGGTCATGGCCGCGCCGACCGTCGCGTTCGTGGTCGGGCTGATGGCGTCGAGGGTGAGGTGCTGGTATCCGGGGACCAGGCCGGGGCTGACGGGCAGGGCGTCGTACGGACGCTTCCAGGCGGCCGGCTTGCGCTCCTGCCAGTCGCGGTGGCTCAGCTTCTCGTAGCCGACGACCCGGCCCTTGTCGTCGATGCCGGTCGGGTGGGTGCCGAGGTTCCAGTCCCCGTCGTTCCACACGGGCAGGCTCGCGGTGGGGTAGTCGCCCGCGGGCCAGACCACGGGGTAGGTCTTGCTGACGTTCTGGTCGTTGTCCTGGTCCCAGTAGCTCGTGTGGGCGGTGCCGACGACGTCGCCCCGCTTGTTGATGCCGCTCACCGAGCTGATGACGGTGCTCGGGTGGGCGTCGGCGGGGACGGGCAGTTCGCGCACCACCGTGCCGTTCAGCCACTCCTTGGCGACGCCGTTGTCCATGGCGACGACGCGGCCCGCGTCGTTGACGTCGGCCCCGCCGGAGTGCACGGACGTGGCGGTGATCAACTGCACCGACGCGGCGCCGAGCTGGTAGGTGAAGACGGCCCGCGGGTAGCCCTGCACGGTGCTCCGCACGGTGCCCACCATCAGGCCCTTGCCGTTCACGGCCGTGACCGTGCCCTCCTGGAAGCCCTCCGGCATCGGCACCGCGTGGACCGCGCCGTCGGCGGTCCAGTACGCGGGCAGGCCTGCGCTGGACCCCGCCGCCAGCCCGTCGGGGCCGAAGGCGCGGACCGAGCCGGCGGGGCCGCCCGTCAGCGAGGGCAGGACGGTGATGCCGGGCGTGCACGCCGGATCGGCAGCGGCGGCCGGTGCGGCGGCGGTGATCAACCCCGCGAGGACGGCGGCTGCCGCGGCGGCGGAGGTGACGGCTCTGGTGCGGGTTCTGTTCATGGGACGGTTCCCCCCGAAGATCGTGTCATATGCCGTACGGCATCTGCGCGTTGATGCTAATCCGGGCCACCCGTCCCCAGCGCCCGCTTTCTCCGCGTGTTCCCGCGCGGATCCGCAGCCCTCCGTGGTTCACAGAAGGGCAAGCGACCGCTTAGTATGCCGCGGAGCATGGTTCCTCGACGGCGGCTGGAGGCCCCGGATGCAGGCATGGCGAGTACACACCCTGGGAGAGCCCCGCGAGGCCATGCGCCTCGAGGAGATTCCCGAACCGGTCCCCGGCGAGGGCGAGGTGAAGCTGAAGGTGCTCACGGCGAACCTCAACTTCCCCGACGCGCTCCTCGTCCGCGGCCAGTACCAGAGCCGCCCGCCGCTGCCCTTCACCCCGGGCGTCGAGATCTGCGGCCTCACCGATGACGGCCGCCGCGTCATCGCCACCCCGAGCCTGCCCCACGGCGGCTTCGCCGAATACGTGCTCGCACCCGAACGGGCCGTGCTCCCGGCCCCCGAGAGCCTCAATGACGCCGAGGCCGCGGCCCTGCACATCGGCTACCAGACCGGCTGGTTCGGCCTGCACCGCCGGGCCCGCCTCCAGGCCGGCGAGACCCTCCTCGTCCACGCCGCGTCCGGCGGCGTCGGCAGCGCCGCCGTCCAGCTCGGCAAGGCCGCCGGGGCCACCGTCATCGGGGTCGTCGGCGGCAAGGCCAAGGTGCGCACCGCCGAGGAACTCGGCTGCGACCACGTGATCGACCGCAGGTCCGAGGACGTCGTCGCCCGGGTGAAGGAATTCACCGGCGGCCGCGGGGCCGACGTCATCTACGACCCCGTCGGCGGCGACTCCTACACCGCCTCCGCCAAGTGCGCGGCCTTCGAAGGCCGGATCGTCATCGTCGGCTTCGCCAGCGGCAGCGTCCCCGCGCCCGCCCTCAACCACGCCCTCATCAAGAACTACTCGATCCTCGGCCTGCACTGGGGGCTCTACGCCGCCAAGGACCCCGCCGCGATCACCGCCTGCCACACCGAACTCACCCGCCTCGCCGCCGAAGGCGCCATCAAGCCCCTGATCAGCGAAGTCATCGCGCTCCCCGCCGTCGCCGACGCCGTACAGCGCCTCGCCGACGGCACCACCACCGGCCGGGTGGTCCTCGCCATGCCCCGGGAGCGGGGTGACTCCCGATGACCCCCGCCACCACGCCCGCCGCCACCCCCGAGCAGCTGCTCACCCGCGTACGCGACCTGCTCGCCGCCCACCCGCCCGCCACCACCCCCCGCACGGACTTCCTGCGCGCCCGCTTCGACGCCGGACTGGCCTGGGTCCACTACCCCGAGGGCCTCGGCGGCCTCGGCGCACCCCGCTCCCTCCAAGCCGTCGTCGACGCCGAACTGGAAGCCGCCGGAGCCCCCGACAACGACCCCCGCCGGATCGGCATCGGCCTCGGCATGGCCGCGCCCACGATCCTCGCGTACGGCACCGAAGAGCAGAAGCGGCGCTTCCTGCGCCCCCTGTGGATCGGCGAGGAGGTCTGGTGCCAGCTCTTCAGCGAGCCCGGCGCCGGCTCCGACCTCGCCGCGCTCGGCACCCGCGCCGTCCTCGACGAGGAAGGGGGCGAGTGGGTGGTCGACGGCCAGAAGGTGTGGACCTCCAGCGCCCACACCGCCCGCTGGGCCATCCTGATCGCCCGAACCGACCCGGCGCAGCCCAAGCACCGCGGCATCACCTACTTCCTCTGCGACATGCACGCCCCCGGCGTCGAGGTCCGGCCGCTGCGCCAGATCACCGGCGAGGCCGAGTTCAACGAGGTCTTCCTCACCGGCGTCCGCATCCCCGACGCCCACCGGCTCGGCGCCGTCGGCGACGGCTGGGCGGTGGCCCGCACCACCCTGATGAACGAGCGCGTCTCCATCGGCGGCATGCGCATCCCGCGCGAGGGCGGCATGATCGCACCGGTCGCCGCCGCCTGGCGCGAACGTCCCGAACTGCGCACCCACGCCCTCCACCAGCGGCTCCTGGAGCTGTGGGTGGAGGCCGAGGTCGCCCGCCTCACCGGTGAACGGCTGCGCCAGCAGCTCGCCGTCGGCCAGCCCGGCCCCGAGGGATCAGGGATGAAGCTCACCTTCGCCCGCCTCAACCAGGAGATCAGCGGACTGGAGGTCGAACTCCTCGCCGAGGAGGGCCTGGCCTACGAGGACTGGACCATGCGCCGTCCCGAACTGGTCGACTTCACCGGCCGCGACGCGGGCTACCGCTACCTGCGCGCCAAGGGCAACAGCATCGAGGGCGGCACCAGCGAAGTCCTCCTCAACATCGTCGCCGAACGCGTGCTCGGCCTGCCGTCCGAGCCGCGCGACGACAAGGACCTCGCCTGGAAGGACCTCGCCCGATGACGACCCCGACGCCCGCCGCCCCCGCGGCCACCTCGACGCACCTGCTCTACTCCGAGGCCGAGGAGGAACTGCGCGCCGCCGTACGCTCGCTCCTCGAGGCCCGCTGCGCACCGGCGGACGTCCTCGCCCGGATCGAGACCGGCCGGCCCCACGACCCGGCCCTGTGGCGGCCGCTCGCCACCGGGATCGGCGCTGCCGGGCTCCTCGTACCGGAGAAGCTCGGCGGTCAGGGCGCGGGCCACCGCGAGGTGGCCGTGGTCCTGGAGGAGCTCGGCCGGGCCGTGGCGCCCGCCCCGTACCTGACGAGCGCGGTGCTCGCCACCGAGATCCTGCTCGGCTGCGACACCGAGGAGGCCGTCCCGCTGCTGCGGGAGCTGGCCTCGGGGCGCCAGGTGTGCGTACCGGCCGTGCCGCTGACCCTCGCCCCCGGCGCCCCGCTGCCGGCCGCCGTCCGCGACTCCGGAGGCGGCACCCTGACCGGTACGGTCACCTCCGTCGCGGACGCGGTGGCCGCCGACGTGCTGCTGGTGCTCGCCGACACTGGGCTCTACGCCGTCCCCGCCGCCTCGGCCGGGCTCACCGCGCAGGTCCCCCTCGATCTGACCCGTCCGCTGGCCACCGTCACCCTGGACGCCGCCGCCGGCGCCCGGCTCGCCGACCCCGCCACGGCCCGGGCGGCCGTCGCCGGGGCCCTGCTGTCCGGGGCCGGGCTGCTCGCCTCCGAACAGCTGGGGATCGCCGAATGGTGCCTGACGGAGACCGTCGGATACCTCCGGGTCCGCCACCAGTTCAACCGGCCCGTCGGCTCGTTCCAGGCCCTCAAGCACCGCCTCGCACGCCTCTGGCTCGACGTGGCCTCCGCCCGGGCGGCCGCCAGGGCCGCCGCCGACGCCCTGGCCACCGCGTCCCCCGACGCACCGCTCACGGTCGCCGTCGCCCAGGCCTACTGCTCGGGCGTGGCCGTCCGGGCCGCCGAGGAATGCGTCCAGCTGCACGGAGGCATCGGCATGACCTGGGAGCACCCGGCCCACCTCTACCTCAAGCGGGCCAAGGCCGACTCGCTTGCCCTCGGCACGGCCGGCCACCACCGCGGCCTGGTCGCCGACTTCGCGGAACTCCCGTCCCCCTAGGTCGTGTCGTCAAAGTCCCGTCTGGCTGGCGGGGCCTGGCACGCACGCTCGCCGCGTTGTCGTCGGTCGCCGACGTCCCCCAGCTACCGCTGGGAGGTGCCCCCACCGCGTCGACTCCCTCCTCCGCCTTGCGATCGCACGCACCAGGCCCCGCCAGCCCCGCCCTCCGGGCGGCCGACGCTACTTTGACGACACTCCCTAGGCCCGGTCCGGGCCGACGAGGCGGGAGCCCGGGCCGACGAGGCGGGAGCCCGGGCCGCCGGGGACGGGAGCGCGGGCCGACGGACACCCGGCCCGGAACCGTCGCAGCGGCCCGGGTGACCTCGCCCGCCGCGCGGCGTTAGACCCGTAGCCGCCGGCCACCGAGCGAGGGAGACCCCATGTCCGCAGCACCCGCCGCACTTCTCACCCGCCGGGCCCTGCTCCGTACGGCGTTCACTGCGGCCGTGCTCGCCGGGACGGCGGCGGCGCTGGCTCCCGTACTGCGGGCCCGGCGCCCCCGTCAGACGCTCACCCCGGCCCCCCTCGCGGAGGAGAGGTACCGGGGCCGGCACATCGCCGTGGACCGGGCCGGCATCCGCATCGACGGGCGGCCGCTGCACGTCATGCGCCGGGCCGACGGCAGCTACCTGAGCGAGGTCAACCACTTCCAGTCCTTCGGCACACCACTGGAACTGGCCCGCGCGGCCGTGGACGAACTGGGCACGGCCCAGCTGGCGTCGGCGTCCGCCCCGCACCACGGCTGACGGAAGGAGCCCCCGCGTTGTACATCCGGCAGAACCAGAAGAACCTGACCAGCGCCCAGAAGAAGCGGTTCACGGCGGCCGTACTGGAGCTCAAGCGCAGCGGCGTCTACGACGCGTTCGTGCGCACCCACGGCAAGTACTTCGTGCCCGACCGCGAGCGCAAGCTCCGCGTCGGGCACATGTCCCCGTCCTTCTTCCCCTGGCACCGCTACTACCTGCTCGAGTTCGAGAGGCAGCTGCGGGCCGTCGACCCGGGCGTCTCCATCCCGTACTGGGACTGGACCACCGACACCAGCCCGGTCTCCTCCCTGTGGGCCGAGGACTTCCTCGGCGGCACCGGACGCGGGGCCGACCGGAAGGTCATGACCGGGCCCTTCGCCTACGACAAGGGCAACTGGACGGTGACCGTGGGCGTTTCGGAAGCCCGCTTCCTCACCCGCAACCTCGGCCGGCCGCAGAACCCGATCGCCCTGCCCACCCCCGCCGAACTGCAGTGGGCCCTCGACGACCCGGTCTACGACGTCTCGCCCTGGGACTCCACCGCCACCGCCGGCGGCTTCCGCAACAAGCTGGAGGGCTGGGCCGCCCCCAAGAGCGAGCGCTGGCGCAACCACAACAAGGTCCACCAGTGGATCGGCGGACACATGACCGGCGGCACCGCGCCCAACGACCCGGCCTTCTGGCTGCACCACGCCTTCGTGGACCTGGTCTGGACCCGCTGGCAGCAGAGGCACCCGGGGTCGGGCTATCTGCCCGCGGCACCGCTCGCGCTCGGCGACCTCCAGCGCGGCCGGGTGATCGCCCTCGACGAGCCGATGCCGCCGTGGGACATCACCCCGCGCCAGATGCTCAGCCACCAGGGCCTCTACCGCTACGAATAGCGGGCACACGGGAAGGGCCCCCGCCGTACGGCGGGGGCCCTTCCTGCTGATCAGGCGATCAGTGGCCGTAGCCACCCTCGGTGTGGTGGCCGTTGTCGCCGCCCGACGCGTTGACGCAGGTGTTGCCGAACGCCGGGTTCAGCAGCGCGATGATGTTCACGGTGTTGCCGCAGACGTTGACCGGGACGTGCACCGGAACCTGGACCAGGTTGCCCGACAGGACACCGGGGGAGCCGACCGCCGCACCGTGCGCTCCGGCATCGGCGACGGCCAGACCCGCTCCGGCGGCCACGACGCTACCGGTGACAGCGGTGACGGCGAATGCCTTCGCGATACGCGACATCAAGATCTCCTCTTGAGCAAGGGGGCGCCGCAGGGTGTGCGGCGTTTGACATGGCGTACAACGCGGGGGAGCCCGGGGGGTCACGGTCGCTGGGCCTACTTGGTGATGTCAGGGGCACGGCTTGTCACCCGTGGGGCCGGTGTGCGACCGTGCGCGCACCGCGCGCGCGTGCGCGCGACGGACCCGGGAGGACCAGATGGGCACAGCGGGCGGCGACAGGGGCGGCCGGCCCCGGGCCAGGACCGCGTACGGCGTGGTCGAGGGCCGCACGGGGCCGGGCGGCACCGCCGTCTTCCGCGGCATCCCCTACGCCGCCCCGCCCGTCGGCGCCCTGCGCTTCGCGCCGCCCGCGCCACCGGAGCCCTGGGACGGGGTCCGTGACGCCGGTGCCCACGGTCCCACCGCGCCGAAGGTGCCCTACCCGCCGACGTTCGCCGCCCTGCTCGCCGACCCGGAGATCCCCGGGGAGGACTGCCTCAGCGTCAACGTGTGGACCCCCGACCCGGCGCCCGGGGCCGGGCTGCCCGTCATGGTGTGGATCCACGGCGGGGCGCTCACCCGGGGCTCCTCCGCCGTCCCCGTCTACGACGGCTCCGCCTTCGCCCGCGACGGGGTCGTGCTCGTCTCCCTGAACTACCGCCTCGGCGTCCTCGGCTACGGCCTGTTCCCCGACGCGCCGGCCAACCGGGGCCTGCTGGACCAGATCGCCGCCCTGGAGTGGGTCCGCGACAACATCCGGTCCTTCGGAGGCGACCCCGCCCGCGTCACCGTCTTCGGCGAGTCCGCCGGCGCCATCAGCATCGGCGCCCTGCTCGCCGCGCCCAGGGCGGCCGGGCTCTTCGCGCAGGCCGTCCTGCAGAGCGGCGCCCCCGAGGTGCTGCACCGCGACCGGGTCCGTGCCGTGGTCCGGCGGATGGCCTCGCTGCTGAAGACGCGGGCCACGGCACAGGCCTTCGGTGCCACGGCCCTGCCCACCCTGCTCGCCGCCCAGGCCGCCGTCCTGCGCCGGTCGGGCCCCCTCGCCGGCGGCGCCGCCTTCGGCCTGGTGACCGACCCGGACACGCTGCCCGAAGACCCGCTCGACGCGGCCCGGTCCACGGGCGTACCGCTGCTGCTGGGCTGGACCGCGGAGGAGTACCGGCTCTGGCTGGCCCCGACGGGCACGATGCGGCTGCTCGACCGGCTGGGCCCGCTCGCCGTGGCGCTGGCCCGGTGGCGCAGCGGCAAGGACCTGGCCGCCGTACGGGCGCTGCGCGAGGCCCTGCCCGCGGCGGGCCCCGCCGACCTCGCGGGCCAGTTGCTCACCGACCGGCTGCTGCGCGACCCGCTGCGGAGGCTCGCCGGGGCACGGCGGGAGGCGCCGAGCTTCCTGTACGAGTTCGCGTGGCGCTCCGGCGTCCCCGGGCTCGGCGCCTGCCACGCCCTGGAGCTGGGCTTCGTATTCGACACGCTGGACGTGCCGGAGGCGGCACGGCTGGCCGGGCCGGACGCTCCGCAGGCGCTGGCCGACGAGATGCACGGTGCCTGGGTGCGCTTCGCGGCGACCGGCGATCCGGGCTGGGCGCCCTGGAACGGCTCCGGCCCGCCGAGGGTGTTCGGCGGGCCGGAGGCGAAGGGCGGGACGCAGGACGCGGTGGAGGCGCCGGAGCTTACTCCACGGGTCCTTCCATGACCTTGCTGATGTACTGGATCGGCCCCTCGCCCATGTTCGGGACGTAGGTCTTGGCGTTGTGCTGGCCGCCCTTGATGATCCGCAGCTCGGCGTGCACGGGACCCTTGTTGCCGAAGGTGGCGATGAACTTCTGCACGTCCGGCAGGGTCTTCTTGTTGTTCTCGCTGTCGCCGACCTGGAAGGCGAGGTAGACGTCCGGACCCTTGCGGTCGATGAGCTGCTTCGCCAGCACCTCCGGGTTGTTCTCGGCCTTCTCCTTGTCGTGGCCCTTCCAGAGGGAGGAGTCCGGGACGATGTCCGGGCCGGAGGCGATCACGGCCTTGAACTTGTCCGGGTGCTTCAGCACCGCCTTCAGGCCCGCGAACCCGCCGGTGGAGGAGCCCATGAAGGCCCAGCCGTCACGGGACTTCACGGTCCGGAAGTTCGCCTTCATCAGGTCCGGTACGTCCTCGGTCAGCCACGTGCCCATCTTGGGCTGGCCGGGGATGTCGGAGCCGTCCCAGTAGATGCCCTTGTCGTCCGGGGCCGGGTTGAGCACCGGCATGGCCAGGATGAACGGCTTGCTCTTCCCCTCCGCGTACCACTTGGCGATGCTGGTCTGGAGGCCCAGGTCGGTGCCCATCCAGTAGTTGCTCGGGTAACCGGCGCCGCCCGGCAGGGCGATCATGACGGGGAAGCCGCTCTTGGCGAACTTGGGGTCGTTGTACTCCTTGGGCGCCCAGACCCACACCTTGCCCTTGAAGCCGGACTTCTTGCCGTCCAGCGTGGTGACGGCCACGTGCGTCCCGTCGGGCAGGGTCATCGAATTCTTGAACTCGGCCTGCGGCCCCGTGGGCATCAGCATCTTGGAGTTCGCCGGCTGGGGGGCCGGGTTCTTCTTGCCGTCGCCGCCGGCGGGCGGAGTGCCGAAGGACACGGCCGAGCCCTTGTCGGTGAACGGGGGTATCTCGTAGTAGCTCATCACGCCGGCCGCGATGCCCGCGAGCGCGAGGACGGAGACGCCCGCGATCACCCAGCGCCGGACCTTGGACGGGCGCCGGGGCTCGTACTCGGGCTCCTGCCCGTAGGGCGCGTACGGTTCCTGTCCGTACGGAGGCTGCTGCCCGTACGGCTGCTGTCCGTACTGGTCGCCGTAGGGCTGCTGCGGGTTCTGCCCCTCCGGCCGGTACGGCGGCTGGTACTGCTGCCCTTCGGGTGCGTACGACATCTGCGGTGGCTCTCCGGCTGGTGCTGCCCCGGCGGGGGCGATGGTCTGGCGATGGTCTGGCGGCGCTTGATCCTTCCGTTCGAAGGATGAACGAACGCACGCAAGGGTTCCGCATTTTTCCTTCTTTTGGGATTTTCCGGGGACGGCCGTTGCCCGGTGGGCCTCCGCACGGGCCTGGCTCATGCGCATGCCCGTGGGTAAGGTGCCCCCGCCCCGCGAGAGGAGAGGACCCCTTGACCCTCCAGCGCCGGATCCTGATCCTGGCCACCGCCGTCGTGCTGCTCGCCGCCGTGGCCGTGACGGCCCTCGTACGGGCCTCCTCCCGGGCCGGGGAGAAGGACCGGACCCGGGCCGACGGCCCGCAGATCACCCGGGGCGCCGTCTCCCTGGACCCGGCCGCGGGAGGCCCGCGGATCGTGTTCCGGAACATGGCCTGGGGCCCGCACCGCGACGAGCTCGCCTCCGTCCCGGCCGACGCGCCGGAGGGGAACCGCACCGCCTCGGGGGTCGCCTGCCTGCGCTTCCACGCGGCGGCGGGCACCGGGATCTGCCTCCAGGCCGACAAGGGCGCGGTCCCGGACCGCTACCGGGCCGTCGTCCTCGACGCCCGCCTGGGCGAGGTCTCCGCGCACGCGCTGAGCGGCATCCCCACCCGCGCCCGGGTCTCGCCCGGCGGCCGGCTCGCCGCCTGGACGGTCTTCGTCGGCGGGGACTCGTACGCCGGAACCGACTTCTCCACGCGGACCTCGGTGCTCGACCTGCGCACCGGCAGGCTCGAGGCCTCCCTGGAGGACTTCACGATCTTCAAGGACGGCAGGCAGTACCGCAGCGCCGACGTGAACTTCTGGGGCGTCGCCTTCACCGCCGACGAGCGGACCTTCTACGCCACGCTGGGTACGGCGGGCCGCACCCACCTGGTCCGCGGGGACCTGGCGGCGCGGACCGTGACCACGCTGCGCGAGAACGTCGAATGCCCGTCCCTGTCGCCCGACGGGACCCGGGTGGTGTTCAAGAAGCGGGTGCCGGGCCTGCCGGCCGAGGCGCCGTGGCGGCTGCACGTGCTGGACCTGGCCTCCGGAACGGAGGTCCCGCTCGCGGAGGAGCGGAGCGTGGACGACCAGGTGGTGTGGACGGACGACCGCACGGTCGTCTACGCCCTGCCGGGGGACTTCGGAGCCGACCTGTACTCCGTACCGGCCGACGGGAGCGGGGCCCCCGCCCGGCTCATGGCCTCGGCCCTCGCCCCGGCCTTCCTCGGATGAATCCGGGGGAGGGGGCCGGGGGAGGGCCGCCGCCGCAGGAGCGTTACGGCACTAGGCGGGGACCAGCGTGCGGCGGCGCCGCTTGCGCTGCGCACCGGCGGACAGCCTCAGCTCGATGATCGACCGCACGGCCGGCCACTCCTCGTCGAGGATCGAGTAGAAGGCCGTACTGCGGACCGCCCCGTCGAGCCCCCGCGAATGGGCCCGGCGGACTCCCTCGCAGGTGAAGCCGAGACGTTCCATCGCGGCCCGCGAGCGGCCGTTGCGGGCATCGGCCCGCAGCGAGATCCGCCGTACGCCCCAGGTCTCGAAGGCATGGCGGAGCATGAGCAGCTTCGCCTCGGTGTTGATGCCGGTGCCCTGGGCGCCCGGGGACAGCCAGGTGTTGCCGATCTCGGCGGCATCGGGGATCGCCGTCGCCGGATCGCCGAACGGGACGCCGGGCACGGCGGGCCACACCAGCGGCCCCTGCCAGTAGTCGAGTTCCAGGAACCGGGTCGAACCGACCACCCGGCCGTCGGTGGCTCTGACCACCGCGAACGGGAGGGATCGACCCGCCGCCTGATCGGCGAGGGCACGGTCGATGTACTCGTGGGACGCCTGCACCCCATGGGGTACGGGGGTGAAGGCGTAAGTCGTACGATCCTCGGCACCGGCCACGGCCAGGGCCTCGGTGTGGTGGGGTGCGAGGGGCTCGAGCCGCACGGTGCGGCCGGCGAGGAGTACGGGTACGGGCACGGAGCCTTCGGTCCTTCTAGGCGGTGGGGTGGTTGCACAGTCTGCGTCCCTGACGTCGCCCCCCGTGCAAAACACGGGTGAAAGGCAACGGGCTGTCACGTGAACGCGAGTGGCTCAATGTAGCCCCTTAAAGTCCTCTCATGAACCCCCAATTTGGCAATGGCGCGCACGTCTTTTTCGACGACTTGGGTCCCCGGGACGGAGCGCCCGTAATCCTCATCCACGGACATCCGTTCAACCGCACCATGTGGGCCCCCCAGACGGCCGCCCTGACCGCCGCCGGATACCGGGTCATCGCCCCTGACCTGCGAGGATACGGAGAGAGCCCGGTGCTCCCGGGCAAGACGCTGCTCGCCGACTTCGCCGATGACCTCGCCGGACTCCTGGCCCGCCTGGGAATCGAACGCGTGGTCGTCGGCGGTGTGTCCATGGGCGGGCAGATCGCGATGGAACTGCGACTGCGCCACCCGGGTCTGGTGAGGGCCCTCGTCCTCTCCGACACGACCGCCGTGCCGGAGACCGCGGAGGCCCGCAAGGCCCGCCTGGAGACCGCCGACCGGCTGCTCGCCGAGGGCATGGGGCCCTACGCCGAAGCGGTGATCGACAAGATGCTGGCGCCCTACAACGTGACCGGCATGCCGGAGGTGGCGGCGCACGTGACCGCCATGATGTGCGCCACCGATCCGGAGGGAGCCGCGGCAGCCCTGCGCGGCCGCGCCGAATGCCCCGACTACCGGCCCGTGCTCGCCGCGGCGGCCGAGCCCTGCCTGGTCGTGGTCGGCGTCGACGACGTGTACACCCCGGTGGCGGCGGCCGAGGCCCTGCACGCGCTGCTGCCGGACTCCACGCTCGCCGTCATCGAGCGGGCCGGGCACCTGCCGGGCGTGGAGCAGCCCGAGGCCTTCAACCGGGCGCTGCTGGCGTTCCTCGCCCGCCTGTGACCCGCGGGCGATTGGACCGGCCCGCGGAGCCCCCAATGGCCCAGGGGAGTGGGCCGTTCGGCTGATCCAATGGGGCCGTGACGATACGGTTCCTGCCGCCGCCCGGCGCACCGCGCCGACTGGCCCTCGCCCAGCTGAGCAATTCCGTCGGGGACGGCGCCTACTACGTGTGTTCGGCGCTCTACTTCACCCGGGTGGTCGGTCTGTCGCCCGCACAGGTCGGCCTCGGGCTGACGATCGCCTGGGCCGTCGGCTCCGTCGCCGGGGTACCGCTGGGGGCGCTGGCCGACCGGCGGGGCCCCCGGGGAACCTCGGCGGCGCTGGCGGTGGCCACCGCGGCCTCGGTCTTCGCCTTCCTCTCCCTCCGGTCCTTCTGGGGCTTCCTGACCGCCGTCGTCGTCTACGCCACCGCCCAGTGCGGGCTGGCGGCCGGCCGGCAGGCGCTGCTCGCGGGCCTGGTGCCCCCGGCGCAGCGGACCGGCGTGCTCGCCCACCTCCAGTCCGTGCTCAACGGGGGGCTGGCGCTGGGGGCCGCGCTCGGCGGGCTCGCCCTCGCGGCGGACACCGAGCGGGCCTATCTCGCCGTCTTCCTGCTGGACGGGGCGGGCTTCCTGGTGTGCGCCGCCGTGCTGCTGCGGCTGCCCGCGGTGGCGCCCGTGAGCGGTCGGGCCGCGGGGGAGCCCCGGCTGGCCGTGCTCCGCGACCGGCCGTACGCGCTGGTCACCCTGCTCAACGCGGTCCTGCTGCTGCGGATGCCGCTGCTCAGCCTGGCCGTCCCGCTGTGGATCGTGGAGCGCACCCACGCCCCCGGCTGGCTGGTGTCGGCGCTGTTCGTGCTGAACACCGTCGCCGTGCTGCTCCTCCAGGTCCGCTGGGCCGGGCCGGTCACCGGCCTGGACAGCGCGCGGCGGGCGGTGCGGGTGTCGGGGCTGGTCATGGCCGCCTCGTGCGCGGTGTTCGCGGCCTCCGCACTGCCCGGTACGGCCTGGGCGGCCGCCGCGCTGCTGGTGGTGGGCGCGGTGCTCCAAGTGGACGCCGAGATGCGGCAGTCCGCCGGATCCTGGCAGATCGGCTTCTCGCTGGCCCCCGCGGACCGGATCGGCCAGTACCAGGGCTTCTTCGGCACCGGGGTCCCGGTGGCCAGGACCGCCGGTCCGCTGGTGCTGACGTGGCTGCTCCTGGTGTGGGGGATCCCGGGGTGGCTGCTGCTCGGCGCGCTCCTGCTGGCCGCCTCGTACGCGATGGGCCCGGCGGTCCGCCGCGCCGGGGCGCCCGGTCCGGCCGCCCGCTCCGCGTCGGGCTGAACCCACCCGCCGCCGTCCGCTCCCCGCCCGGCGGCGGATACGGTGGCCGGCGTGGACGACGTACTGAGGCAACTGGGATCCGTGGGGCCCTTCTTCACCGTGGCCTTCGGCAAGGAGCCGCCGCCCGGGCCCGGGTTCCGGCCGCTGACCGTGCTGTACGGGGAGCAACTCGCGCCCTACGTCGCCGAGGTGGGGCGGCGCAACCGCAGCGGGCCGGGCCGGGTGGCCGCTTCGACCGCGCAGTTCGGCATCGCGGCGCGGCTCTGGTCGATCGGGCTGGGCTGCGCGGCGCTGGCCGGGCGGGTGCCGGACCTCGGCGCCGACCGGGTGTGGTGGCGGCTGCCCGGTGCGGGCTCGCTGGAGTTGTGGCTGCCCGAGCCGGAGGAACTGCCGGCCGCGGCGCTCGGCGAGAACGTGCTCGGCCATCTGGAGCTGCTCGACGCCGCCGTCCGTGCGGGGTTCGGGGTCTCGCCCAAAGTCCTGCGGGGCAACACCGCTTCGGGTCTGGTCGGGGCCCTGCGGGTGCTGGTCGACCGGGTTCCCGGTACTGCGGCCGTGGAGCTTGCGTCGGCGCTGCTCGCCGACGGCGGGGCCCTCGCCGGGACGGGCACCTTCGTCCACGAGGAAGGGCTCGGGGTGGCCTTCGTACGGCGCAGCTGCTGCCTCTACTACCGGGTGCCCGGCGGCGGTTTCTGCGGGGACTGCGTGCTGCGCACCCGCTGAAAAGGCAAGGGCTCCCGGGAGCGCGTACGGCACTGCCGGCGATTCCGTGTCCGGCGGGGTTGCTCAGCCTGACCTCAGGAGGGCGAGTGTGGCGGTCCGTAGCCGTGTTGCCGCTTCTTCCACGGACATGCGGTCCGCCCTGACTTCGTCGCCTGCCGCGTGGCCGAGAGCGGTGACCGCGGCCACCAGCCAGGTGGCCGGCGGTCCGGGGTCGAACTCGCCTGACGCCTGGCCCTGCTCGATCAGCCGGGTGAGTCGGGCCGCGACGGGCTCATGCCGGGCCAGGTCGGCGTCGGCGCGCGCGCCGGCGCCGGCGCGGGTGCTTCCGAGCCGGAGGAGCACCGGGTTGCGTTCGAACAGCCGCCAGCCGATGTCCTGCAGTCGCAGGAGCGCGTCCAGGGCGGAACCGCTTTCCTCTTCCGCCTCGTCCATCGCGGCCATGGCCTGGTCCGTGATCCGGTCGGCGACAGCGTCAAGCAGCGCCTCACGGGTGCCGAAGTGGGCGTACACGGTCTGGCGGGTGACGCCGGCCGCGGCGGCGATGGCGGCCATACCGGCGTCGGGCCGCTCGGCCAGCAGTCGGACCGCGGCGCCCAGCACCGCGGCCCTGCTGCGCTCGGCGTCGGCGCGACGGCGGGGCCGAACCCGCGGGGACTCGCCCGGGCTCTCGAAAGCTGTCAATTCTTACACCCTTGTCAGAGATGAATGGCTCGCTATATCTTACGGGCGTGTAAGAGATCGCTGTCGGGGCGTACCCCGCACACAGGGCAGGAGCATGGTGAACCCTCTCCACACGAAGCCTCCCGAGCAGTTCATCACCGACTTCTTCACGAGCTTCACCCACGCCGTGGTCGATGGCCCGGAAGACGCCTGTGACCTGATGGCCAGGTTCTACACCCGTGACGTCGTTCACGTCGCCGATGGCGTACCACTCGACTGGGAGCGCCTCGTCGCTCACCTCCGCCCGGTGCGCAAGAACCTGCGCGAGTTCCGGTTCGAGGTGCACGAGGCGTTCGCGGAGGGAGACCGGATCGCGACCCGCTTCACGATTCACGCCCGGATGCGCAAGGGCGGACCGGTTTCCACACGCGTCCACATGTTCGCGGAGTTCACGCCCGGCGGCCTGTTGCGACGAGCTGAGCAGCTCACGCGAGCCGTCGCCCCCACCGAAACCGAGCGGGGAGAGTGATCCGCATGCGCGTCCGGCTCGTCCAGGGCCTCTCCCTGCTGTCCACAGGTGCACTTGCCGGTGCGTTCGGCTACGGAGCGGCCAACCTCGTCCCCACCTTCAACGCCGTACCACTCGACATGAGGCTGGCCTTCCACACCCAGCTGATGCAGATGAACGGCATCACCATGCAAGGCGCCATGGGCATGTCGGCGCTCAGCGCCCTCGCGCTTGCCGTGATGACGCGTGGTGCCTCACGGCGTCTGGCCGCAGGGGCGGGGCTCCTTGCCCTGGCGTCCTTCCTGATCACCCGTCTCGGCAACGTCCCCATCAACGGCCGCATCAAGCAGTGGGCGGCCACCTCGGCACCCGCCGATCACGCCGAGATCCTGGCTCGCTGGGAGGCGTTCAACTACGCACGCACAGGCGCCGCATTCGCAGCCTTCGCCCTGCTGATCGTTCTCTGCCTGCGCGGTGTTGGTCTCCCCAGACACAACGTCGGTCCTCACGACCCCAACGGGTCATGAGGACCGACGTCACGTGCAGCCCAGGATGGGCCAGGGAACTAGAAGGTGAGGTTCCAGGCGTCGATCTTGCCGATGTCGCCGCCGGCGTTGTCGTTCACGCGGAGCTTCCAGGTGCCGTTCGCGACCTCCGAGGAGGCGTTGACGGTGTAGGTCTGGTTGATGTTGTCGGCGCTGCCGCCGGACCGGTTGTGCAGGTTGTACACCGAGCCGTCCGGGGCGATCAGGTCGACCTTCAGGTCACCGATGTAGGTGTGCACGATGTTCACGCCCACCTTGAGGGTGGCCGGGGCGTTGCCCGTCACCCCGCTGACGGCGATCGCGCTCTCCACGGTGGTGTTGTCGCCGATGGCGACGTCACCGAGGTTCTCGAAGTACTTGCCGGGCGGCGGGGTGCTGCCGACGGCCTTGAGCGCGTCGACCTGGCCTTCGCCGAAGAAGCCGTTCTTCGTTGTGGTGCCCTTGCACCGGGTGTCCGACGGGCAGGCGACGTCGTTGGCCTGGACGGCCAGCTTGTCGCGCAGCTGCGCCGGGGTGATGCCCGGGTTGGTGCTCGCCAGCAGCGCGGCCACACCGGCCACGTGCGGGGAGGCCATCGAGGTACCGCTCATGCTGCCGTACTTGCCACCGGGCAGGGTGCTGTAGATGCCGGTCGCGTCGCCGCCGGGGGCCGTCACGTCGATGACGTTCAGGCCGTAGTTGGAGTACGAGGCCTTCGCGGTGGTGCCCATCGCCGACACCGTGACCACGCCCGGGAGTTCGGTCGGGATGTCGAGGCAGGCGTTGGTGATGGTGCGGGTGACCGGCGTCGAGTCGTTCGGGCTCTCGGTGTCGGTCGTCTTGTTGGCCAGGTCCAGGTTGGAGTTGCCGGCCGCCGCGACCTGGAGCGAGCCCTTGGCCTCCGCGTACTCCTGGGCGCGCTTGACGCCCTCGATGATCGCGGCCTGGTCGGCGTTGTCCGGGCAGTTGAACTGCCACGGGTCCGTGTAGTAGCTGTTGTTGGTGACCTTGAAGCCGTGGTCACCGGCCCACATGAACCCGCAGACGGTGTTCTCGGCGAAGAACAGCGAGGAACCGGGCTCGGCGATGCGGACCGAGGAGATCTTCACGCCCGGGGCCACGCCGATGACGCCCTTGCCGTTCTTCGCGGCCGCGACCGTACCGGCCACGTGCGTGCCGTGGGTGCCGACGTCGCGCCAGGCCCCGGCGCGGGTGTCCGCCTTGCCGTACGCGCAGGACGCGGAGTCGGCCGCGTTGAAGTTCGGTGCCAGGTCCTGGTGCTGGTCGTCCACACCGGTGTCCAGGATGCCGACCTTGACGGTGGCGGAGCCGGTGGTGACGGCCCAGGCCTGGTCGGCCTTGATCTGCGTCATGTCGGCACGGACCGGCTCGCCCGTCGGGGTGGTCGCCTGCGCCGGATTGGCGGGCAGCGCCGGGTTGTAGGCGTCCGCCGGCACGTCCGAGGTGCGGGTGGCGCCGACCTGCTGGACCCCGCTCACCCCGCGCATGGTCGCGGCGAAGCTGCCGGAGGCCGAGTGGGCGACGATGACGCCGATCGCGTCGTAGGACGCGAAGACCGAGCCGCCGTTGGCGGCGACGGCGGCACGGACCGCCGAGGTGTCACCGGGCGTGGTGATCACGAAGTAGGCGCGGGTGCCGGCAACCCAGGTCGCACTCTGGGAAGTCGCGGCCGCGGCCTGCGGAGCCGCCGCGGCCGCCGGGGCGGAAGCGGGGCCGGAGGGGCTGACGGGGGCGGTGCCGGCGAGCGCGGCGGGAGCCCCGAAGGCCAGTGCTGCACCAAGGGTGGCGGCCAGCACGAGGGTACGTCGAGGTCGGCTGGATATGTGGGGTATCAATGCGTCCTCCGAAGACCCGTGGGTGCGGATGGCACCTACGGGTCGTACGAAACAAGTGGTCGAACGCAAGATGTCAGACGCGTGCCCTGGTGCGGAAGTACCTTTTACCGCACGCGCGTTCTTCGGCCTGTGGCCGAAAAGCGCCTATACCAGGAGAAGTCGGGGCCGACCGGGCTGGGCACCGTGGGGGCGAGCCCTGCCCGGCCGGCCCGAGTGGGCCCACCGGCTACACCGGTACGCCGTCCTTGGCGCCTTGCGGCTGGGGCGGGAGGGCGCCCGCCGGCTCGCGCGGCGCGTCGTCGACCAGCGTGGTCTCGTCGAACGGCAGCCGCCCGGCGAGCACCTCGGAAGCCCGTGCGTGGTCGAACTCCTTGGTCCACGTCCCGATGAGGACGGTCGCGACCGCGTTGCCCGCGAAGTTGGTCAGCGCCCGCGCCTCGCTCATGAACCGGTCGATGCCGACGATGAGGCCGACGCCGTCCACCAGTTCCGGCCGGTGCGACTGGAGTCCGCCGGCGAGCGTGGCCAGGCCCGCGCCGGTCACCCCGGCCGCGCCCTTCGAGGCGATGACCATGAACAGCAGCAGGGAGATCTGCTCGCCCAGCGCGAGCGGCTGGCCCATGGCCTCCGCGACGAACAGGGAGGCCATCGTCAGGTAGATGGCGGTCCCGTCCAGGTTGAAGGAGTACCCGGTCGGCACCGTGATGCCGGTGACCGGCCGGGACACCCCGAGGTGCTCCATCTTCGCGATGAGCCGCGGCAGCGCGGACTCCGAGGAGGAGGTGGACAGGATCAGCAGGAACTCACGCCCCAGGTACCGCAGCAGGGAGAAGACGCTGACCCCGGTGCACAGCCGCAGCAGCGTGCCCAGGACCACGAAGACGAAGATCAGACAGGTCGCGTAGAAGCCGATCATGATGACGGCGAGTGATTTCAGCGCGTCGATGCCGGTTGCCCCGACCACCGCCGCGATCGCCCCGAAGGCGCCCACCGGGGCGACCCACATGATCATCGACAGGATCCGGAACACCAGCTTCTGTACGTGTCCGATCCCGCGCAGCACGGGCTCGCCCGCCGTGCCCATGGCCTGGAGCGCGAACCCGCACAGCAGGGCCACCAGCAGCGTCTGGAGCACCTCGCCGCCGGTGAAGGCGGACACCAGGGTGGTCGGGATGACCCCCAGCAGGAACTCCGGCGTGCTCTTGGCCCCGCCCGCCTTGGCCTGCGCCTCACCGGCGTCCTTGGCCGCCTCGGTCAGGTGGAGCCCGCTGCCGGGATCCAGCAGGTTGCCGACCAGCAGGCCGATGGCGAGGGCCACGGTGGACATCACCATGAAGTAGCCGAGCGCGAGCCCGCCCACCGCCCCCACCTTGGCGGCCTTGCGGACCGAGCCGATGCCCAGCACGATCGTGCAGAAGATCACGGGCGAGATCATCATCTTGATGAGGTTCACGAAGCCGGTGCCCAGCGGCTTGAGTTCCACGGCCACGCCGGGTGCGGCGAAGCCGACGGTGATGCCGAGGAGCACCGCGGCGATCACCGCGATGTAGAGATAGTGCGTTCTGTCGCGCGTGGCGGCCACGATGCCTCCTGGTGGTGAAAACGTTCCGGGAGGACCATCCCGCGGGGTTGTGACCCCGGTCACCCTTGCGTTCATTGAGTTCACGACCCGGTGCACACTGAGCGACATGTTCCGTTTGCCCCGGCCGCCGCGCAGCCTCGCCGGCCAGCTCTTCGCCATGCAGGTGCTGCTGGTCGCCGTGGTCGTGGCCGGGTGCGCCGTCTTCGCGTACGCCACCGCGCGCGGCCAGGCCGAGGACGCCGCCCGCCGCCAGGCCGGGGCCGTGGCCCGCGCGGTCGCCGACTCCCCGTCGGTCCTGGACGCCGTACGGGAGACCGTGGGCGGCGGCGACCCCACGGCCCGGCTCCAGCCGTACGCGGAGCGGGTGCGCGTCGACTCGGGCGTGGACTTCGTGACGATCATGGACCCGGCCGGGCGGCGCTGGACCCACCCCGACCCGCGCCGGATCGGCGAGCCCTTCATGGGCAACACCGGCCCCGCGTTGCGCGGCCAGACCTTCAGCGAGACCTACACCGGCACCCTCGGACCCTCGATCCGGGTGGTCACCCCGCTGACCGACGGCGGCCGCGTGGTCGGCATGGTCAGTGCCGGGATCACCGTCCGGGCGATCAGCGCGCGCCTGGCCGAGCAGCTCACCGCCCTCGTCTGGGTCGCGGCCGCCGCCCTCGCCCTCGGCGGGGCGGGCACGTACATCGTCAACGCCCGGCTGCGCCGCCACACGCACGGAATGAACGCGGCCGAGCTCAGCCGGATGTACGACTACCACCAGGCGGCCCTGCACGGGGTGCGCGAGGGGCTGCTGATGCTCGACGGCCAGCGCAGGATCACCCTGATCAACGACGCGGGACGCGAGCTGCTGGGCCTGCGGGGCGCGGTGACCGGAACCGGCGTCGCCGACCTGGGACTGCCCGCGCCGCTCACCGGGGCGCTGCTCGCCGACCGGCCCCGGGTCGACGAGGTGCACCTGGCCGCCGACCGGGTGCTCGTCGTCAACAGCTCCCCGGTCGCGGGCGGCGGGCGCCGCGGTACCGTGGTCACCTTGCGGGACCACACCGAACTCCAGGTGCTGGCCGGAGAGTTGGACCACGAGCGCGGGTTCACCCAGGCCCTGCGGTCCCAGGCGCACGAGGCGGCGAACCGGCTGCACACGGTGGTCTCGCTCATCGAGCTCGGCCGGGCGGACGAGGCCGTGGAGTTCGCCACCGCGGAACTGGAGCTGGCGCAGGCCCTGACCGACGAGGTGGTCACCGCCGTCGGGGAGCCGGTGCTGGTCGCGCTGCTGCTCGGCAAGGCCGCCCAGGCGCACGAGCGGGGCGTCGAACTGCTGGTCACCCCCGACAGCACGGCCATCGACGGCGGGCCCGGGACCCCGCCGGCCCGGGACCTGGTCACCGTCGTCGGCAACCTCGTGGACAACGCCATGGACGCGCTCACCGGCGTGCCGGGAGGCCGCATCGCGGTCACCGTGCGCCGTGACGGGGAAGGGCTGCTGCTGCGGGTCGCGGACACCGGCCCCGGCCTCCCGGAGGGGGTGGACGTGTTCCGGCGCGGCTGGTCCGGCAAGGGCGAGGACCGCGGGCTGGGCCTGGCCCTCGTACGGCAGGTGGCGCAGCGCCACGGCGGCACGGCGGAGGCCGTCTCGGGCCCGTCCGGCGGCGCCGAGTTCACCGTACGGCTCCCGGCACCGGCGCCGGCGCCGCTGCCGGTGCCCGTCCCCGGGCCGGGGGCAGGACCGGGCGCGGCGGCCGGGGTGCCGGGCCGGCCCGCCACGGGCGGAACGCCGTGAGCGCGCCCGCGGTGCGGGTCCTGATCGTCGAGGACGACCCGGTCGCCGCCGACGCGCACGCGCTCTACGTGGGCCGGGTCCCCGGCTTCACCGCTGTCGGAACCGTGCACTCGCTCGCCGAGGCCACCCGCGTCCTGGAGCGGACCCGCGTCGACCTGCTGCTGCTCGACCTCACCCTGCCCGACGGGCACGGCCTGCGCTTCGCGCGCGGGCTGCGGGCCGCCGGGCACCCCGTCGACGTGATCGTGGTGACCTCGGCGCGGGACCTGGCCGTGGTCCGCGAGAGCGTCTCGCTCGGCGTGGTCCAGTACGTGCTGAAGCCCTTCGCCTTCCCGACCCTGCGCGAGCGCCTCCTGCGGTACGCCGAGTTCCGCGCGACGGCGGGCGAGGCGGCCGGCCAGGACGACGTGGACCGGGCGATGGCCGCCCTGCGCGCCCCGCGCCCGGCGGAGCTGCCGAAGGGGCTGAGCGCGCCGACCCTGGACCGGGTCGCCGCGCTGCTGCGGTCGGCCGCCGAGGGGCTGACCGCAGCGGGGACGGCCGAGGCGGCCGGGATCTCGCGGATCACCGCGCGCCGCTACCTGGAGCACCTGGTGGACACCGGCCGTGCGGACCGCACCCCCCGGTACGGCCAGGTCGGCCGCCCCGAACTGCACTACCGCTGGCTGGCGGCGGCGACCGGCTCGGTGTCGAAGGTGTAGAACTTCCGGTGGTCCAGCAGGTCCGCCGGGGTCACGTCGTTCCACGGCCGCATGGTGTCGCCCAGGTCCACGACGTTCGGGGTGCCGGCCGCCGGCAGGTACGTGGACTGCGGGTGGCGGGCCTGCCACTCCGCCCACAGCTTGTCCACGAAGGCGTGGTGCATCCAGAACACCGGGTCGTTGGGGGAGACGCCGGTGGCCATCTGGCCGCCGACCCACACGTGCACCCGGTTGTGCAGGTTGGCGCCCCGCCAGCCCTCCAGGTGGTTGCGGAAACCGCCGGAGGAGCTGTTCCAGGGGGCCGCGTCGTACACCGGCATGGCGAGTACGGCGTCCACCTCCGCCTTGGTCGGCAGCTCGGCGACGCCCTGCCCCAGTGCCCGGCGCAGGTAGGCGCGCCCGTCCACCCGTACGGCTATGTTCCACTTGCCCGTCGCGTAGGCGAACGGTCCGTCGAGTACCTGGCCGTCGCGGGCCCGGCCGGTGCCGCCGAGGAAGTCGGCGGCCCAGAGGGAGGAGCGGGCGGTGCGGTCGGCGGTCCAGTCCCAGTACGGGAGCGTGACCTTCGCGTCCACTTCCTGCAGAGCAGCCTCGAACTCGAGAAGAAACCGGCGGTGCCAGGGCAGGAAGGACGGGGAGCGGTGCCCCACCCGGTCGCCCGAGTCGGTGTCGCTCATGATGAAGCCGTTGTGGGTGGTGACGAAGCGGTCGTAGCGGCCGGTGCGCTTCAGCTCCAGCAGCGCGTTGGTGAAGGCGCGCTTCTCCTCGGGAGTGAGCGCGGCCTGGTTCTTGCGGACGGTCATGCCGTGCCTCCCATCGGGGTGAACGGGGCGAGTTCGGCGCCCTGGAGTTCGCGCACGGCGGCGCGGGCCAGCGAGGCCGGATCGGGATACGTCTCGTAGTGGTTGACCACGCTGATCCAGGTGCCGTCGGCGTTGCGCATCACGTGCAGTTCGCGGCCGTCTATCCGGACGGTGGGCAGACCGGGGGAGTGGTGGCCGCCGTGGTGGCCGCCTCCCGTGCCGGGGGTTATCCGGATGCGCCGGCCCTTGTACACCTCGTCGACCGTGCCGGCGGAAGCGGCGGCGGCCCGGGAGTCGGTTGCGGCGGCGTGCGCCGTGGCGCCCGCCAGACCGAGGACGCTGAGTGCGCCGGCAGTGGTGCCCAGGGCCTGCCGGCGGGTGATCTTGTTCATGTCCGAAGAAGTACCAGGGCAGCGACGGCAGTTGACCACTATCCGGACATCGGCGGATAAGTTTGGTTTAGAACGAATTGCAGGTTCTTGCGGTCCGGGCGGAGTTCCGCGACGCCGACGGGAAGATCTGCGGCCTTGATGCTACTCGGCGGTAATTTCTTCGGTTCGGCGGCGCGGCTATGGAGGGGATCACATCGCGGAGTCGGCCGGAAGGTGCGGCGCGAGCTCGGGGGGATATGTCTGTTACTCACCTATAGTGCCGATATGGCTCTTCATGAGACGAAGGACGCGCCCGCACCCGACGCCGACACGGACGTGTTCGCGTCCGCGCTGAGCGGCCAGGTCCTCCCCAAGTACCGGATGCCCGAAGACCACGCGCCCACCGAGGTCGTCTACGAACTCATCCGCAACGAACTGCTGTTGGACGGGAACGCCGCGCAGAACCTGGCCACCTTCTGCACCACCTGGTCCGACGACGGCGTCCACCGCCTGATGAACGACTGCCTCGACAAGAACATGATCGACAAGGACGAGTACCCGCAGACCGCCGAGATCGAAGCCCGCTGCGTCAACATCCTGGCCGACCTGTGGAACGCCCCCGCCGGCGCCGCCGCGACCGGCTGCTCCACCACCGGCTCCAGCGAGGCCGCCATGCTCGGCGGACTCGCCCTCAAATGGCGCTGGCGCGCCCGCCGCCGAGCGGACGGCCTCCCCGCGGACCGCCCCAACCTGGTCTGCGGCCCGGTCCAGATCTGCTGGGAGAAGTTCGCCCGCTACTTCGACGTCGAGCTGCGCCAGGTCCCCCTGGAACCCGGCGCCACCGGCCTGCGGCCCCACCAGCTCGCCGCGTACGTCGACGAGAACACCATCGGCGTCGTCGCCATCCTCGGCGTCACCTACACCTGCGACTACGAGCCCGTCGCGGAGATCGCCGCCGAACTCGACCGCATCCAGGCCGAGCACGGCTGGGACGTCCCCGTCCACGTGGACGCGGCCAGCGGCGGTTTCGTCGCCCCCTTCCTCCACCCCGACGTGGTCTGGGACTTCCGGCTGCCGCGCGTCGCCTCCGTCAACGCCTCGGGCCACAAGTACGGCCTCGCGCCGCTCGGCGTCGGCTGGATCGTCTGGCGCACCGCCGAACTGCTCCCCGCGGAGCTCGTCTTCGACGTGGACTACCTGGGCGGCGACATGCCGACCTTCGCCCTCAACTTCTCCCGCCCCGGCGGCGAGGTCATCGCCCAGTACTACCTGTTCCTGCGCCTGGGCCGGGGCGGCTACCGCCGGGTGCAGCAGGCCTGCGCGGACACCGCCCGGTACCTGGCTTCCGAGATCGCCGGGATCGGCCCCTTCACCCTCCTCTACGACGGCCGCGGCGCCCTCCCCGCCGTCTCCTACAGGCTCACCGACCCGGCCGGAGCGGGCTTCAGCCTCTACGACCTCTCCGACCGGCTGCGGATGCGCGGCTGGCAGGTCCCCTCGTACCCGCTGCCGGCCGGCCGGGACGACACCGTCGTCCAGCGGGTCCTCGTCCGGCACGGAGTGACCCGCGACCAGATGGCCCTGCTCGTCGCCGACCTGCGCCGCGCCGTGGAGCACCTGAAGGCCGCGCCCCCGTCCCATGCGGCCGCCGAGCAGCGGTCAGGCTTCCATCACTGAGCCGGCTTCGCCGACCAGCGCATGCCGAGAGCGGTCAGGGCCGCCACCCGGTCCGGGGTGAGCGAGGCCGCGCGGGAGCGCTGGTTGGCGATCCACGCACCCAGCCGGAACTCCTGGTCCCCGTACAGCTCCACGTGCGTACGGGGCACCCGCAGGTGCTTCTCGCGCCGATGGAACTGCTCGGCCGCCTCCAGGTGGTCCGCCCACGCCTCGGCGTGGCTGCGGCGCGGCCGCGGCCGCTCGGCCTCCGGCGCCCGCGTCACTCCCAGCGCGTGCTCCAGCAGCCAGCGCTGCGCCCACGACAGGCGCTCCCAGTTCAGCCGCTGCGTGCGCACCCAGCCGCCCAGGTCCTCGCCCTGGACCACCACCTCGCCGGGCGCGAGCGGAAGGCGGCCGCCCGCGTCCAGGTGGACCCGGGTCAGGTGGAACGCGCGCTGCCAGGAGATCTCCCAGGCGGGGCACCAGGAGGCGTCGACCGCCTCCAAGGCCTCCCGGCGCTCCTCCGACAGGGCCCCGGGCCCCTCGCGGCGGGCCGCCGCCCGCTGGTTCTTCACCCAGATCCCGACCGGAGCTCCCCGCCACGTGGCGTCCGCCGGCGGCAGCAGGTGGCCGTGCTCCGCCGCCCAGCCGCGGGCCGCCGCGAGCCCCTCCTCGAAGGCCACGTCGAAGTGGCTCCAGACCATGCCGAGTTCGTCGAGCACGGCCACCCGCTCCCGGCCGAGCGCGCCCCGGCGGTACGTGCGCCGCGCGTCGGCGATCCACTGGCCGAGCGGGAACCCGGCCAGCCCCGGCGGCCACGCCCCGTCGTCCGCCGGCACCTTGAAGCCGAACGGCACCTTGAGGTCCCCGGCCGTGCCGGCGTAGATCCGGGCGGCCTCGACCCCGCGCCGCCAGTGCGCGTGCTCCGGATGCAGGACGCGCAGCCGTACGAAAGCGGCCAGCAGCGCCGGATCCCGGGGCGTGGAGAAGTGCAGCAGCCGCTGCGCGCCGGAGCCGGCCGCCGGGGCCGCGGTCCGGCTCGGCGCCTGCGGCTGGGCCAGCGCCTCCACCAGCCGCGCGTCGTGCGCCCGCAGCGCCTCCAGCAGCCGTGCGAGGTCCCCGTACGCCCGCGAGGTGAGCATCGCCTCGGGCGACTCGCCCGGTTCCAGCAGCACCGGGACCACCAGGGAGGCGACCTTGCCCTCCCCGGGCCGGATCCGCAGCGCCCGCCCGACCGCCTGGACCAGGTCGGGCATGGATCCCCGTACGTCGGCCCAGTAGACCGAGTCGCACTCCTTGGTGTCCACGCCCTCGCCGAGTACGCGGACACTGCCGAGGAAGGCCTTCTCAGCGACCCGGCCCTGCGCGGTCCCGCCCGCCGAGAACGTGTCCAGCACGCGCCGCCGGTGGGCGGCGGAGTGCCGGCCCGACAGCCAGTCCGCCCACACCGTACGGGGATAGGCCGGCCGGGGGCCGCCACCGGCGCCGCCGGTGCCGCCGCCGGCCTTCCCGGCGCTGAGCCGCAGCCGCTCCGCCACGGCCGGGAGCCCGGCGGCGAAGGCCTCGGCCTCCTTGGTGAGGTGGTGGAAGACGAGCGTCCGCCGGAAGCCCTCCTGGGCGGCCGCCTTCACCAGCGCGGTCTGCAGGGCCGCCAGCCGGGCCCCGCGCACCGCGTCCGAGCGCCCGTCGCGGCCCAGCAGCACGGCCGCCCGGAACTGCGGATCGGTGACGTCCACGCACACCACCCGGTAGGGGGCGCAGATCCCGCGGTCAATGGCCTCCGACAAGGAGAGCGTGTAGCAGCGCGCGCCGAACGGCCCTCGCGGATCGTCCTCCATGGAGGCCACCAGCTCGCCGCGCCCCCCGGTGCCCTCCCCGGCCTCGGACCCCTCTTCCCCGCCGTCCTCCCAGACGCGGGGCGTCGCCGTCAGATAGAGCCGGCGCGCGGCGGGGATCCGCGCGTTGTCGTGCACCACCGCCCAGGGTTTGCCGATCCGCCCGGAGGTCCGGTGCGCCTCGTCGACCACGATCAGGTCCCAGCCCGGGAGTCCGGCGAGGTGGGCGCGCTCGATGGTGCCCATGCCCAGCGAGGCGTACGTGGCGAACACCGTCGCGCGGTCCGCGGACGGGCCGCCCCAGCGGGCCAGTTCGGCCGGATCGGTGGTGGTCGGTACGCCGGCGTCCTCGGCGCGCAGGGAGCACACGGCCAGCGACCGTCCGGCGCGGCCGCCCTCCCGCCAGGCGGTGACGGTCTGCACCAGCAGGTCCAGGGACGGCACCAGCACCAGCACCCGGCCGGCCCGCAGTTCCTCCGCAGAGCGGACGGCGACCAGGGACTTCCCCGAACCGGTGGCCATGACCACCTGGGCCCGCAGCCCGCGCTCGGGCACCCGGCCCCCGGGGGACACCTCCAGCGCCCGGACCACGGCATCGACGGCCTCGCGCTGGTGCGGACGAAGGTCCTTCCTCGCCATGTGTCTCGCTCCACCCTCGTGATCAGCAGATACCGCTCCAGCTCCTATCCTGCCTCCACTTTGATGCATCAGCGGCGCGCACCGCGGAACCCGTGGAACTTCGCCGACGACACCCGACCGGCTTCGGCACCCGACCGGCTTCGGCGCCCGTGCCGGGTGCGGAGTCCCGCAGGCCGAACCGGTTCTTGATCAACTGGCGTTCCAATGCGACGGTGGGACCCATGACCGACACGTTCGAGGAGAACCGGCGACTGCTCTTCGGCACTGCCTACCGCATGCTCGGCAGCGTCGCCGACGCCGAGGACATCGTGCAGGACGCCTGGCTCGCCTGGAACCGGGCGGACCGGACGTCCGTGCAGCACCCCAAGGCCTATCTGGTACGGACGGTGACCAACCTGAGCCTGAACCGGCTGACGTCGGCCCAGGCCGTCCGCGAGGCGTACGTCGGCCCGTGGCTCCCCGAGCCGCTCCTGACCTCGCCCGACGTCGCCGAGGACGCCGAACTGGCCGAGACCGTCTCGATGGCGGTCCTGGTCGTGCTGGAAACCCTCACCCCCGTCGAGCGCGCGGTGTTCCTGCTCCGCGAGGTGTTCGGGTACTCCTACGCGGAGATCGCCGAGGTCGTCGGGAAGTCGGAGGCCGCCGTACGCCAGTCCGCGCACCGGGCCCGCGAGCACGTACGGGCCCGCCGCCCGCGGTTCGCCGCGGGCGCCTCCGAACGGCGCGAGGTCGCCGAGAAGTTCCTCGCGGCCTGCGCCGGCGGGGACCTGGGCGAGGTGCTCGAGCTCCTCGCCCCCGACGTCGTCTCCTGGTCGGACGGCGGCGGCGTCGTCTCGGCCGCCCGCCGCCCCCTGCACGGGCCCGACCACGTCGCCCGCTGGCTCCTGGGCGTCCTCGCCAAGCCCGAGGCCCAGGGCGTGGAGATGCGCATCGCCGAGATCAACGGCGAGGCCGGACTGCTGCTGTCGGTCGGCGGCGTGAACCTCGGCGCGGTCACCTTCGAGGCGGCCGAAGGCCGGATCACCGCACTGCGCTTCGTGGTCAACCCGCAGAAGCTGCGCGGCATCCAGCCCTGAACCGCACGCCGGTACCGGCTACTTCGCGCCGAAGTTCTGCGTCCACCAGGGACCGCCCGAGCCCTGGTGGATGCCCACGCCGAGGTCCTTGAAGTCGCAGTTGAGGATGTTCGCGCGGTGGCCCGGGCTCTTCATCCAGGCGTCCATGACCGACTGGGCCGTCTGCTGGCCCTTCGCGATGTTCTCCCCGTACGTCGACCAGCGGTATCCGGCGGCCGTGGTCCGCTGGCCCGGGTCCGTGCCGTCCGGACTGGTGTGCGAGAAGAAGTCCCGCTTCGCCATGTCTTCGGAGTGGCCCTGGGCAGCCGCGCGCAGCTGCGCGTCCTCCTTCAGCGGAGCACAGCCCGCCGTCGCGCGCTCGGAGTTGACCAGGGCCAGGACCTGGCCCGCCATGCCCGGCGGGGCGGGGGCCGGCGCCGGGGGCTTCGGGCTCGGGGAGCTGCTGCGGCTCGGCGCCGGGGTCGGGCTCGCGGCCGGGGTCGGCGAGGCGGAGGCCGACGGTGACGGGGACGCGGACGGCGACGCGGAAGGCGAGGCTGAGGCGGACGGCGAGGCCGGCTCCGAGGGGAGCGCGGACTCGGAGGCCGACAGCGCGGCCAGCGGGGCCGGAGCCGCGGCGTCGCCCGTCTTCGTGTCCCCGGAACCGGGGAGCGTGCCGAGGTACACCAGGCCGCCGCCCGCGACACAGGCGGCGAGGACCGCTCCGCCGATCACCCGGCGGCGGTTCTGCCTGCGCCGGCGCAGCGCGCCGCGCCCGCCGCCCGCCGTCGCCACGTCCGGGGCGAGGTGCGGCTGGGCCGCCGGATCGGCGAAGCCCTCGCCGGCGGCGTAGGCGGAGCCCGCGAGGTCGAAGTCGGCCGCACCGGCCGCACGTACCCCGGCCAGCAGGGCCGCCGAGACGGGCACCAGGGCCAGCCCGGCCAGGAGTCCCTCCGCCGGAACCAGCCCGCTCCACAGGCCGGAGCAGCGTACGCAGTCCCGCGCATGACGGGCTATTCGCTTGCGCCACAGCGCCGAGGGCCGGCCGTCCCAGCCCGCCACCAGCACCCGCAGCTCCTCGCACACCGGCTGGGCGTCCAGGGCGCGCACCACGACCCGGGCCGCCTCCAGCTGCGCCTTCATCCGCTGCACCCGTACCGCCGCGTGCTGCGGGGACAGCTCCAGCGCGGCGGCCACCTCCGCCCGGGTGAGCTCCCCGGCGCACTCCAGCCACCACAGCGACAGCAGCGCCCGGTCGTCGGGCTCCAGCCAGCGGGTGGCGCGGGCCGTCTCGCGGCGCTGGCCCGCCAGGTTGAGGCGGACGACCGTGAGGTCGACGAAGTCGGCCCCCGGGTCGGCGACCTCGCCGGCCTCCTCCAGGGTGCTCTCCCCGTAGCCGCTCTGCCGGGCCTGCCAGTACGCCCGCACCCGGTTCATCGCGATCGCCACCAGCCAGGACCGGAAGCTCTCGTCCGCACGCAGACCGCCCAGCCCGTCCAGGGCCCGCAGCATCGTGTCCTGCACCACGTCGTCCACGTCGCAGGACCCGTTGAGGGCCCGGCCGACGATGTTGTAGACGAGCGGCAGGTGGGTGCCGACGAGTTCGTCCTGCGCGCGGGAGTCGCCCGTGCGGGCCGCTGCCACCAGCGCTGCCGTGTGCTGAGTGCTCATGTGATGTTCCCTGTCCATACCGGCGGTCGATGATGCCCAATGTCTGGGAGACCGTCGAGAGGGGTCTCGATAACACTTATCCGGAAGATGATTTCCCGGCATCCGCTGCGGCGGAAGGGGGTAGCGCGCGCCGAGGCGTCGGTCTGGGCGAGCCGCCGCGGCGCGGCCGGCATCGCATCCCCCCGTACGGTGCCCACCACCACCCGCTCCATCCTGTCCTCCCGCCGCGTCCGGCGCGCGACGAAGGCCAGGTCGGCGGCGTCGGCCGTCGAGGCCGCCGGGCGCCGACCACACGCAGGCTCGGGTTCCGGTGGGGGTCCCGAGCCGGCGCCGCACCGCTCACAGCAGGGGGGCCAGCGCCTCCGCGGCCGCGCGCAGGGCGGGCGCGTACGCCTCGAGCTCCTCGCGGGAGACCAGGAAGGTGACGGTGGTGATGCTGACCCCGCCGACCGGCCGCCCGCCCGCGCCGAGGACCGCGGCGCCGATGCAGCGGATGGTCGCCTCGTTCTCCTCGTCGTCCAGGGCGAAGCCCCGCGCGCGCACCTGCGCGAGCTGCGCGTTCAGCGCCTGCGCGCTCGTGATCGTCCGCGGAGTCCGGGCCGGCAGCCCGGTGGCGGCGATCAGCTCCCGCACCTCCTCCTCGGGCAGGTGGGCCAGGACGCTCTTGCCGATCGCGGTGGTGTGCAGCGGCATGCGCATGCCGACCCGGGAGGCCGTCCGGAAGGGCTGCTCGGCCTCCAGCTTCCGGATGTAGGTGATCGTCTGCCCGCTGTGCAGGGCGAGATGGACCGTCTGGCCGCCGACGGCCTGCCGCAGCTCGTCCAGGATCCGCCCGATGCTCGCCGGCTCCCCGCCGCCGACCAGCGCGGACAGACCGCGCAGCCGCGGCCCCACCCCGTACCGGCCGTCGCCGTCCTGGCGTACGAAGCCCTGCTCGGCCAGCGAGGCGAGGATCCGGAAGGTGCTGGACTTGGGCACGGCGGCCGCCGCCGTCACCGCGGCGAGCCGGTGCGGCCCGCCGGGCGCCGCCACCGCCTCCAGGATGCGCAGGGACTTCTCCAGCGCCGATCCCGCCGCGGACGTCCGCCCTCCGCGCGGCGCGCCGCCGTCCCCGGGCTCCGAGCACCCAACCGTTGACATGACGACTCCCGCGCTGTGTAGGGTCTAGACCACGTGGTCCGCTACACAATACGCCGTTCCGCTACGTGGAACGAACGGGAGGGTCCCTTTGTCCTGCCACCCGTACGCGGTGATAGCCGCCCAGCGCCTGCTGCCGGTGCTGCGCAGCGCCGACGCCGACGAGGCCGTCCGGCTCACCGCCGCCCTGCTCGCCGCCGGGTGCCGCGCGGTCGAGCTGACCACCTCCACCCCCGGCTGGGCGGGCGCCGTCACCCGCACCGCCCCGCTCGCCGACGCGCACGGCCGCCCCGCACTCGTCGGAGTCGGCACCGTGACCACCGCCGAGCAGGCCGAGACCGCCCTGGACGCCGGCGCCGGCTTCCTGATCTCCCCGCACCCCGCCCCGGCGGTCCGCGAGGTCGCCGCGCGCCGCGAAGCCGTGTTCATCGAGGGCGGGTTCACTCCCGGCGAGATCGCCTCCGCCGTCCGGGCCGCGGGCGCCGCCAAGGTGTTTCCCGCCCACGTCGGCGGCCCGGGGTTCATCCGCTCCCTCAAGGCCGTCCTTCCCGAGGGGCTGATCATCCCGACCGGGGGCATCCTGCCCGGCGAGGTCCCCGACTGGCTGGCCGCCGGGGCGGGCGCCGTCGGCATCGGCAGCGGGCTGCCCGCCGATCCCGCCCGGCTGGCCGCCGTATTCGCCGGGCTGGCCGGTCCGTGCTGCGGCCGAGGCGACTGCGCCGACCGGGAGCCCAGGCCGTGACGGGCCCCGTCTACGACGTCCTCGTGCTCGGCGAGGTGCTCGTCGAGATCCACGCCGAAACCCCCCTGAGCGAGGTCGCCGAAGGGACACCGGCCCGCATCTCCTACTCCGGAGACGCACTCAACGCGGCGGCGGCCGCCGCGGCCGCCGGTGCCCGGACCGCCCTGCTCGCCGTCGTCGGCGACGACGCGCTCAGCACCCCGCTGCTGCGGCGGGCCGCCGCGCTCGGCGTGGACGTCTCCCACGTACGCCGCGCCCCGCGGCCCAACGGCGCCTACCTGCTGTCCGCCGACACCGACGGCGACCGGGAGTTCGTCTACTGGCGCGCCCGGAGCGCCGGTTCCACCCTCGCGCCCGCTCACATCACATCCTGGCGCCCGCTGCTCACCGCCTCCACCGCGCTCATCACCAGCGGCATCACGGGCGCCCTGTCACCCGGCAGCCACGACGCCGTGCTGGCCGCCGCGCACCTGGTGCACGCCGCCGGCGGACACCTCTCGTACGACCCCAACTTCCGGGCCGGGCTGACCGGACCCGACCGGGCCCGGGACCTGCTCGCCCGGATCGCCCCGCTGACCGGCCTGCTCAAGACCTCCTGCCCGGCCGACGCCCTCGCCCTCACGGACACCGACGACCCGGGCACCGCCGCCGCCCGCTGCCGCGCGCTGGGCGCCCGTACGGTCGTGGTCACCGCGGGCGCCGGCCGCCTGCTGCTGGACGACGGCGGGGGCGCCCGCTACCGGCCGGTGCCCCGGAACCCGGCTCCGGTCGACGCGACCGGCGCGGGCGACTGCTTCACCGGCACCGCCACCGCCCGGCTCGCCCTCGGCGACGGGCTCGAAGACGCCGTGGCCTACGGCGCGGCCGCCGCCTCCCTCTCCGTGTCCGGCCGGGGCGGCACCGGACGCGTCCCCGCCTTCGCGGAGACGGCGGCACTGGCGGCGCGGCACCGACGGGTCACGGGACGGTGAGCAGCGCGACCTCCTCGGCGGTGAGGCGCAGCGCGCCCGCGGCGACGTTCTCGACGAGGTGGTCCGGGTTCCCGGTGCCCGGGATCGCCAGGACGTGCGGACCGCGGCTCAGCGTCCACGCCAGGCGCAGCTGGGCCGCCGACACGCCGTGGGCCTGGGCCAGGGCGCGTACCTCGGGGCCGTCCTCGGCGCCCGCCCCCGCCCCCGCCCCCGCCTCCTTGCCGGCGCCGGCGATCGCGAAGAACGGCACGAACGCGATGCCCTGTTCGCCGCACGCGTCCACGAAGGCGTGGTCCTCGGCCGGGGAACCGATCCCGTACGGGTTCTGCACGCACACCACCGGCGCGATGGCCTGCGCCTCGACCAGGTGGTCGGGGCGGGCGTTGGAGATGCCCAGGTGCCGGATCAGACCGGCCGTGCGGAGCTCGGCGAGCGTGCCGAAGTGCTCGGCGACCGACCCGGTCGTCTCCCGGCGCGGGATGCGCAGGTTGACCACGTCGAGGTGGTCGCGGCCCAGCTGGCGGAGGTTCTCCTCCACATGCCCCCGCAACTGCCCGGGCTCGGCCCACCACCACTGACCGGCGGCGTCGCGGCCCGGCCCGACCTTGGTGGTGATGACGAGGTCGTCGGCGTACGGGGCCAGCGCCCGGTTGATCAGCTCGTTCGCGGAGCGCAGCGGGGAGAAGTAGAAGGCCGCGGTGTCGATGTGGTTCACGCCGAGCTCGACGGCCCGGCGCAGTACGCCGGTCACCCGCTCGCGGTCGCTGGGGGAGCCGTCGGCGAGGTGGGTGAGCCGCATCGCGCCGAAGCCGAGCCGGTTGACGGTCAGGTCGCCCAGTCGCCAGGCGCCCGCCGCGGCCGCAGTGATCGTTTTCGTCATCGGGCGACCCTACCGGGCTCGTTGATCCATCCGGCGGCCAGAACCAGCCGGGAGCTCCGGTGAACGGCCAGGAAGCCGAAGGGCCGGTCGAACCGGACCTCCGCCCGGCGGACCCGGTACTTCAGACGAGGAGGGGCGCTGCCGGGCGCCATCGCGACGGCGGTGACGGCCGCGGCTTCGAAGCCTTCGGCGCCGAAGCGGGCCAGTGCCGTCTGGCGGGCCGAGCCGACGGCCAGCGGTTCGGCGCTGATGCCGGGGAAGTGCCCGTGGTCCCGGTCGGATGCGGTGTCCAGCCCGAACAGCCGCGCCTGCTCCAGGAGGTCGTGCTCCGCACGTACGTCGAACGCGACGGTCCTGACGGTCAGCCAGGGGCGGCGGGAGGCGGACGTCACGGTACCGATGGACAGTCCCGGGCCGGGCTTCCCCTCGGGCAGCAGGTGCGCACCTGTGGACGGAAGGGCCCTGGTGACGGCGTCGATCCCGGCGCCGAGCGTCCCGCCGGCCGGTGCGCCGGGCTCGCCCAGCACGAGGTGGACGTCCACCCCGGTGTCCCCGACCACCTCCAGCAGGGTGACCGGACCGGCCGGGCCGTGCGCCACCCGCACCCGGTCCAGGAGGGAGGTGCCGCGGACCAGCATGCGCAGGGGCCGATCGGCCCACGGCCCTTCGTCGACAGAACCGGGTATCTCGCGGAATGGGCGGATCCACTTGAGTCGCAGCGCGAGCGCGGAAGCCAGAACGAGCCGGGTGCCCTCGTCGAGGGCCACCGGCATGCGCTCGATCAGGCCGCCGGTACGGTCCGACGCCCATGTGTCCAGGACCTTGGTGTCGGCCTGGACGTCATCCGTCAGCGTTCCCCGGGCGCCGGCCGGGAGCTTCGACGACCAGGCCTCCTCCAGCGGGAGGCCGGCCCTGGCCCACAGGCCGGTCGCCGACTCCAGGCCGCGTATGCCGGCCAGGGCGTCCAGCAGCTCCCGGGCGGCCCGGGCGGCGTCCGCGGCGGGTAGGCCCACTGCCTGCGCCAGTTCCGCGCGGGCCGTACCGCCCGCTCCGTCCGCCAGCAGGGCGAGCAGCGGCCAGACCCCGGCCGCGGTGAACACCGTGCCCGGGCCGGTGGCCGGGACCTGCGCGGCCCAGCGCTTCGTGAGGCGGTTGACCGCCGGTACCGTCGAGTTCCTCATGCGGGGAGGGTATGCGGGCGCGCACCGCCGGGCCGGATCGTTTTCCCGGCGGTCCCGACGGCCCCCGTGGCGCAGGTCGGTGATGCGGCATCAGCTCGGCGCCGGGGCCCTGTTCGCGGAGGCCGCGTCCGCCGCGGCGGCGAAGCGGCGGGCCAGCTGCGCGAAGGCGTGCTTGAGCTCGGGCGGGCCGATGACCTCGATGTCGGCGTCGAACCGGCCGATGGTCGCGGCCAGACCAGGCCACGACCAGGAGCCCAGGACGAGCCGGCAGCGGCCGGGGCCGAGCTCCTCGACCACCCCGTCGTGCACGTAGCGGGACACGGCGGCGGCGGACAGGTCGAGGATCACCTCGCCGCGGCAGGGCCGGCCGCCGCCGTAGCCCTGGAACCGGCTGGTCACGAAGGCGGCGACGTCCCCTCCGGGCAGTTCGCGCGGCGTGAAACGGGGCCCGGTGGGCGTGCGGGGCGTGATCCGGTCGGCGCGGAAGGTACGCCAGTCCCCGCGGTCGAGGTCCCAGGCGACGAGGTACCAGCGCCCGCCCCACGTGACGAGGTGGTGGGGCTGCGCCCGGCGCGGCGCGGAGGGGTTGGGGGCGTCGTCCTCTGCGGGCGGGGAGCCGGCGGCGCCGGCGTGGGCGTAGTCGAAGCGCAGCTCCTCGCGGGCGTGGACGGCGGCGCTGAGCGTCATGAGCACGCCGCTGTCGGCCTGCGGGTCCGGCCCGTTCACGGCGCGCTCGACGGCGGTGAACCGGAGGGCGTCGATGCGGCGGCGCAGCCGGGCGGGCATGACCTGTCGGACGGTGGTCAGCGCCCGCGCGGCGGCCTCCTCGATTCCGGCGCCGGTGGCGGCCGCGACCTGGAGGGCGACGGCGAGCGCCACGGCCTGTTCGTCGTCGAACAGCAGCGGCGGCAGCTCGGCGCCCGCCTCGAGCCGGTATCCGCCGTCGGGTCCTTTGAAGGCCACCACGGGATAGCCGAGCTCGCGCAGCCGGTCCACGTCACGGCGCACGGTGCGCGGGCTGACGTCAAGCCGCTCGGCCAGCAGCGCCCCCGGCCAGTCCCGGCGCGCCTGGAGGAGCGAGAGCAGCGACAGCAGTCGCGCTGAGGTCTTCTGCATGACTCCATGCTGCCCCGGGAAGCGGTCACATTCTGTCCGCTTCTCCTGCGAGGCTCGGGACCGCGCCGGACCGCACGGCGCACCACCGGGCGCTGGGCCGCGCGACGCTCGCCCGGCAGCTGCTGCTCGACCGCGCCGGGGTGCCGGTCCTCGACGCCGGTCCTCGACGCCGGTCCTCGACGCCGGTCCTCGACGCCGGTCCTCGACGCAGTCGCGCCCCTCGGCGGACTGAGGCGCAGGAACCGCAGGAGCCGTTCGCCGGGCTCTGGTCGCGGCTGCGGGCGTTCGACCCGGCGGAGCGCTCGGACCGGCTCGTCCGGCGGGGCGTGGCGCGGACCCGTCTGATGTGCCGCACCGTCCACCTCGTCACGTGCCGCGAGGTCGCGGCGACCGACCTCGAGGAACTCGCCGCCGCGGGCCGGGCGGTGATGGCCGACGGCGAGCCGCGCTCGATGACCGGACTCGCGCGGGCCCTCGCCGGGCCCTGGGGGAGATGCTGATCGGCGCCCCTCGGAGGGCGCAGCTGCCGCCGCGGGCGTGGCGGACGCCGGGCCGGCGTGCGCAGGGTGCTGCTCTCCTCCTGGCCGGGTGGCGAGATCGACCCGCCCTCCGACGACGGCTCCGATCCGGTCGGCCAGGCGCTCGCACGGCGCTGCCTGGCGGCCTACGGCCCGGCCGCCACGGCCGACCTGCGCGCCTGGTGCGGCCTCGCCGGACTGCCGGCCGCCGTCGCCGCGCTCCGCGAGGCGCTCGTCTCCTTCCGCGGCGAGCGGGGACGGGAGCTGCTGGCCCTCCCCGACGCACCGCGCCCCGACGCCCGCGTCGTCCTGGTCGACGGCCGGGCCGCCGCGACCTGGAGACGTGAGACGGCACGGTGAGCGTGAGCCCGCTGCGCCGCTTCTCCCGGGCCGACCGCGGCGCCGTCGCGGAGCAGTGGAGGCCGCCGGCCGCCCGGTTGTCGTCCGACCGCGCACGAGGCGCGCACGTGGCGTGCACGTGGCGCGCACGTGGAGGGCGCCGCCGGGCCGGATCCGAAGTCGCGGCCCGGCGGCGCCGGTCAGTGGGCCCGCAGCCCCGGGTCAGCGGCCCCGCAGGCCCCGGTCCACGGCCGTCATCAGCTCGCCGTCGGCGGTGTCCGCGTCCAGAGACCAGAACATCGCGCCGCCGAGGCCGTGTGCGCGGATGTAGCCGGTCTTGGTGCGCAGCACCTGCGGGTCGTCGTACGTCCACAGGGTGCTGCCGTCGAAGAGCCAGGCGTGCCCGCCGCGCCGGTCCCGGTGGACCTGGTACGTCCCGGAACCGGCCAGCTCCTTCAGCGCCTTGTAGTCCTCGTACCCGGCCGACCAGGTGGCCGGCGCCGGCCCGGCGGCCGGCTGCCCCATGCCGTCCCCGCCGCCGCTGACGCCCGTCCACCCCTGCCCGTAGAACGGCATGCCCATCACCAGCTTGTGCGCGGGCGCGCCGCGCCGCCGCCAGGCGTCGACCGTGCCGTGCACGCTGAAGTCGCCCCGGGCGTAGAGCGCGGACTGCTGGGCCGTCGTGGACTCGCCGGAGACGTGGAAGTCGTATCCCTGGAGGGTCACGAAATCGAGGTCGCGCATGATCCGGCGGACGTCGAAGCCCGCGTCGATCTTGGCGGGTGCGGTCGGGACGAAGGCCGTCAGCTCGTACGGCGACTTCCGCTTCACGCTGCGCTCGTGGGCGTCGAGCTGCCTGCGGAACTCCCTGACCAGCTCGGTGAAGTTCCGCTTGTCCTCGGGCCGGAACCTCGTGTCCGTGTCACCGGCGGAGCCGGGCCACTCCCAGTCGAGGTCGATCCCGTCGAACACCCCGGCGGCCGCGCCCGCGCCGCCGCGGGTGCCGTCCCGCGGCAGGTTGCCCTTGATGTAGAGGTCGATGCACGACTCGACGAACGCCTTGCGGGAGGCGGGCGTGAGCGCGGCGTCCGAGAAGTGCGTGGACCAGCTCCAACCGCCCAGCGAGATCAGCACCTTGAGGCCGGGGTGCTTGGCCTTCAGCTCGCGCAGCTGGTTGAAGTTGCCGGCGAGCGGCTGGTCCCAGGTGTCGGCGACCCCGTCCACCGAGTTCTCGGCGTCGAGCGGGCGGACGTAGTCGGCCCAGGCGTCGGCCTCGCCGGGCACGTTCCCGGTGAAGCACCTGCCTTCGGCACTGACGTTGCCGAAGGCGTAGTTGATGTGGGTGAGCCTGCCGGCGGAGCCGTTCTTCTCCAGGTCCTGGACTTGGAAGTCCCGTCCGTAGACGCCCCATTGGGTGAAGTAGCCGACCTTCTTGTACGAGCGGTGGTGACCGCCCGCTGCTCCGTCCTGCACGGCGACGCCGGCGGCGGGCGCGAAGGCGGTCAGCAGGGAGAGGGAGCAGGCGGCGACGGCCAGCCGGCCGAGCATGCTGCGGCGCATGGGCTTCCTTTGCGGATGCGGGAGCGGGGCGTGAGCGCGTGCGCGGTGCATGCCGGAAACTATTGGTCTGGACCAGAGTGGTCAAGAGGGCGGCGGGAACTCACCTGCCACGGCGGCGTTCCGGGGCGGCGCGGAGGCCGTCCCCGGGCGCCGCGGTGAACGGACTGGGCGCCGCGGTGGTGTCGCCGGCGTCCCGGGGGGTTACGGCAGGCTCCACTGGCCGACGTCGTCGGCCAGGCCGCCGTTCAGGGCGAACTGGACGGCCGCCGGGGCGGCGTCCTTCGGGAGCCGGAAGGTGACGAAGCCCTCGGCCGAACCGCCGGGGCGCAGGGTGACGGTGTCCGGGAAGGAGGCTCCGGCCGCCGTCGGGCTGTTCAGCCCCGCGAACCGTTTCCCGGCCGTGTCGAGCAGGTGCGCGGCCGGTGCGGGGGAGTCCTTGTACACGGCGGTCCCGGTGTTCTCCAACCGGAAGCGCACGGCCAGCAGCCGGGTCGACGTATCGGCGGCCGGGCCTTCCGGATCGGCCGGGCTCGCCGGGTCCACCACCTGGACCAGGGTGACGTCGAGCCGCTGGCCGGGCTCGTTGCCGGCCAGGGAGACGGTCTCGTCCGACCCGGCGGGGGCCGCGCCCAGCAGCGCCGGGCCGAGGAGTGCGAGCGCCAGCGCCAGCGCGGCCGGTGCGCCGCGCGGGGCGCGCCGACGGCGCGGGCGGCGCCGGGGCGCGGGGGCATCCGCTGATCCACCCATCACCCTGTCCACGATCCTCCCCGGCCGGGGGTCCCGCCACCCAGGAAGATCGACTCTGGCAGACTGGCCGCGTAACCCAGGCGGTGCAGGACAGGAAACCGGTGCGATTCCGGTGCGGTCCCGCCACTGTGACCGGCCCTCCCCACGGGGAAGGCCGGGAGTCAGACACTGACGCACCGCCTCTGCTCGGTCCTTCACGTCGACCAGGGGACGCGGATCCCCCGGAGAGGCTCTGCCATGTCGCACCGTCGCGCCCGCGCCTTCCTGCGCGCGATCACCCCCCTCGCGTTCCTGATACCCCTGGCCGCCTGCGCCGGCTCCCCCGCCGAACGGCAGGCCAAGGCCGCGGGTTCGTCCGCCGAGGCGCCCGGGTTCCCGTACACCGTCACCAACTGCGGTGTGACCAGCACCTACCAGGCCCCGCCGCAGCGCGCCGTGACCATGAACCAGCACGCCACCGAGGTGCTGCTCGCCCTCGGCCTGGAGGACCGGATCGCCGGTTCCGCCTACCTCGACGACGCCGTGCTGCCCGCCTACCGGCCCGCCTACGACAAGATCAAGGTGCTGGCCAAGGAGTACCCCTCCAAGGAGGTCCTGCTCGGAGCCAACCCCGATTTCGTCTACGGGGGCTACTCCAGCGCCTTCGACAAGGCGCAGGGCCGCGACCGTGAGGGGCTGGCCAAGACCGGCATCAACTCCCGGCTCAACGTGGAGAACTGCGCCGGAGGCCCGGTCGGCGTCGAGCAGCTCAGGACCGAGATCACCGAAGTGGCGCGGACCTTCGGCGTGCCCGAGCGCGGCGCGAAGCTCATCGAGGACGAGCAGCGCCGCATCGACACCGTGACCGCCCGGGTGAAGGACAAGCCCCGGCCGTCCGTCTTCGTCTACGACTCCGGCGAGGCCTCCGCCTTCACCGCCGGGGGCGACGGCATCGGCCACCAGATCGTCTCGCTCTCCGGCGGGACGAACGTCTTCGCCGACCTCAAGGACACCTTCGGCGACGTGTCGTGGGAGAAGGTCATCGAACGCAAGCCCGAGGTCGTCCTCATCTACGACTACGGCAGCACCACCGTCGAAGCCAAGAAGCAGCGCCTGTTGAACGACCCGGCCCTCGCCCAGGTTCCCGCCATCAAGAACCAGCGGTTCGTCGTGCTTCCGCTCTCCTCGGCCGTCCTCGGGGTGCGCGTCGCCGACGCCGTCGAGTCCCTGGGCCGCCAGTTGCACCCCGACGCCGCGTGAGCCGGCGCCGGACCCCGGCCGTCCTCGTCCTCCTCGTCGCCGCGCTGGCGGCGTCCGCCGTCGCCGGCCTGGCCCTGGGGCCGGTACGGATCGCGCCCGGCCAGGTCCTCGACGTCGTGCTCGGCGGCCTGACGGGCGAGGGGCGCACCGGGGCGTTCGCCTCCATCGTGTGGGACGTCCGGATGCCGAGGGTGCTCCTCGGGGCCGTCGTCGGCGCCGGGCTCGCCGTGACGGGCACCGTGCTCCAGGCCCTCGTACGCAACCAGCTCGCCGACCCGTTCCTGCTCGGGGCCTCCTCCGGCGCTTCGGCAGGGGCCGTCCTCGTGATCGTCTTCGGCGCGGGGACCGGTGTCGCGGGGGCGGCGGGCCTGGCCGGTTTCGCGGGCCGGCTGGGCGTGCCGTCCGCCGCGTTCGCCGGGTCGCTGATCGCGCTCCTCGCCGTCTACGCCATGGCCCGGCGCGGTGGAGCCATGACCACCGGCCGGCTGATCCTCGCCGGGGTGGCCGTCCAGTACGTCCTGTCCGCGCTCACCAGCCTCGTCCTGGTGCTCGCCGCCCGCCCCGACCAGGTCAACTCCGTCCTCTTCTGGACGCTCGGCGGGCTCGGCGGGGCCCGCTGGGAAGAACTGGCCCTGCCTGCCGCCGCCCTGCTCGTGGGTACCGGCCTGCTCATCGCCCTGGCCCGGCCGCTCGACCTGCTGCTCGCGGGTGAGGAGGGCGCGCACACGCTGGGCCTGGACACCGGGCGCTTCCGGGCCGTCGTCTTCGTGCTCACCTCCCTCGTCATCGGCGTGCTCGTGGCCTACAGCGGGGCGATCGGGTTCGTCGGGCTGATGATTCCGCACGCCGCCCGGATGGTCGTCGGCGCCGCGCACCGGGCGCTGCTGCCGGTGGCCGCGCTGGGCGGGGCGGTGTTCCTGCTCCTGGCCGACCTGGTCGCCCGTACGGCCGCGGCGCCCGAGGAGATCCCGGTCGGCGTGGTCACCGCCCTCGTCGGCGGGCCGTTCTTCCTGTGGATGCTGAGGCGCTCCACCCGGACCGAGGGGATGACCGGATGACCGGGACCGCGGCGCTGGAACTCGCCGTCCAGGGCGTGCGTTACGAGACCGAGGGGCGCACGCTGCTGCACGGTGTCGACCTCACCGCGCGTCCCGGCGAGACGGTCGGTGTGGTCGGCCCCAACGGCAGCGGCAAGACCACTCTGCTGCGCTGTGTGTACGGCACCCTGCGGCCCACCGCCGGCCGGGTCCTGCTGGACGGCGCCGACGCGGGCGCGCTCACGGTCAAGGACCGGGCGCGGCGCGTGGCGGTCGTCCCGCAGGACGCGAGCGGCACCTTCGGGCTGACCGTCCGCGAGGTCGTCGCCATGGGGCGCAGCCCGCACAAGCGCTTCTGGGAGCAGGACGGCCCGGACGACGCCCGGCGGGTGGCCGGGGCCCTGCGGACCGTGGGCGCGGGCGCCTTCGCCGCCCGCCGCTTCGACGAGCTCTCCGGCGGCGAACGCCAGCGCGCGCTGGTGGCCCGCGCCCTCGTCCAGGATCCCGGCCTGCTCGCCCTCGACGAGCCGACCAACCACCTGGACATCCGCTACCAGTTGGAGATCCTCGGCCTGGTCCGCGCCCTGCCCTCCACCGGCCTGCTGGTCCTGCACGACCTCAACCTCGCCGCCGCCTTCTGTGACCGGCTGTACGTGCTGGACGGCGGCCGCGTGGTGGCCTCGGGCCCGCCCGCGGCGGTACTGACCGAGGAACTGCTGGCCGAGGTGTACGGGGTGAGCACCCGGATCGGAATCCACCCGGGCACGGGCGCGCCGAACATCGTCTACCTGCACCCGGAGGGAGAACGCCCGGGGAAACGGTGACGAGCGGGACGGGTGGTCGCCGAACCGTCCGCGGCTACGCGGCCCCCGCCCCGTCCTCCTGGTACCCGTACGGGCGGGTGATGATCTCCATCCCGTGCCCGGCCGGGTCCGTGAAGTACACGCCCCGGCCCCCGTCGTTGTGGTTGATCTCGCCGGGGAGCTTGCCGTGCGGGTCGGCGTAGTACGGGACCCCTGCGGCCCGGATCTTCTCGAAGGCCGCGTCGAACTCCTCCTCGGAGAGGAGGAACGCGTAGTGCTGCGGGGTGATGGACCCGGCCGGAATGGTCGCGAAGTCCAGGGTGACGCCGTTGGCGGTCTCCACGGGGATGAAGGGGCCCCACTCGGTCCCGACCCGCAGGCCGAGGACGTGCGCCAGGAATTCGGCGGACTCCCGGTTGTCACGGGAGTGGATGATCGTGTGGTTCAGTGCTACTGACATGGGTGAATGCCTCCGAAAGGCACTTCGCGGCGACCTCCATGCCTCACCCAGCCGGTGACCGACACGCGATGCCGCGATCACGATCCTAAACAGCCGTTCGGGGTGGGGTCCACCGGATTCCGGCCCTGGTTCCGGGGACCGCCCGCGCTCACGACCCCCCGTACACCGCCTTCAGGTTGTCCTGCGCCGGGTACGTCCGGCCCGCGGGGCCCGCCGCGAACACCCGGAGCAGGTTCTCCGTCACACGGGTGGTCAGCGCTCCGGACCGCGCGTCCAGGCCGTGGTTCGCGCCGCTGCGGCCGTCGCCCGACGCGTCCAGGGCCTCCACCCAGCGCATCGTGCCGGTCGCGAACACCCCCGCCCCGCTCGCCACCGTGTAGTAGGCCGTGTCCTGATGACTGCGCCGGCCCTCGCACACCACCGGGGAGTGGGCCAGGATCTCGAGGGGCCGGGGTGTGGGAAAACCGGTGTCGACCTTGTCGTACTCCACCCCCACCAGGTGCTCGAAGCGGTCGCCGGCCTTCACACCGGTGCCCTCGAACAGCCAGTGGCCGGGGTGGGTCACCACGTACGGGGCATCCACCGGGTAGCCGTCGTAGATGACGCCGAGCAGCGAGCTCTCCGGATCCGCGCCGGGAGCCGACCGGAAGTCCACCGTCGCCGGGTGGCCGCGCCGGAAGCCGGGATCCTGGGCGTAGGAGGACTTGTAGCAGATCAGCGTGCGGTCCGGCCCCAGGTCGGACGCCTCCAGCCGGATCCGGCGGAAGCAGCAGTTCGCCCCCAGGATCGCGAGGTTGGTCCCCGCGTCACGGGCGGCGGTGACGTGCGCCCGCTGCTCGGGCGACCAGTACTCGTCGTGCCCGAGCGAGAGCACCGCCGAGGCCCCTTCGAGCAGCCGCTTCTCCCGGGCCACGTCCGTGGTCGTGGCGTACGCGAGCGGTATGCCGAGCCGTTCGGCGAGTGCGATCAGCGGAGCCTCGTACACCAGGAACAGGCCCGCGCCGTCGTCGTACTCGTACGGCCGGTCGAAGGTCACCGCCAGGGAACGCGAGGCGTAGCCGCCGCCGGGACCGTCGTAGCTGCCGTAGCCGCCCCACCGGTTGTATGCCTGCCAGGTCGCCACCGCGTTGACCACGACCGTACGGCCCGCCGTAGCCGCCGAGCGGACGGTGACCGGCACGAACCGCTGTCCCTCCCCGCCCTGGGCGTCGAGCCGCAGCAGGTAGCAGCCCTCCGGCCAGTCCTTGGTGTCGACCGTGGCCGTACGGGCCCACCGGGTGCGGACCATCCGCGTCCCGGAGTCCACCGTGTGCTCGGGCTGCCGCATCCCGGGCAGGGACTCGGAGCGCCACACCAGGCGGGCCCGGGCTCCGCCGTACCAGCCCATCCGGTAGGCGGAGACGGTGAACCGGGGCGCGGTGGTGGACACGTACAGCCCGAAGGACTCGCCGGGCAGCACGCTGACCCGGTCTGCGAATCCCTCGATGGCCCGGGCCGGACCGGCCTTGGCCACCGGCCAGTCGGCGTGACCCGGGCGGGCGTTCTCGGCCTTGACGTCGAAGACCGCCGGCCCGGGCGACGAGCTTCCGCTCACCTTCGGCGGCCCGCTAGCCGCCAGGTCACCACCCTCCCCGCCCGCGCAGCCGGTGACGGCCCCGAGTCCGGCCGCCGTGGCCGCCCCCGCCGCGATCGCGAGGAACCGCCGCCTGCCTGCGCCTTCGTCCTCCCCGGCTATGTGCTCCTGATCCATGGAGGGCACGTTATGTCACCGTTCGAACACCCTTTCCGGCGCCCCGCCCCTTCAGTCGACGTGCTCGCGGTAGCGGTCGATCACCTCCCGCAGCACCTCCGTGCCGTCCCGGGCCCACAGGCCCGGACTGAAGATCTCCACCTCCACCGGCCCGAGGTATCCGGCCGCGTCGGCCAGCTCGCGGAAGCCGCGCAGATCGATGGAGCCCTCGCCCAGCTGTCCGCGTCCCAGCAGTACGCCTTCGGGGAGCGGAGTCACCCAGTCGGCCACCTGGACGGACACGATGCGCCCGCCCTCGCCCGCCCGCAGCAGATCGGCCGGCAACCGTTCGTCCCACCACAGGTGATAGGAGTCGGCCACCACCCCGACCTGCTCCGCGGGGAACCGCTCGGCCAGGTCCAGGGCCTGGCCGAGCGTGGAGACCACGCAGCGGTCCGAGGCGAACATCGGATGCAGCGGCTCGATCCCCAGCCGTATCCCGTGCGCGGCGGCCCACGGCGCCAGTTCGCCGAGGATGCCGGCGATCCGCTCGCGCGCCGCCACCAGGTCACGGTCGCCGGCGGGCAGCCCGCCCGAGACCAGGACCAATGTGTCCGCGCCCAGTTCGGCCGCCTCCTCCACGGCCCGGCGGTTGTCGTCGAGAGCTGCCGCCCGTCCGGCCGGATCGGCCGCGGTGAAGAAGCCGCCCCGGCACAGCGAGCTCACCCGCAGCCCCGCCCCCGCGACCAGCTTCGCCGTCTCCCGCAGCCCGTAAGCCCGGACCGGATCGCGCCACAGCCCGACCGCGCCCACCCCTGCCGCCGTGCACCCGGCGACCAGCTCGGGCACCGACCACTGGCGGATCGTCTCCTGGTTGATGCTCAGCCGCGGCGGCGCCGGCGCCGGCTTCACGACGCCACTCCGTGCAGCGCGAGCAGCTTGCGCATCCGGTCCTCGGCACGCTCCGGATCGGGGAACAGCCCCAGCTGGTCCGCCAGTTCGTAGGCGGTGGCCAGATGGGCCAGCGGCCGCGCCGTCTCCAGTCCGCCGACCATCCGGAACTGCTCCTGGTAGCCGGCCAGCCAGGCCAGCAGGACCACCCCCGTCTTGTAGAAACGGGTCGGCGGGGCGAAGAGATGTCTCGACAGCGGAACCGTCGGATCCAGCAGTTCCCGGAAACCCGCGCCGTCCCCCCGGTCCAGGGCCAGCGCCGCCCGCGCCGCTATGGGAGCGATCGGGTCGAAGATGCCCAAGAGCGCGTCGCTGGCCAACTCCCCGTCCCCTTCGATCAGTTCCGGGTAGTGGTAGTCGTCACCCGTGTAACAGCGCACACCGGCCGGCAGTCGCCGCCGGATGTCCACCTCCCGGTCCGCGTCCAGCAGCGAGACCTTGATCCCGTCCACCTTCTCCGGACAGTCGGCGATGATCTTCAGGAAGACCTCCGTGGCCGCGTCGAGGTCGTCGTGACCCCAATAGCCGGCCAGTGCCGGGTCGAACATCGGCCCCAGCCAGTGCAGTACGACCGGCCGCGCGCTCTGCCGGAGGAGGCCTCCGTACACCTCCAGGTAGTCCTCGGGGCCGCGGGCCGTGGCGGCCAGCGCCCGTGAGGCCATCAGCACCGCACCCGCCCCGCAGGCCTCGACGTGCGCGAGCTGTTCCTCGTACGCGGCGGTGATCGCCGCCAGGGAGTGCGCGTGGTCCGCGGCGAGCTGGTCGGTCCCCGCCCCGCAGACGATCCGCCCGCCGACGCCCCTCGCCTCCGCCGCCGAGCGCCGGATCAGCTCCGCGGCGGTCGGCCAGTCCAGGCCCATTCCGCGCTGGGCCGTGTCCATGGCCTCGGCGACCCCGAGGCCCTGTGCCCACAACCGGTGGCGGAAGGCCAGTGTCGCCTCCCAGTCCACGCCGGGCCCTGCCGTGCCCGGCGGGTCGGCGACCACGTGCGCGGCCGAGTAGAACCTGCGGCTGTGGGCCGGACCGCAGCTGAACGGCGCGAAGGGATCGGTGTTCGGCCGGTGCAGGCGGTACCCGCCGTCCGCCGAGGGGAGCCGGATGCTCACAGGATCACCTCCGGTACCGGCAGCCGCCGCCCCTCCGCCGAGGAGCGCAGGCCGAGGTCGGCGAGCTGTACTCCGCGCGCCCCGGCCAGCAGGTCCCAATGCCAGGGTTCGTCGAGGACGACATGGCGCAGGAAGAGCTCCCACTGGGCCTTGAAGCCGTTGTCGGCGGGGACGTTGTCCGGCACCTCCTGCCACTGGGACCGGAACGACTCGGTCAGCGGCAGATCCGGATTCCACACGGGCTTCGGCGTCGCCCCGCGGTGCTGGACGCGGCAGCCCCGCAGCCCGGCCACGGCCGAACCGTGCGTTCCGTCCACCTGGAACTCCACCAGCTCGTCGCGGTGCACCCGCACCGCCCACGAGGAGTTGATCTGGGCGACCGCACCGCCCTCCAGCTCGAAGATCCCGTACGCGGCGTCATCGGCCGTCGCCTCGTACGGCGTGCCCTCCTCGTCCCATCTGCGCCCGATGTGCGTCCGGGTGAGGGCCTGCACGGTGCGGACCCGGCCGAACAGCTCATGCAGCAGGTACTCCCAGTGCGGGAACATGTCGGCGACGATGCCCCCGCCGTCCTGCGCCCGGTAGTTCCACGAGGGCCGCTGCGCGGGCTGCCAGTCACCTTCGAAGACCCAGTACCCGAACTCCCCGCGCACGGAGAGGATCTCGCCGAAGAAGCCGCCCTCGATCAGCCGCCTCAGCTTCAGCAGCCCGGGCAGGAACAGCTTGTCCTGCACCACGCCGTGCTTGACTCCGGCGGCCGCGGCCAGCCGTGCCAGCCCGAGTGAGGCCTCGAAGGTCAGGGCGGTCGGCTTCTCGCAGTACACGTGCTTGCCGGCCGCTATGGCTTGCCGGACCGCCGTCTCGCGGGCGCTGGTGACCTGGGCGTCGAAGTAGATCTCGACCTCCGGATCGGCCAGCACCGCCTCCAGTTCGGTGCTGATGTGCTCCAGCCCGTGCCGTTCGGCGATCTCCCGCAGGGCCGGCTCCCGGCGCCCCACGAGAACCGGCTCGGGCCACAGCACGGTGCCGTCCCCCAGCGGAAGCCCGCCCTGCTCGCGCAGCGCGAGCAGGGACCTGACCAGGTGCTGGCGGTAGCCCATGCGCCCGGTCACCCCGTTCATGGCGATCTTGATGGTCCTGCGGTCCACGGTGTGCTCCCCGTTGGATGGCGATGGAAAAGAATAGAAAGCGCTTTCTCTGCGTTCAGGCTAGGCCCGCGATCATCTCCAGGGCAACACTCTTACGGGTGATAGAAAGCGCTTGCTGCATCGGGGAGTATGGAGATCCACGCGTCGAATGAGACGATGACCCGGGAACGGAAAGAAGGGGGGCGGTTGGCATGGCAGTGACCCTGGCCGAGGTCGCGGCGCGCGCGGGGGTGTCGCCCGCCACGGTCTCGCGCGTGCTCAACGGCGGATACCCGGTGGCCGGCGGCACCCGTACCCGTGTGGAGCAGGCCGTCGAAGAGCTCGGCTACATCGCCAACGGTCCCGCCCGCGCGCTCGCGGCCGCCACCTCCGACCTCGTCGGCGTCCTCGTCCACGACGTCGCCGACAGTTTCTTCGGGATCCTCGCCGGATCCCTGCAGAGCGCCCTGGCGCCCGCCGGCCGGGGAGACGCCCGCCGCCTCGCGGTCGTCTGCAACACCGAAGGGAACCCCGCGGCCGAACTGGCCTACCTCGCCCTGCTGGAGGGGCAGCGGGCCGGCGGAGTCGTCCTCACCGGCGGCGCCCCGGAGGATCCGGGTCACACCGCAGCCCTCGCCGTACGCGTCGCCCGACTGGCCGCGAGCGGCGCGCCCGTGGTCCTGTGCGGGCGGCCCCCGCTGCCCCTGCCCACCGCCATGCCCGCGGGCATGCCCACCCCACCGCCCGCCGAACTGCCCGTCGCCACCGTGACGTTCGACGACCACGGTGGCGCCTTCCGCCTCGCCGAGCACCTGCTGGCGCTCGGGCACCGGCGCATCGCCTCCGTCGCGGGCCCGCCCGGACTGAGCACCACCCGCGAGCGGCTCGCCGGACACCGCGCCGCCCTCCTGCGCCACGACCCGAACCTCCCGGAAGCCTGCGCCGACCTGACCGTGCACGCCGCCTTCACGCGCTCCGCGGGCTACGACGCCACCCGCGAACTCCTGCGCCGCGGGGCACCCTTCACCGCGGTCGCAGCGGCCAACGACACCGTCGCCACCGGAGTCGCCGCCGCCCTGCGCGAGGCCGGACTGCGGATTCCCGAGGACGTGTCCGTCGCCGGATTCGACGACCTCCCGTTCTGCGTGGACACCGCCCCGGCCCTCACCACCGTCCGGGTGCCCCTGCGCGAGGCGGGCGCACTCGCCGCCCAACTGGTCACCCGCCGCCGGCCGCTGCCCCCGGGCGGAATCACCACCCTGCCCACCGAGCTGATGGTGCGCGCCTCCACCGGACCCGCTCCGGCGAGAGGGAGCCGCCCGTGAAGTACGCCTTCTCCACGCTCGGCCTGCCCGGAACCCCCCTCGACCGAAGCGCCGCCCTCGCGGCCGCCCACGGCTTCGACGGCCTCGAACTGCGCGCCCACCCCGAGGAAGCCCTGCACCCCGGCAGCCCCGCAACCGAGCGTGCCGTCGGCCGGCGGACCCTCACCGCGGCCGGGGTCGCCGTCCTCGGCATCGCGGGCTACGCCGAGGTGGCCGCGGCCGGCCCCGACGAGCCGGTTCTCGCCGAACTGCGCGCACTGGTCCGGCTCGCCGCCGACCTCGAAGCCCCCTGCATACGGGTCTTCCCGGGCGGCCGCGGCCTGCCCCGGGCGACCGCCGACGCCAACGCCGTACGAAGGCTCCGCGCTGCCGCTCCGTTCGCCGAGCGGCACGGTGTGCGGATCCTGCTGGAGACCCACGACTCCCACCGCACCGGAGCCGCCGCCGCCCGGGTCCTGGACCGGGTCGCGCACCCGGGCGCCGGCGCGCTGTGGGACGTCCTGCACACCTGGCTCGGGGGCGAGCCCCCGCAGCGGTCGCGGCAGGCCCTGGCCGCGCACCTGGGCTACGTGCAGGTGAAGGACGTGGCCTCGGCGCAGGACCTCACCCCGCTCGGCCTCGGAGCGGGAGTGCTGCCGCTGGCCGAGGCGGTGGCCGAAGCGGTGGCCGCCGCACCGGTCGACGGCTGGCTCTGCTGGGAGTACGAGAAACGCTGGTATCCCGAGGCGGCCGAGCTGCCCGGTCAGCTCGCGAGGGGCCGGGAGTACCTGGCGGAACTGGTGGCGGGCCGCGGTCCGGAAGCGACGGCGCAGGGAGGCCGTGCCGGATCGACGCGGTGACCCCACGGGACCGCTGCCGAGAACAGCCCGGTCAGCCGATAACAGCCCCGGTCAGCCGCGGTCGGCCGGCGGGCTTCCCAGGAGTTCCGTGCCCAGCGGGGTGATGGTGTGCACCACGGATTTGCCGCGCCGGCTGGTGGTGATCAGGTTGGCGTTGCGCAGTACCGTCGCATGCTCGCTGGCCGCCGCGACCGAGAGGTTCAGACGCCGCGCCAGCTCGGTCGTGCTGCATCCTTCGGTGGCCACCTTCAATGCGGCGGCCCGGGTGCGCCCCAGCAGTGCGCCGAGCGACCGGTCCGCGGCTTCCGCCGCACCCCACACGGCGGCGCCCGCCTTCGCGTCACCGATGGTGGGAAGGGCGAGCGTGGGTGTCGACGCCTCGTCCTGCGGGTCCCACAGAAGCACCGGATCCTGCCACAGGAAGACCGTCGGCGCGATGACGAGACCGCGCCCTGCGAGCCGGACGTCTGCATGCCGCGGGTACCGCACCTCCAGCACGGGCGCCCGCCACCGCACCAGCGGGACGCACATCCCCTCCAGAAGACGTTCGACCCCGCCGTCGAGCAGGGTCCGTGCGAAGGTCGCCCGTACCCCCTCCACATGAGATCTCGCGCTGCTCCAGTAGGGGGCGACGATGGCCTCGTTGCAGGCCGCGAGCCCCGCCGCGAAGTGCCGGCGGGCTTCGAGGTCCCCCTCCGCCAGGCTCCGGGCCCACGACACCTGCGAGGGGTGGAAGGCGATGTGTTCGAGCTCGGTCCGCAAACGGGCGGGCGACGCCCGCATCAGAAGGTCGATCCCTTCCTCGAGGGACGGCGTGTCACCCATCACCGTCGACAGGTCGAGGTCCGGGCCGTCGACGGCCAGCAGGCTCGTGAACGGGCGCGCGTGCGCACCCAGCCGCCCGCGCACCGTCGCCCGCCAAGGGCGAAAGGGCAGCGCGCCGCCGGCGCCATCACGCAGCAGCCGCAGGCCGTACATGGTCTCCGCGGCCGCGCCGATCGTGGCGGCCACCCTGGTCCGGGCCAGATCCTCGGCCGTGAAGTGAATGCGCAGCACCGAGCGTCCCCCCATCACCGTGCGCCCCAGCACCCCGTGTGAACGCTCACCGCAGTCTGCGCCGTGCGGCGGGGCCCAGTCCAGCACTATCGGCCCGCGCCCCCGGCAGAACCTCCGGCATCCGAAGGGCAATCCGATCGAAGTGATCAGTTCGGGGTCAGGTCGGGGTCGGTTCGGCATCCGCGGCTGACGGCCCGCTACGTGCGGATCGTCAGCCGCGGCAGCAGTTCGAGGTGCTGCCGGGGGCTGTCCTGCGCGTTCTCGCCCGCCCGCTGGTCCAGCAGCCGGTCCAGCAGCAGCTCCGCCGCGCGGCTTCCCACCTCGCGCTTGGCCGGCGCCACCGCCGACAGCGGTACGTCCGCCATCCCGGCGACCTCGTCGTCGTACGTGATCACGGCCAGGTCCTCGGGCACCCGCACACCCCGCGCCTGGAGCCGCGGGATCAGCATGATCGCGTCGGTGTCGCTGTGGATCAGCGCCGCGGTCACCCCGCCCGCCGTCACCGCGTCACACAGGTAGTCCAGGGTCCGGGCGAACGCGTCCGCGTCGGAGAGCGGGCCGGGCCCGGTCGGCGGCCACGGCGGCGCGGGCTCCAGCCCGAGCGCGGCCACCGCGGCGTCGTACCCGGCCCGCAGCCGCGCCGTCGTCGGCGTGGTCCGGGTGGCCAGGGCGATCCGCCGGTGCCCCAGCCCCACCAGGTGCTGCACCGCGCGGGCCGCGCCGTGCGCGTGGTCGGAGGCCACCCGGTCCAGCGCGGCCGCCGGATGCCCCGGCGGCGCCCACCGCTCCACCAGGACGGTCGGAACGGGGAGTTCCACCGTCCAGGCCCCCTCCGCGGGCCCGGGCGACCCGGCCTCCCAGTTCGGGGTCAGCAGCAGTCCGTGCGCCCCGGTGGAGAGCAGCCGGTCCGCCTGGGTCCGGTCCTCGCCCGGCAGGTACCGGGTCAGACCCACCGTCAGCCGCGCGCCGCGGGCCTCCACGGCCGCGCGGGCCCCCCGTACGACATCGGCGTAGTAGTACTCGGTCGTGGGCACCACCATCCCGATCACGAGCCCCTCGCCGCCACCGGCCGGAGCACGCCCCCCGGCCAAAGCCCCCGGACCGGCAGCCGCCGATGCCATGGCCGAGGCCCCGGCGTCCCCCGCCCCCGCCCCCGCGCCCGCCGGCCCGGCCGCCGGTGCCGGCCCGGACTCCACCCGGCTGATCACCCCGTGCATCCGCTGGATCTCGCCCCGCGCCGCCATCGCCTCGATGTCCCGCCGCAGGGTGACGGGGGAGACGCCCAGCTCCTGAGCCAGCTCCGCGACGCGCACGCTGCCCCGGGCCCGGACGAGGGCGAGCACCTGTGCCTGGCGCTGGTCTACGTGTGGTCTCAAGGGGTCCCCCCGCGGTCTGCCGTTCCGTCATCGCCATCATAGGCAATCGAACCGATCGATTCGATCGATTCCGATCAACTCGTCATTGACGGCGCGGTCGGAGCGTTCATATATTCGGTGGCGTTCCGCACGTCACGGCATCACGACCCTCTCCCGGGAGTCAGCGCATGCTCACGCACGACCAGGACGGATTCCGGCGCGCAGACCGCCCCCACCGCATCGTCTCGGGGGCCCTGCACTACTTCCGGGTCCACCCGGACCTGTGGGAGGACCGGCTGAAGCGGCTGCGCGCGATGGGCGCGAACACCGTGGACACCTACGTCCCCTGGAACTTCCACGAGACCGCCCCCGGCAAGGCCGATTTCACCGGCTGGCGCGACCTCGGCCGCTTCCTGCGCACCGCCCAGGACCTCGGCCTCGACGCCATCGTCCGCCCCGGCCCCTACATCTGCGCCGAGTGGGACTTCGGCGGCCTGCCCGCCCGCCTCCTCGCCGTCGACGGCCTCCACCTGCGCTGCTCCGACCCCCGCTTCGAGGCCGAGGTGGACGGCTGGTTCGACTTGGTCGTCCCGGAGCTGCTGCCCCTCCTCGCGAGCCGCGGCGGTCCGGTCGTCGCCGTACAGATCGAGAACGAGTACGGCTCGTACGGCAACGACAGCCGCTACCGCGCCCATGTGGAACGGGCCCTCGTCGAACGCGGCGTGGACTGCCTGCTGTTCACCGCGGACGGACCCGAGGACGCCATGCTCCAGGGCGGCATGCTTCCCGGCCGCCTCGCCACGGCCACCTTCGGCGCGCGGCCCGCCGAGCGGCTCGACGCCCTGCGCCGCTACCAGAAGACCGGCCCGCTCGCCGCGATGGAGTTCTGGATCGGCTGGTTCGACCACTGGGGCGAGGACCACCACGTCCGCGCCGTGGACGACGCCGCCGCATCCCTCGACGAACTCCTCGCCACCGGCGCCTCCGTCAACCTCTACATGGCCCACGGCGGCACCAACTTCGGCTTCTGGGCGGGCGCCAACCACACCGGGTCCCGCCCGGGGGAGGCCGGCTACCAGCCCACCGTCACCAGCTACGACTACGACGCGCCCATCGGCGAAGCCGGCGAACTCGGCCCCAAGTTCCACGCGTTCCGCGAGGTCATAGGCAAGTACGTCCCGCTCCCCGAGGACCCTCTGCCCGCACCGCTGCCGCGGATCACCCCCGCCCTCGCCACCCCCGCGGGCCGCGCACCGCTGCCGGCGGCCCTCGATCTGCTCGCCGGGCCGCCCGTCCTGCGCCCTGCTCCCGAGCCCATGGAACGCCTCGGGCAGAGCCACGGAATGATCCACTACCGGACCACGATCACCGGCCCGCGCCCCGCCATGCCCGTGAAGATCGACGGCCTCGGCGACCGCGCGTACCTCTTCGCCGACGGAGTGCCGCTGGGCGTCCTCGACCGCAACGCCCCCGACGAGGGACTGGACCTGCCCGTCGGCGAGGCCGGCGTGGTCCTCGACGTCCTGGTCAGGGCGCAGGGCAGGGTCAACTACGGTCCGCTCCTCGACGACCGCAAGGGCATCTGGCGCGGCGTACGCCACGGCCACCAGCAGCTGTTCGAGTGGGAGATCCGCCCGCTGCCGCTCACCGACCTCACCGGACTCGACTTCACCGCCGAAGCGCCCGGCGGCTCCGAGGAGGGCCTGCCCGTCTTCCACCGCTTCACCCACGAGCTCACCGGCGCACCGGCCGACGCCTTCGTGGACATGTCCGGCTGGGGGACCGGCCTGGTCTGGCTGAACGGCTTCCTCCTCGGCCACCACGACACCCCCCGCGGCCCGCAGCGCACGCTCTACGCCCCCGGCCCCCTGTGGAACACGGGCGGGAACGAGCTCGTCGTCCTCGAACTGGAGCGCCCCGGCACCGAACTGCCGCTGCGCGACCAGCCCGACCTGGGCCGCCGCACGGTCGTCACCCTCCAGTGAGAGAGGATCCTCACGTGAAGCGCACGAGCACCCGACTGGCCGACGGCCGCGAGATCCTCTACTACGACACCGACGACGGCGCGGCCCGCGCCTTCCCCGACACCCGCCCGCTCGGGGCGGCCTCCGCGAGCACCTCCGAGGTACGGCGCGATGCGCTGCTCGGCGACAGCGTCGTCATCGCCTCCCACCGGCAGGACCGTACCTACCACCCGCCCGCCGACTCCTGCCCGCTGTGCCCCTCCACCGAAGGGCGCGCGAGCGAGATCCCGGCCCCCGACTACGAGGTGGCCGTCTTCGAGAACCGCTTCCCGTCCCTCGCCGGTGACACCGGCCGCTGCGAGGTCATCTGCTTCACCCCCGACCACCGCACCTCCTTCGCCGAGCTCGACGAGGAGCGCGCCGCGCTGGTGCTGGCCGCCTGGACCGACCGCACCGCCGAACTCTCCGTCCGCGAAGGCGTCCGGCAGGTCTACTGCTTCGAGAACCGGGGCACCGAGATCGGCGTCACCCTCGCGCATCCGCACGGCCAGATCTACGCCTTCCCGTTCGTCACCCCGCGCACCACCCGGATGCTCGCCACCGTCGCCTCGCACCGGGCGGACACCGGCGGCAACCTCTTCGAGGAGGTGCTGGCCGCAGAACGCGCCGACGGCTCGCGCATCGTCCTCACCGGGGAGCACTGGACCGCCTTCGTGCCCTACGCGGCGCGCTGGCCGTACGAGGTCCACCTCTACCCGCACCACCGGGTCCCCGACCTGCCCGCGCTGGGCGACGCGGCCCGCGCCGAGTTCCCCGGGATCTACCTGGAGCTGCTGCGCCGCTTCGACCGGCTCTTCGGCCGGACCGACCCCACCCCGTACATTTCCGCCTGGCACCAGGCCCCCCTCGGCGAGGGCCGTGAGGACTTCGCCCTCCACCTGGAGCTGTTCACGGTCCGGCGCACCGCGGACAAACTGAAGTACCTCGCCGGGACCGAATCCGGCATGGAGGCCTACATGAACGACGTCCGGCCCGAGGACGCGGCCGCGCGGCTGCGGGAGGTGGCGAGCCCGTGACCGGGACGGCCCAGGAATTCCAGGCCTTGTACGGCTACCCGCCCGAGGGGGTCTGGGCGGCGCCCGGGCGGGTCAACCTGATCGGCGAACACACCGACTACAACGGCGGCTTCGCGCTGCCCTTCGCGCTCCCGCAGCGCACCGAGGTCGCCGCGGCCCCGCGCACTGACGGGATCCTCAGGCTCCATTCCGCCGACGCTCCGGTCGGTGTGGTGACCCTCGACCTCGCCGCGCTGGACCCGGCGCACCCCCCGCAGGGCGCCGAGAGCTGGGCCGCGTACCCGGCCGGCGTCTTCTGGGCTCTGCTGGACGCTGACCTTCCGATCAGGGGGGCTGATCTGCACGTACGCTCCGACGTGCCGACCGGCGCCGGCCTGTCCTCCTCCGCCGCCCTGGAGGTCGCCACCGCGCTGGCCCTGACCGATCTGTACGGGCTGCCGCTCACCCGCCCCGAACTGGCGGCGCTCGCCCGGCGCGCCGAGAACGCGTACGTCGGCGTCCCCTGCGGGGTCATGGACCAGATGGCCTCGGCGTGCGCGACCGACGGCCACGCCCTCCACCTGGACACCCGCAGCCTCGAGCAGTGCCACATCCCCTTCGACTGCGAGGCCGCGGGCCTGCGCCTCCTGGTCATCGACACCCGGGTCAAGCACGCCCTGGCCGACGGGGCCTACGCGGAACGCCTGTCCTCCTGCCACCGGGCGGCCGCGGCCCTTGGCGTACCGGCGCTGCGGGACCTCCCGTACGAGGAGCTCGAGCGGGCGCTGGCCCGCCTCGACGACCCCGTCGCCCGCAAACGGGTCCGGCACATCGTGACCGAGAACCAACGGGTCCTGCGAGTCGAGGAGTTGCTGCGCGCCGGGCGGCTGCGCGAGACCGGCCCGCTGCTCACCGAGGGGCACGTCTCGCTGCGGGACGACTACCAGGTCTCCTGCCCGGAACTCGACCTGGCGGCGGCCACGGCCGACGCGGCCGGGGCCTACGGTTCCCGGATGACCGGCGGCGGCTTCGGCGGCTCGGCCCTCTCCCTGATCGACGAGGCCGCCGAACCCGCGGTGGCGTCGGCCGTGACGGACGCCTTCCGGCGGGCGGGGTACGCGGCGCCCCGCATCACGGCGGTCTCCCCGTCGGCGGGAGCCGCGCGCCTGAGCTGACCGCCCCGCCCGGATGACCGACCTGCTGCGTCGCCCGCGCCGTGCCACTCCTAGACTGATCCGACGGCCGGTCAGGCATGGCACGAGTGCGAAGGCGAATCCCATGCGCTATCTCTCCCTGGGCAGTTCGGGTCTACAGGTGTCCGCCGTCGGGCTCGGCTGCAACAACTTCGGCGGCCGCCTCGACGCCCAGGCCACCCGCGCCGTCGTCGACGCCGCGCTCGACGCGGGCATCACGCTCCTCGACACCGCCGACATCTACGGCGGCCTCGGCGGCTCCGAAAACCACCTCGGGCAGGCCCTCAAGGGCCGCCGGGACCAGGTCGTGCTCGCCTCCAAGTTCGGCTACGCGGGCATGGACATGAAGTACGGGCCCGCCGCCGGGTCCCGCGGCGGCCGCGCGTACATCCGGCGGGCCGTCGAGGAGTCCCTGCGCCGCCTGCGCACCGACCACATCGACCTGTACCAGCTGCACAGCCCCGACCCGGCCACCCCGATCGCGGAGACCCTCGGCGCGCTCACCGAGCTCGTCGCCGAGGGTAAGGTCCGCTACATCGGCCACTCCAACCTCACCGGCTGGCAGCTCGCCGAAGCGGCCCACGTCGCCCGCGAGACCGGCGCGGTGCCCTTCGTCTCCGCGCAGAACCAGTGGTCGCTGCTGGAGCGGTCGGCCGAGCGCGAGCTCGTCCCCGCCGCCCGGCACTACGGCGTCGGCGTGCTCCCGTACTTCCCGCTCGCCAACGGCCTCCTCACCGGCAAGATCCGCCGGGGCGCACCCGTCCCCGCCGGTTCCCGCCTCGAAGGCCGCGACGCCTATCTCACCGAGGAACGGCTGGACGTGGTCGAAGCCCTGGCCGCCCTCGCCGAGAAGCACGACCGCACCGTCCTCGAACTCGCCATCGGCTGGCTCTCCGCCCAGCCCGGCTGTGCTTCCGTCATCGCCGGAGCCACCTCCCCCGAGCAGGTGCGGGCCAACGCGGCCGTCGCCGACCGCCCGCTGGACGCCGAACTGCTCGCCGAGATCGACGCCGTGGCGCCGGGCGTCCCGGCGTAACGCCAACGCTCACCGGGCGGGTGGACCCCCGGGGTCCTCCCGCTCCGGCGTGACGTCCTTCAGGACGTGATGTCCTTGCGGGAGAACCCCCGGAAGGCGAGGGCGAACAGCACCAGCGCGTACGACACCGACACCGCCGCCCCCTTGACCATCCCGCCCCACTCCAGCTGCGGCTGCAGGGCGTCGGCCCACGCGAACTGCCAGTGCGCCGGCAGGAACTCGCGCCACGACCCCAGCGCCGTGACCGCGTCCAGCACGTTCCCCACGATCGTCAGCCCGACCGCACCGCCCACCGCGCCCAGCGGCGCGTCCGTCCGCGTGGACAGCCAGAACGCCAGCCCCGCCGTCACCAGCTGCGATACGAAGACGAAGGCGACCGCCAGCGCGAGCCGCGGCACGGTGTCCCCGGCGGCCAGCGCGCCTCCGGTCGGGATCTTCAGCGGCCCCCAGCCGTACGCGGCCGTGCCCGCGGCCAGTGCCACCACCGGCAGCAGCACCATCGCCGCCAGACTGAAACCGAGCGCCACCACCAGCTTGCTCCACAGCAGCCGCGCCCGGGGCACCGGTGAGGCCAGCAGATAGCGCAGCGAGGACCAGCTCGCCTCCGAGGCCACCGTGTCCCCGCAGAACAGCGCCACCGGCACCACCAGCAGGAAGCCCGCCGAGACGAACAGGCAGGTCGCCGCGAAGTTCGCGCCCGAGGCCGTCGCCGTGTCGATCAGCGTGATCCGGCCGTTGCCCCCACCGGGGCCGTCCGGCCCGCCGCCCACCGCGAAGGCGATGAGCATGATGAACGGCAGCGCGGCCAGCACCCCGAACATGACCAGCGTCCGCCGCCTGCGCCACTGGCGCAGCGCCTCCACGCGCAGCGGCAGCGTACGGCCGGCGTGGTAGCCCGGGGCCACCTCCTGTACGGCGCTCATGCCGCACCTCCGATCAGGGTCAGGAACGCGTCTTCGAGCCGCCGGTGCGGCCCGACGCCGGTCACCGGCACCTCCAGCCGTACGAGTTCGGCGATCAGCCCGGCGGCCGTCGCGCCGTCGAGCCGTACGAGGAGCCCGTCATCGGCGGCCACCACGGAACCCACTCCCTCCAGTGCCGCCACCTTCTCCACGACCACCGCCTCCACCGGCCCCGCCAGCGACACCATCAGGGTGTCCCCGCCGCCGGTGATCTCCGCGACCTCTCCCGCCTGCACCAGCCTGCCGCGGTCCATGACCACCAGGTGCGTACAGGTCTGCTCCACCTCCGACAGGAGGTGACTGGAGACGATGACCGTCCGCCCGCCCGCCGCGTAGCGGATCATCACGTCGCGCATCTCCCGGATCTGCGGCGGGTCCAGACCGTTCGTCGGCTCGTCGAGGATCAGCAGGTCCGGCATCCCGAGCATGGCCTGGGCGATCGCGAGCCGCTGCCGCATGCCCTGCGAGTACGTGCGCACCGCGCGCTCCAGCGCGTCGCCGAGACCGGCGATCTCCAGGGCCTCCGCCATGTGCGAATCACCGGCCGGGCGGCCGGTGGCCCGCCAGTACAGCTCCAGGTTCGCGCGGCCCGTCAGGTGCGGCAGGAAACCCGCGCCCTCCACGAACGCCCCGACCCGCGACAGCACCGGCGCCCCCGCCCGCACCGCGTGCCCGAACACCCGGATCTCCCCGGCATCCGGTGAGATCAGCCCCATCAGCATCCGCAGGGTGGTGGTCTTCCCGGCCCCGTTGGGCCCGAGCAGCCCCAGCACCTGCCCCTTCTCCACCCGGAACGACAGGTCCCGCACCGCGTACCGGTCACCCGACTTCGCGTACCGCTTCGTCAGCCCGGTGATGTCCAGCGGTACGCCGGCCGCCCCCGCGTCCGGCTGCGGTCCCCGGCTCCCGGCCACCGCACTGCCCCGGCCGGTCCTGCGGATCCCCAGGAGCGCCGCGGCCAGCGCCGCCGCGCCCAGCGGCAGCCCCCACGTCCAGGCGGGCAGCCCGGCCGACGCGGTCCGTACGTCCGGTGCGACGGGCACGAGGAGGGGGCCCTGCGCCGAGACCGTGTAGGTGGCCGGCGCGGCCGGGCTCGCATAGCCCAGGTCGGTCGCGGCGACCACCAGCCGCAGCCGGTGCCCTGCCTCGACGGCGTGGTCGATCGCCGGCAGCCGCATCTCGACGGCCGTTTCCTGCTGCGCGTTCTCCACCCGGACCGGGGCCACCAACTGGCTCGGCAGCACCTGCCGGCGGCCGTCCGGGCCGACGTCGTACACCTTGCCGAACAGCACGGCCGAACCGTCCGCAGCCGTCGACCTCACCTTCAGGGTGACGGTCGGTGCCCCGGTGATCCGTACCTCCCGGGCCAGGGGCTGCGACTCGAACCGGGCGTTCTGGCCCGGGAAGTCCAGCGAGAGCCCGGCTCCGAAGGCGGCGAGCTGCCCGCCGAGACCCGGCAGCGAGGACAGCGCGGGAGGCGCTCCGCCCGCCGGATTGGAGAAGCTCTGCTCGGGTCCGGTGAGGGCGAACTCCTCCGGTTCCGAAGCCAGTCCCGGATACTCCTCGCCGCTCGCGCCGCGCAGCTGCACCTGGCCGTCGGTCGAGTCGATGCCGCCGGAGCGCGAGACCCGGAAGGCCGGGCCGGTGCCGGCGCCCTCCTCGCCCTTGAGGTACCGGTCGAACCAGGCCGCCGTCCGGGCCGCGGTCCGGTCGGCTTCGCGCATGCCGCCGTCGTGGCCGCCGGCCGCCCAGTCCACGGAGACGGGTGCGCCGTTCGCCGCGATGGCCTTGGCCATGGCGTCGGCCTGGTCCAGCGGGAAGAGGGAATCGTCCTGCCCCTGCACGACCAGGGTCGGCACCTTGATCCGCGCGCCGACCGCCGACGGGCTGCGCTGCTCCAGCAGCGCCCGGGCCTCGGCGTCGGGCTTCCCCGACACCGCGACCCGCTCGTACATCGCGCAGAGCTCGGGCTGGAAACGCCCGCAGCCGGGCGCGGCGGGCGGCTCGGCCGCCCGCGGGGCCTGCTGAGCGGGCTGCATGCCGCCCGAGGAGCCGGTGGTGAAGAACATCCCGGCCCAGAGCTTCTTGAAGACCCCGTTCGGGAAGAGCGAGTCGGCCAGGTTCCAGTAGGTGATCTGCGGAACGATGGCGTCCACGCGCCGGTCGTACCCGGCGGCGAGCAGCGCGACCGCCCCTCCGTAGGAGGCGCCGGCCAGGCCGACGCGCGGGTCGCCCTCCGCGTCGAGCCGTACCTCGGGCCGGGTGGCGAGCCAGTCGATGAGCCGGGACACGTCCTTGACCTCGTACTCGGGGTCGTTCAGCCCGATCCGGCCGCCGGAGCGGCCGAAGCCGCGCGCGGACCAGGTCAGGACCGCGTACCCGTCACGGGCCAGCTGCTCGGCGTGGGCGCGCACGTCCTCCTTGCTGCCGCCGAAACCGTGTCCGAGGAGCACAGCGGGACGTTTCTTCCCGTCGCCCGAGCCGCTGCCCGAGCCGCTGCCCGGGCCTTCCGCGGTGAAGTACGAGGTGTCGATCGCGGCGCCGGGCATGTCCACCACGCGGTCCTCGCGGTGCACGGCCGGAGCGTCCCCGGCCGCGGCCGACACGAGCGTCGGCCCGGCTCCCGCGACGACGGCGAGGGCGGCGGCGCCGGCGAGCAGGCGGACCCGGCGGCGCCTGGGCAGTCGGAGCTTCATACGGAAACCCTAATCGCCAGGTGCCCCTCACCCGAGCGTCCCCAGGGGGATGTCCCCACCTTCCGCAGGAGTACAGCGGCGGGCCCGTGTACCGCACCCGCGGTAGGCCCGGAGACCCGGCCCCCGACCTGCGGGGCGCGCCGCCCGGCGGGAGGATGGGCGCATGCTGCTGGCCGAGGTCGCGCGCGTGTCCCGGGAGGTCGCCGACACCTCCGCCCGGTCGCGGAAGACCGCCCTGCTCGCGGAGCTCTTCGCGGCCGCGCCCCCGGACGAGGCCGCGCTGGTGATCTCGTATCTCGCCGGGCGCCTCCCCCAGGGCAGGCCGGGCATCGGCTGGCGCGCGCTCGGGCAGGACGTGGCGCCCGCGCCGGAGCCCACCCTCACCGTCCGGGCGGTGGACGCCGCGGTGACCGAGCTGGCCGCCGTCGCGGGCGCGGGTTCGCAGGCCGGGCGCCGCCGGATCCTCGACGGCCTGCTGGGCGCGGCCACCGAGGCCGAGCAGCGGTTCCTGCGCAGCCTGCTGTCCGGGGAGGTGCGCCAGGGCGCGCTCGACGCGGTGGCCCTGGAGGGCGTGGCCGCGGCCGCCGGAGTACCGGCCGCCGACCTGCGCCGGGCGGTGATGCTGGACGGCTCGCTGCCCAGGGTGGCGGCGGCCGTCCTGGCCGGCGGCGAAGCGGCGCTCGGCGGCTTCACCCTGCGGGTCGGGCAGCCCGTACAGCCCATGCTGGCGAGCACCGCGGCCTCGGTCGCCGAGGCCCTGGCCGCGCTCGGGCCCTGCGCGGTGGAGGAGAAGCTCGACGGGATCCGGGTCCAGGTCCACCGGGAGGGCGACGAGGTACGGGTGTACACGCGCTCCCTGGACGAGATCACCGGCCGGCTGCCGGAGGTGGCCGAACTGGCCCGGTCGCTGCCGGGAGAGCGGTTCATCCTCGACGGAGAGGTCATCGGCCGGACCGGGGACGGCCGCCCGGTCCCCTTCCAGGACATCGCGAGCCGGGTCGGCTCCCGCACCGACGTCGAGGCCGCCCGGCGCACGCTCCCCGTGGTCCCCTACTTCTTCGACGTCCTGGCCGCCGGGGCGGACGTCCTCCTCGACCTCCCGGTCCGCGAGCGGTACCGGGCCCTGGACGCGCTGGTGCCGGAGAGCGCCCGGGTCCGGCGCCTGGAAGTCGAGGACCCTGTGGCGCAGGGCGACCAGGCGCAGGAGTTCTGGGCCGAGACCCTGCGCCGGGGCCACGAGGGGGTGATGGTCAAGGGCCTCACCTCCGCCTACGCGGCGGGCCGGCGCGGCAAGAACTGGCTCAAGGTGAAACCGGTGCACACCCTGGACCTGGTCATCCTCGCCGCCGAATGGGGCCACGGGCGGCGCGCCGGGCTGCTGTCCAACCTGCACCTGGGTGCGCGGGCCGGCGACGGGACGTACGCCATGCTCGGCAAAACCTTCAAAGGACTCACCGACGAGATGCTGCGCTGGCAGACCCGGGCGCTGAGCGCGCTCGCGACCTCAGACGACGGGTTCACCGTGCGGGTGCGGCCCGAGATGGTGGTGGAGATCGCCTACGACGGCCTCCAGCGCTCCTCCCGCTATCCGGCCGGGGTCGCACTGCGCTTCGCGCGGGTGCTCAGACACCGCCCGGACAAGAGCGCGGAGGAGGCCGACACGGTGGAAACGGTGCTGGCAGGCGGCAGCGCCGGGTGACGCCCGCGCCGCAACTTTTGCCTCAGAGGCAAAGCGGATTGCCAGCCAGGCAAGACTCTGGCTCAATCGGGGCATGAACCCCGGTCCTGCCCCCGAGGAAGCGGGCGACGAGCTGCCCACCGTGGCCCCGCAACTGCGCGACCTGCGCCGCCGCGCCGGACTCACCCTGGAAGCCGCCGCCGCGCGGGCCGGACTCTCGCCCGCCCACCTGTCCCGCCTGGAGACCGGCCGGCGCCGGCCCTCGCTGCCGCTGCTGCTGGCACTCGCCCGGACCTACGGGGCGACCGTCTCCGAGCTGCTCGGCGAGGTCCCGGCCGTCGCCGACCCCATCGTACGGGCCGGCGGTCCGGGTGCCCGGGAGGCCGACGGATGGACGTACTGGCAGGCGGGCGGCTCCGGGCGCGGGATGCAGGCCCTGCGCGTGCACGTCCCGCACGGCCGCGGCCCGGGCGAGCTGGTCCGCGTCCATCCCGGTGAGGAGTGGCTGTACGTACTGGGCGGCCGGCTGCGCCTGCACCTGGGCGAGGCCGAGTACCTCCTGGACCCCGGCGACAGCGCGCACTTCGACTCGCTGACCCCGCACCGCATCGCGGGGGCCGACGCCGGCGGAGCGGACCTGCTGTTCGTCCACACCCTGCTGCAGAGCAGTCTCGCCGGGCTGTGCCTGGGCGGGGGCGCCGCCACCACTCGTCACCGATAGCCGAGGAGCCGTACCCATGTCACAGGCACGAAAGCCCGTCACCTCCGTGCGGGCACGCATCGAGAGCAAGTTTCCCCGGGGGCTGGTGATCCGGCTGGTCGCCTACTTGTTCGTGGGCCACCTCTTCGCCTTCTTCGTCTTCCTCCTCTTCGTCCTGGGCGCCGAGAACCAGTGACGCCCTCGGGCGCGGGTCTCCCGGCCGCACGACCGGTGCCGCACGGCTATGGAAACGTGCAGGTCCTGTGGCTACCCTCCGCGCATGATTTCCACGGTTGTCTGGGGTACCGGCAACGTCGGCCGTTTGGCCATCCGCGCCGTCGAGGCCCATCCAGCGCTGAAACTCTCCGCAGTCATCGTCCACGATCCAGCCAAGGTCGGCCGCGACGCCGGTGAACTCGGCGGGCTCGGCCACCTGTTGGGCGTCGAGGCCACCGATGACATCGAAGCCGTCCTGGCCTCCCGGCCCCGGGCCGTGGTGTACGCCGCGTCCGGTGACGTCCGGCCCGACGACGCCCTCGCCGACATCACCCGGGCGGTCCGCTCGGGCGCGGTGGTGGTCAGCCCCGCGCTGTACCCCCTCTACGACCACCGCAGCGCACCGCCGGAGTTCCGCGGACCGGTGCTGGCCGCCGTCGCGGAGGGCGGCGGCTCGTTCTTCGCCTCCGGCGTCGACCCCGGCTGGGGCAACGACGTCCTCCCGCTCCTGCTCAGCGGCCTCGGCACCACGATCGACGCCATCCGCTGCCAGGAGATCTTCGACTACTCCACCTACGACCAGCCGGACTCCGTCCGCTACCTCGTCGGCATGGGCCAGCCCATGGACTACGAGCCGATGATGCTCATGCCCTCGATCCCGACCATGGTGTGGGGCGGGCAGATACGCATGATGGCCCGGGCCCTCGGGGTCGAACTGGACGAGATCCGCGAGACGGTGGACCGGCGCGCCCTCGACACCACCGTCACCACCCGGACGATGGGCGCCTTCGAGGCCGGCACCCAGGGAGCGATCCGCTTCGAGGTACAGGGCATCGTCGAGGGCGAACCCCGCATCGTCATCGAGCACGTCACCCGCATCCACGCCTCCTGCGCCCCGGACTGGCCCACCCCTCCCGACGGCGGTGACGGCGCCCACCGGGTCGTCATCGAGGGCCGCCCGCGCATCGAGGTCACCGTCGAGGCCACCGACGAGGGCGAGAACCGCTCGGCCGGCGGCAACGCGACCGCCGTCGGACGCCTGGTGAGCGCCATCGACTGGCTCACGGAGGCGGAACCCGGGCTCTACGACGCCCTCGACGTCCCGCTGCGCCCCGCCCTCGGCAAACTCGGAAGGAAGCAGTCATGAGGATCGACATTCCCGAAGGCCAGCACCCGATCGAGTACGTGTGGGGCGACATGGTTCCCGGCATCGGCATGGCCGCCGCGAACTTCTCGCTGTCCGTGTACGCCCACACCACCTTGGGGCTGCGCGAGTTCGAGGCCGCCCGGCTGCGCGTCGCGCAGATCAACGGCTGCGTCTTCTGCCTGGACTGGCGCACCGAACGGGAGGGGGAGAAGGTCGAGGAGGAGTTCTCCGACGCCGTCACCGAGTGGCGCACCACCGACCGCTTCGACGACCGCACCCGGCTGGCGGCGGAGTACGCCGAGCGGTACACCCTGGACCACCACGGACTCGACGACGCGTTCTGGGACCGGATGACCGCGCACTACAGCCAACTGGAGATCGTGGAGCTCACCATGAGCATCGGGTCCTGGCTGGCCTTCGGCCGGCTCAACCACGTGCTCGGCCTCGACAGCGTCTGCATGCTGCCGGGCCACTGACCATGGGTCCGGGGCCGCTCGGTGATTCCGATCGGCCCCGGCGGTCGTGCGTACGGACCTGGCGGTCGTGCGTACGCACGTGGCTACAGGTCGGTGGCGATGATCTTCTCGATGTTCCGTTCGGCGAGGGCCGTGATGGTGACGAACGGGTTGACGCTGGTGTTGCCGGGGATCAGCGCGCCGTCGATCACGTACAGGCCGGTGTAGCCGTGCAGGCGGCCGTAGTTGTCGGTGGCCTTGTCCAGCACCGCGCCGCCGAGCGGGTGGTAGGTGAGGTGGTCGCCCCAGATCTTGTGGGTGCCGAACAGGTCCGTCCGGTAGATCGTCCCCTCCTTCGAGTTGATCTTGTCGAAGATGGTCTTGGCCATGTCGATGGACGGCTGCTTCCACGCCGTCTGCCAGTCGAGTTCGACCTTGCCCGCCGCCGCGTTCCAGGAGAACCGGGCGCGGTGCGGGTTCTTGGTGATCGAGAGGTAGAAGGACGCGTACGTCTCGATGCCCGTCGGCAGCGGGGCGACCTCGGCGAACGCGCCGCCCGCGTCCCAGTTGTCGATGCCGCCGCAGGGAATGGCGGCCTGCACCTTGCCGGTCGGGTCCCACATGTGGTTGGCACGGCCGCACATGACGTTGCCGTTGTCGCCCCAGCCCTTGCCGATCTCGTCGTTGAGGAGGGGCAGGACACCGGTGGCCTTGAGCTTCACGAGCAGCTTGCTGGTGCCGACGCTGCCGGCCGCGAAGAACACCCGGTCGGAGGTCACGGTCTTGGTGGCCGAGACGGTGCCGTCGGTGGTCAGCTGGTTGATGGTGACGGTGTAGCCGCCGCCGGAGGCGGGAGCGACCGAGGTGACCTGGTGCAGGGGGGAGATGGAGACCCTGCCGGTGGCCTTGGCGGCCGCGATGTAGGTCTGCTGGAGCGACTTCTTGCCGTGGTTGTTGCCGTAGAGGATCTCGCCGTCCACCGCGGACTTGGGGACGGTGCCGGCCGCCTCCTGCTTCATGTAGTCCCAGTCGTAGACGTCGGGGACGAAGACGAAGGGGAATCCGGAGCGCTGGGCGTGCTTGCGGCCGACGCGGGCGTACTGGTAGCAGGCGACGGTGTCGAACCAGGCCGGGTCGATGAGGCCCACCCCCAGTCCGGCGTTGGCGCGCGGATAGTACGTGCTGTACATCTCGTCGGCGTTCACCGACGGCAGGACGGCACTGAAGTTCGCCCGCTTGGGGGTGACGGCCATGCCGCCGTTGACGAGCGAGCCGCCGCCGACCCCGCGGCCCTGGTAGACGATGATCCCGCCCATTTCCTCGGCGTCGAGGATGCCCGTGTACTTGGGGACGGCCTTGTCGATCGGGAATCCGAGGAAGTTGCTGAGCGGCGCCTTGGTCTTGGTGCGCAGCCAGTAGGAGCGGTAGTCGGGATTGGTCGTGTGGGCGAAGATCTTGCCGTCGCTGCCCGGGGTGTCCCAGGCCATGCCCATCTCGACCATGTGGACGTCGACGCCGGCCTGGGCGAGGCGAAGGGCGGCGACGGACCCGCCGTACCCGGTGCCGATCACCAGGACCGGCACGCGGGCCCCGTCGTCGAGGGCGGCCGCGGTGGCGGCGGTCTGTGCCGCATGGGCGGAGGGGGTGACTTGCGCGGAGAGGGCCACGGCCCCCAGAATAGAACCTGTTCTTGCGAGGAAACCGCGACGGGAAAACCCGTGTGAACCGTTTCTGGGCACGCCGATATCGTTCATGTGACGTTCCTCACTCTCGGCTGAATGAGAACGAGTTCTACTGCCAGGTGCTTGTGAAGTCACTAGATACCTCGGGGTAACTTCGCGCCTTCAAGCCGCTCGCGTCGCCGCATGCGCGGCCCCGGGCCGCCGCACCCAGCCCAGGACCAGCAGGGACGCGACCGCGGCGAACGCGCACCAGGTGGAGGCGAATTCCAGCCGCCACAGGGCCGCGCAGACCACGGCGCCGACGGCCAGCAGGGCGCCGAGCAGCCGGAGCAGCCGGTCGCCCGCGAGCAGCAGGGTGCCGAGCGTGGCGAACAGGTAGGCGGCGACGACGAGCGGCGCGTACGGCACGTCCACGCCGTAGCCGATCGTGTGGCCGCGCAGTTCCGCGGTCACCGGCCGGGTCGCGAGAAAGTACGAGAGGACCGCGCCGGTGGCGAGGCCGGCGGCCGACGGCCCCCACAGGCGGCGCCGGACCCCCGGCGCGGCCGCGACCAGCACTCCGAGCGGCACCCAGACGGCCAGCAGCGGGAGGGCGATCACGGCCCAGGCGGTCGCGGCCGCCGAGCAGCCGCCGCCCGAAGTCCAGACGGCGGCCTCGACCAGCTGGTGTGCGCCCAGCAGCAGCGGGAGCGCGGCGACGGGCAGGTCGCGGGCCCGCCGGGCGCGTACGGTGTGCACCACGCACGCGAGCCCGGCGGCGGTGATGACCGTGCCCGCCGTCAGATCGGCCGTCGCGCTCCAGCACATGGCGTCACGTCACAGGGTGTCGCATCACGTCGCGGCCGGCTGCTGCATGGTCGAACAGTGGATGCCCCCGCCGCCGCCCATCAGCCGGTCCACGTCGAGCTGCACGACCGTGCGGCCGGGAAAGGCCGCGGCCAGCGCCTGCCGGGCTCCGGCGTCCGCGGCCTCGTCCCCGAACCGCGCGGTGATCACGGCGCCGTTGACGAGGTGGAAGTTCAGGTACGAGTCCACGAAACCGGGATGGCCGGAGCGCGGGGTCCGCGGTCCGTGCACCCGGATGACCTGGAGTCGGCGGCCCCTGGCGTCGGTGGCGGCGGACAGGAGGGAGAGCTGTTCGCGGGCGTCCCTCGCCCAGATGTCGGTACGGTCCGCGGGCGGCACCTGGACCATCACCACGCCGGGCCGCACGAACCGGGAGGTGACGTCGATGTGGTCGTCGGTGATGTCCTGCCCCTTGATCCCGGGCACCCAGATCATCTTGTCCGCGCCGTAGGCGGCGAGCACCTCGGCCTCGACCTGGGCCCGGTTCAGCCCCGGATTGCGGTTCTCGTTGACCAGGCTGCTCTCGGTGGCCAGCACGGTCCCGTCGCCGTCGGTCTCCACCGCGCCGCCCTCGCCCACGAAACCGGCGACCGTGAAGGGCAGGGACGCGTGCGCCGCGAGCAGCCGGGCCACGGCGGCGTCCTTGCGGTGGGTCTGCTTGCCGCCCCAGCCGTTGAAGTTCAGGCCGACCGCGTCCACCGCCCCGGCGCCGTCGCGGCGGAAGACCGGCCCGCTGTCGCGCATCCAGAGGTCGTCGACCGGGACCGAGGAGAGGACGGTCACGGCGGAGCCGCAGCGGGCTCTGGCGCCGGCGGCCGCGCTCTCGCCGGCCGCGCACATCAGCACCGGCTCGTAGCGGGCTACGGTGCGGGCGATCAGGGCGATGTCCTGCTGCACTCCGGCGAGGTCGCGGCCCCAGGTCGCACGGCTGGAGGGCCAGGCCATCCAGGTGCGTACGTGCCGCACGTCGTCGGACGGCACGCTCATCCGCCCGGCGGCGGCCCGGGCGGGCGATGTGGCGAGGGCGCCGAGGGTCACTCCGGCGGCGCCGGCGCCGGCCGATCGCAGCACCGTTCTGCGGCTGGGATGCACGCGCACCTCCGGGGGAGGGGGCGGATGGGAGGTCACCGCACTGTCGCATTGACTGAATTTTCAGTCAAGGCGCCGGCTCCCCTCCTCCCTCGAAGGTTCAAGCGGCGGAGCGGCTACCGCGCAGTGCGTCTGGCACTCCGGGTGGCAGGCCCCCGGCGCGGGGGACCGCACGGTCGCCCACGCCACGACGGCGCCTGCCGCGAACGTCCCCGCGCACCAGAACATGGCACGCCCGAAGGCGCCGTCGAACTGGGCCGCCGAGCGGTACGACTCCGGGGCCATCCCGGCCAGCAGCGGCAGCGCCGCCACCGCGAGCAGCCCGGCCGCCCGCGCCGCGGCATTGTTGATGCCACTGGCCAGCCCCGCCCGCCCCGGGTCGACCGAGGCCAGTACGGTCGAGGTCAGCGGAGCCACCAGGATCACCAGGCCCAGGCCCATCACGGCCATCGCCGGCAGCACGTCCTGCGCGTACGAGGCGTCCGGGCCCACCCGCAGCATCAGCAGCGTCCCGGCCGCGCACACCAGCGGCCCGACCGTGAGCGGGATCCGCGGCCCGATCCGCTCCCCGAGCTCCCCGGAGCGGGCCGACAGCAGCAGCATCAGCGCGGTGGTCGGCAGCATCGCCGCTCCGGCGGCCAGTGCGGAGTATCCGGACACCACCTGGAGCTGGAGTACGACGAGGAAGAAGAAGCCGCCGAGGGCCGCGTACACGCACAGGGTGACCAGGTTGACGGCCGTGAACTGCCGGGAGGCGAAGATCGCCGGCGGCAGCATCGGTTCCGCGCGCCGCCGCTCCACCTGGACGAACGCACCGCCGAGCAGGACGCCGGCGACCGCCGCCGCCACCACCGGCACCGTGGCGGACCGGGCCTCGATCAGCGCGTAGGTGAGCAGCGCCAGCGAGGCCGCCCCCAGGATCGCGCCGGCCACGTCGAACCGCCCCTGCGCCTGCGGATCGCGGGATTCCGGTACGTGCCGCAGTGCCACCGGGACGCACAGCGCGGCCAGCGGCACGTTCAGCAGGAACACCCAGCGCCAGCCGGGCCCGTCGACCAGCCAGCCGCCGAGGAACGGTCCCACGGCCGCGCCCACCCCGCCCAGCCCCGACCACAGGCCCACCGCCCTGGCCCGGTCCTCCGGCCGGATCGAGCCCTGGATCAGGGCGAGCGAACCGGGGGTCAGCAGCGCTCCGCCGATGCCCTGGAGGGCACGGGCCGCCACCAGCACCGCGGCGTTCGGCGCGATGCCGCACAGCAGCGAGCCCACCGCGAACCACACCACGCCGAGTACGAAGATCCGGCGGCGCCCGAAGCGGTCGCCGAGCGCCCCGCCGACCAGGATCAGCCCGGCCAGGGTCAGCAGGTACGCGTTGACCGTCCACTGGAGGACGGCCAGGTCGGCGTCGAGGTCCCGCCCGATCCGGGGGAGGGCGACGTTGGCCACCGTCGAGTCCAGCAGGGCCATGCTCGAACCGAGCACGGTGGTGAGCAGGATCCAACGGCCCCGCGCGGACGCCAGCGGGACGCCGGGTTCGGCCGGCCGGGTGGGTGTGGTCATGACTCCAGGCTGGCCCGCCGGGGCGCCGGGGGCCACCGGGCGGGTGCCGGGGCGGGAGCGGCTCAATAGGCCCTCTTGTAATGGACATGCCCGTCAATCACCATGACCCGCGCACACATCGGACACATCACGCACCCTCTTCCCGCACAACCTGCACACGGCGTACGAGGAGACAACACGTGGCCCAACGCACCAGGCGATCCTTACGCGCGGCGCTCGCCGCCCTCACCTCGCTCCTGCTCCTCCCCCTCGGCGCGGGCGTCGCCGCAGCCGCCCCGACCGCGGACCCCCGCCCGAGCGGCCCCGGCGCGGCCGAACGCAAGATCGAACCCAAGCTCCGGGCCCAGCTCGACGGCACCGGCAAGGCGGCCTTCTGGGTCTACCTCGACAGCGCCGCCGACCTCACCGCCGCGAAGACGCAGCAGACCCGCGCCGCCAAGGCCGGGACCGTGCTCCGGGCCAAGCAGGAGCACGCCGCCCGCAGCCAGGCCGGGGTGCTCAAGGCCCTCGAAGCCGCCCAGGCCGAGTACACCTCGTACTGGATCGTGAACGCCGTCCGCGTCGTCGGCAGCGAGAAGCTCGCCGGCACCCTCGCGCAGCGTCCCGAAGTGGCCCGGATAGACGCCGACGACAAGGTCGAGCTGCCCGCGCCCGCCGAGGGGCGGCGCGAGCAGGCCGCGGCCGACGCCGTCGAGTGGAACATCGACCGCATCAAGGCCCCCCAGGTCTGGGAACAGGCCGGAGTGCGCGGCGAGGGCATCGTCGTCGCCAACATCGACAGCGGGGTGGACCACACCCACCCCGCCGTGAACAACCAGTACCGCGGCAAGAACGCCGACGGCACCTACAGCCACGCCTACAACTGGTTCGACCCCGCCGGGGTCTGCGCCGCTGCCGCCCCCTGCGACAACAACGACCACGGCACCCACACCATGGGCACGATGGTCGGCGACGACGGCGGCGCCAACAAGATCGGTGTCGCCCCGGGCGCCCGGTGGATCGCCGCCAAGGGCTGCGAGACCAACTCCTGCTCCGAGGCCTCGCTGCTCGCCTCCGGCCAGTGGATCGTCGCCCCCACCGACCAGAACGGCCAGAACCCGCGCCCCGACCTCGCCCCGCACATCGTCAACAACTCCTGGGGCAGCGCCGCGCACGACGACTGGTACCAGCAGATCGTCGACACCTGGCGGGCCGCCGGCATCTTCCCGGCCTTCTCCAACGGCAATTCCGGGCCCGGCTGCGCCACCAGCGGCTCGCCCGGCGACTACGCGAGCTCCTACAGCTCCGGCGCCTTCGACATCAACAACGCGATCGCGTCGTTCTCCTCGCGCGGCGCGGGCCCCGGCGGCGTCATCAAGCCGAACATCGCCGCGCCGGGCGTGAACGTACGCTCCTCCGTCCCCGGCGGCGGGTACGAGGCCTTCTCCGGCACCTCCATGGCCTCCCCGCACACCGCGGCCACCGTGGCCCTGCTCTGGTCCGCCGCGCCCGCCCTCGAAGGCGACGTCGCACAGACCGAAGCCCTGCTCGACGGCACCGCCCAGGACACCGAGAGCGCCCAGTGCGGCGGCAGCTCCGCCGACAACAACGTCTTCGGGGAGGGCAGGCTCGACGCCCTCGCCGCCGTGAACGGCGCCCCGCGCGGCGCCGTCGGCGCGCTCGCCGGCACCGTCCGTTCCGACGGCGCGCCGGTCGCCGGCGCCACCGTCACCGCCGACGGACCCATCGACCGTACGACGACCACCGCGGCCGACGGCACGTACCGCTTCGCCGCCCTGTCGGTGGGCGACTACGGAGTGAGCGCCGCCAAGTTCGGCTACGCAGCGCAGGCGGCGACGGTCGCCGTCACCGAAAACGCCACGGCCACCGGCGACTTCACCCTCGTCCAGGCCGCCTCCGGCAAGCTCAGCGGCACCGTCACCGCCGCGTCCGGCCCCGCCGCGGGAGCCGCCGTCACCATCGCGGACACCCCCGTGACCGCGACCACCGACGCGCAGGGCCGCTTCGAGGTCACCCTGCCCCACGGCACCTACGACGTGCGGGCCACCCACTCCTCCCGCTGCGTCACCGGCGGCACCGCCAAGGCCACCGTCGCGGGTGACGCCACCGTCACGGTGAACCTGCCCGAGCGCACCGACGGCTACGGCTACGCCTGCGCCGCCGCCGGCGACCGCCCGTACCCCGCGGGCAGCCGGCAGCTCGCACTGACCGGCGACAACACCACCGAGCGCGTCGACCTGCCCTTCCCGCTGCCGCTCTACGGCAAGACGTACGCCCAGGCCTGGATCGGGACCAACGGCACCGTCAGCTTCGGCGGCAACCACACCGCCGACATCAACGGCGACCTGCCGAGCACCGCCACCCCGAACGCGGCCCTCTACCCCTTCTGGGACGACCTCGTCGTCGGCGCGGCCGGCACCGGATCGGGTGTCTTCACGGCCGTCACGGGCACCGCCCCGCACCGCAGTTACGTCATCGAGTGGCGCGAGGTGTCCCACTGGTCGGCGCAGGCCGAGAAGTTCTCCTTCTCGGCGTCCATCGGCGAGGACGGCAGCGTCTCCTACGCCTACAAGGGGACCGGCGGCACCGGCATCAAGGGCGGCTCCACGGCCACGGTCGGCGTGGAGAACGCCACCGGTACGGATGCCTTCAGGTACTCCTTCAACACCCCGGTCCTCACGGACGGCCTGGGCATCTCCTTCCGCACCACCAAGAGCGGCGTGGTGGCGGGCCGGGTCCTGGACGCCAACGACGGCAACGGCGTGGCGGGCGCCACCGTGACCGTCGGCACGGGCGACTCGGCCGTATCGGCCACCACGGCGGCGGACGGCGGATACGTGGTCCAGAGCCCGTCCGGTGCGCGGGCCGTCTCCCTCGCCGCGCCGCACTACGAGTCCGGGCAGGCGACCGTCGACGTCAAGGCGGCCGACGTCACGACGGTGACGCAGTCGCTGCGCACCGGCCAGGTGACGGCGTCCAAGCCCGCCGTGGAGGTCGTCCTCCCGGCGGACCAGCGGCGGACCCGGAGCCTGGACCTGACCAACCCGGGCCTCGGCACGGCCTTCACGGTCACCGAGGACGCGGCCTGGCTGACGGCCACGCCGGGCACCGGAAACCTTCCGACGGGCGCCAGGACCCCGCTCACCCTGGCGGTGGACACGACCGGGCTGACCCCCGGGTCAGTCCTGACCGCGGACCTGAAGATCACGTCAGCCAGCGGCCGGACCCCGGTCCTGACCGTTCCCGTCAAGGTCGTCGTCCCGCGCTACCAGGTCGCCCTGGACGCGGGCGCCGACTCCCCGGGCACGGACGTCCTGGGCGACGGCTGGTCCCCGGACCGCAAGTACACGGCGGGCTCGTACGGCTACCAGGGCAGCACCTCCGTCCGGACCACCAGCCGCACCATCGCCGGCACGGACGACCAGCGGCTGTTCCGCAACGCGCGCGAGGGCATGTACGAGTACCGCTTCGACAACGTGCCGAACGGCACCTACACGGTGGAACTGGGCTTCGCCGAGCTCTCGTCCACCCGGCCGAACAAGCGCGTCTTCGACGTGCTGGCCGAGGGCCGGCAGGTCCTGCCCTCCCTGGACATCTCCCTGGAGGCGGGCACGTACACCGCCCTGACCCGTACGTACACGGTCACGGTGACGGACGGGGTGCTCAACGTCCGCTTCGTCACGCACACCGGATTCGGCAAACCCCTGCTCAACACCCTCCGGGTGACCGACCGCCCCGACCAGGGCTGACCGCACGACGCGCGGGGCGGGGCGCTCCCGGGCGCCCCGCCCCCCGCGGAGCACTGGGGCGCATGCGGAGTGGGCGCATTCGGGTGGGGGCATTCGGGTGGGGGAGACCGACTCCGTACAGACACGCCCGGGAAGCCGCGCCGGGCTCGCTAGCCTGAGCGACCATGACGCTCCTGAGCGACCAGGCCGACGACATCCGGGCCCTCGTGGGCTCCGCCGACCCCGGGGCCGTCTGGGCCGTGGGCGGCCCCGACGCGGTCCACGCGGCCTCGCACACCGGCGACGACGCGGTCTTCGACGTCGGCGCCCTCGCCGCGGTCCTCGCCCTCTGGCCCGCCATCGGCAGCCTCGTCGAGGAGGGCGCGCTGCGGCTGCACACGCCGCTCGCCGCCTACGGGGAGGAGGCCGCCGCGGGGACCCCCGCCGGCACCACCGCCCACCACCTGCTCACCCACGCCGACGGGACCGCCGCCCTCACCCGTCTCGCCGAGCACCTCTCCGGCAGCCCCCTCGACGAACTCGCCGCGACCCGGGTGTGGCAGCCCCTGGGCATGACCCGCACCCGGTTCGCCGACGGAACCCTGCACGCGCCCCTCGCCGACCTCGTCCGCTTCCTGAGCCACCTGGTGGCCCCGCCCGGATCGGCCGGCCCGACGGCCATCACCCCCGCCTGGACGGCCGAGTCCCTGCGCATCCGCACCGGTGAACTCACCCCCGCGCGCGGCCTCCTGTGGCACCCGGCCCCGCACGGCGTCTGGGCCCACCCCGCCCCGGCGGCCACCGGCCCGGCCCTGTGGGTCCGTCCGGGCCGCCGCCGCTGGGCGCTGATCCTGCCGACCCTCCCGCCCGGCCGGCCCACCACCCTCCGCTCCGCCTTCCGGGACGCAGCCTTCGCCCTGCCCGGTGCCGTGCCCGGTGCCGTGACCGGATAGGCGCCGGCGCTCGGAGCGCGGGGTCCGCGGGAGCGACGTACGGTGAAGCCGATGTCACCGCCGCTGACCACGCGAGGACCCCATGCCCGACGCCGTGACCTCCGCGCCCGACACCACGGACGTCTGCCTGCTCGACGACCTGTGCCGTGAACTCGCCGAGGCCGCCGACGCGGTCGGCGAGGCCGCCGGCTACGCCTCCGGGCTGGCCCTCGGAGCCCGCCTGCCCGCCACCGCGCTCACCCGCGGAGGTCTGCGCCGGCACGGCTGGCGCACCCTGTTGCGGACCCTCACCGACCCGGCGGGCCTGGGCTGGGCGCCGCGCGGCCGGGGCGTCGCGGCGCGGGCCGGACGGCTGGCGGGGACGCTGACGGGCCGCGAGAGCCTGGCGGTCAGCGTCGCCGTCTGCGGGCTCAGGGCCCGGATCCGGGCCGCGCACGCCCGCCGCCCCGAGCTCCTGAAGGATCCCGGCGCGGCGGCCGTCCTCGGGGCCGTCGCGGAAGGCCGGCAGACCGAGGCCGTCCGCCTGTTCCGGGGCATCGTGCGCGAGCGGGGCGCCGAGCACGCCTTCTCGCTGCTGACCCCGGCCTTCGCCGACATCCTGGCCTGGCACGCGCTGACCGACGCCAACCCGTTCAACGATCACGCGGGCTGGCAGGTCGCCACCGGCCGGGCCGTGCCCGCCGCGCCGCTCCTCGGACTGGGCGCCGCCTTCCGCGCGTTCTGCGACCGCGGCCCCGGTCTGCCCGCCGACGGTGCCCGGGACGTGGAAACCGCCGGGGACGCGGCGCAGCCGCCGCGGCCCGCGCCCCGGCGGCTGCGGCCGGTCCCGCCGCTGGGCCCGGACCCGTACCGGCGCCCGCACCGGCCCGGCAGCCTGCGCGGCCATGCCGCCGCGCTGCGCTCCCACGCGGTGCGGCTGCGCGCGACGCTGGCCGCACCCGCCTGGCGGGTCCCGCAGGACGACGCCCTGCGCGCCGAGGTCGCGGTCCTCGCCGGCCGCTGCGCCACCGCGGCGAACGGCTTCGCCCTGGCGGCGGCCCAGCTCGGCGAGGAGCGCCTGCCGGCCTGATCCGCAAGACCGGCGTCAGAGCACCAGGGACAGCAGCAGGACGAAGCCCAGGCCGACCACCGAGATGACGGTCTCCATCACCGACCAGGTCTTCAGGGTCTGCCCGACGGTCATCCCGAAGTACTCCTTGACCAGCCAGAATCCGGCGTCGTTGACGTGGCTGAAGAACAGCGAGCCCGCCCCGATCGCGAGGACCAGCAGCGCGGTCTGCGTGGTGGACGTGCCCGCGGCGAGCGGGGCCACCAGACCGGCCGCCGAGATCGTCGCCACCGTCGCGGAACCCGTGGCCAGGCGGATGGCCACGGCGATGAGCCAGGCCAGCAGGAGGGTCGGTATGGCCCAGTCCTTCGACAGGTCCAGGATCATCCCGCCGACGCCCACGTCGATCAGGGTCTGCTTGAAGCCGCCGCCCGCGCCGACGATCAGCAGGATGCCGGCGATCGGGGCCAGCGACTTCTCGACCGTCGTGGACAGCCGCGCCCTGGTGAAGCCGGCCGCCCGGCCGAGCGTGAACATGCCCACCAACACCGCCGCGAGCAGCGCGATCAGCGGGGAGCCCGCGACGTCGGTGACGCGCTGCACCGTGTGGGCCGGGTCGTTGACCACGATGTCGACCAGGGCCTTGACCAGCATCAGCGCCACCGGCAGCAGCACGGTGAAGACGGTCGCCCCGAACCGGGGGCGGTGCTCCAGCTCCGCCGAGGGCCGCTGCGGAATCAAGTGCTCCGGCGCCGGGACGTCCACCCACCGGGCCGCGTACCGGGAGAACAGCGGCCCGGAGATGATCACCGTCGGAATCGCCACGAGCACACCGAGCGCGAGGGTGACCCCCAGGTTCGCGTGGAGCGCGTCGATGGCGACGAGGGGCCCGGGGTGCGGCGGGATCAGCCCGTGCATCACGGACAGGCCGGCCAGCGCGGGGATGCCGATCCGCATCAGCGAGTAGGTGCCCCGCTTGGCCACCAGCAGCACCACCGGGATCAGCAGCACGATGCCGACCTCGAAGAACAGCGGCAGCCCGATCACCGAGGCGATCAGCACCATGGCCCACGGCATGGCCCGGCCCTTGGCCCTGGCCAGGATCGTGTCGACGATCTCGTCCGCGCCGCCCGAGTCCGCGAGCAGTCTGCCGAGGATCGCACCGAGGGCGATCAGGACGCCCACGCCCGCGACCGTCGAGCCGAGTCCGGCGGTGAAGCCGGCGATGGTCTTCGCCCACGGCGCGCCCGCGAACGCCCCGAGGGCCAGTGAGCCGACCGTCAGTGCCAGGAAGGCGTGCAGTTTGAGGCGGGTGATGAGCAGGACGATGACGGCGATGCCCGCGAGCACGGCGATGCCGAGCTGGGTGTTCCCGGCCGAGGTGATCGGTCCGGTGCCCGCCGCTGCCAGTGTCTCGGCGCTGAGACCGGTCACGGTGACGCTTCCTTCGTTAGTTCTCGGGTGTGGGGAGCTCGCGCAGGGCGGCCAGCGCCCGTGCGGTGATGTCTTCCGGGGAGCCGGAGACGTCGACGGCGAGGCCGAGTTCGTCATCCTGGAGGGGCTCCAGGGTGGCGAACTGCGAATCCAGCAGGACGGCGGGCATGAAGTGGCCCGTGCGGGCCGCCATCCGCCGCTCGATCAGCGGGCGTTCACCGGTCAGGTGGACGAAGACCGCCCCGGGGGCCGGGGCCGCGGCCCGCAACCGGTCGCGGTAGGAGCGCTTGAGCGCCGAGGCCGCGACCACCCCGCCGCTGCCGCCGGTCCCGGCCCGGCCGCGGATCCAGTCGCCGATGGCGTCGAGCCAGGGCCACCGGTCGGCGTCGTCCAGCGGGATGCCGGCCGACATCTTCGCGACGTTGGCCGCGGGGTGGAAGGCGTCGCCCTCCGCGTACGGAAGGGCCAGTGCCTCGGCGAGGAGCCGGCCCACGGTCGTCTTGCCCGTGCCGGCCACGCCCATCACCACAATGACGCGCTGGGAGCTCACGTCGTACCTCGCTGTCCTCGTCGACATCGGTCCGCGTGGGCACCACTGAAGCTCATTAAGTAGTACTTATTCAAGTGGTGATCGGTAAAACATCGCATCTTTTGTTCGCCGGGGCGTCATCGTACGCTTACGCCATGACCACCGAAGGCAGTCCTGGACCGGGACAGGGGCTCCACTCCCACGTACTGGACACCCTCGGGCTCGCCATCACGGCGGGGGAGTACCCGCCCGGCAGCGTGCTGCGCACGGACGAGATCGCCGAACGCTTCGACGCCTCGCGCACCGTGGTGCGGGAGGTCGTCCGGGTCCTGGAGTCGATGAGCCTGGTCGAGTCCCGCCGCCGGGTCGGGGTCACCGTGCGCCCCACCGAAGAGTGGAACGTCTACGACCCGAGGGTCATCCGCTGGCGGCTGGCCGGCACCGACCGGCCCCGGCAGCTGCGCTCCCTCACCGTGCTGCGGTCCGCGATCGAGCCCGTCGCGGCCGGGCTCGCCGCGGCCCGGGCCACCCCCGAGCAGTGCGCCGAGCTGACCGAAGCCGCCCTCGGCATGGTCCGCACCTCGCGCGGCCACCAGCTCGACGGCTACCTGCGCCACGACATCGCCTTCCACCGCGTCGTGCTGAACGCCTCCGGCAACGAGATGTTCGCCCGCCTCGGCGACGTCGTCGCCGAAGTGCTGACCGGCCGCACCGAACACGCGGTGATGTTCCACGACCCCGACCCTGCGGCCGTCACCCTGCACGTGCGGGTGGCCGAAGCGGTACGGGAGGGCGACGCGGCGCGCGCCGAGGCACTGACCCGGCAGATCGCCGTGGGCGCCCTCGAGGAGCTGGACGTACTCGCCCCGTAAGGACCGTTGCCCCGTCCCGGAAGGCGAAAGCCGCTGCTGAATAATGGCGGTGAGCAGCAGAAGCATCAGAAGACGCCGGGAACACGTGGTGGTCCGGCAGGAGAAGGAGCCCCGATGGACGTGCAGCACTTCGAGCGGATCACCGCCTTCATCGAGGCGCGGCTCACCCCGCTGTTCGACGCGGAGACCGGAAGCGAGTACGGCTTCGGGATGGACGACACGTCCCGCGCGCTGCGCGCACTGCGCAACGCCGTCCTCGAGGCCTCCGCCATCAAGGGCCTCATCGCGCAGCGGGATGCGGCGGACCCGGCCATGCGCCGCGTCATCGACCAGTCGGTCGAGCACAACTGGGACGTGCTGCGCGGCATCGCCCGCCAGTGGGAGGACCACGCCGACTTCCGCCACGAGTTCAAGCACCACGCGTGGGAACTCGACCACCACCACCACGCCGCCGTGGAGAGCTGACCCCGGCCCCGGCGGGGGTCAGCCCCATTCACCTGACGGTCAGGCCTGGCCCGCGGTGTTGCGGGGCGTGGTCTGCTGCACCGCCCAGCCGTTGCCGTCCGGGTCGGAGAAGTAGACGAAGGAGCCCCAGGGCAGGTCCTGGATCTCCGTCACCTCGACACCGCGGCCGCGCAGGTCCTCGTACGCCTCCTCGATGTCGGCCACGACGACCTGCATGTTGTCCAGCGACCCCGGGGCCATCCTGGTCAGTCCCTTGCCGATCGCGATCGAACAGGCCGACCCGGGCGGGGTCAGCTGCACGAAGCGGACGTCCTCGCTGACGGTATGGTCGTGGTTCGCGATGAAGCCGATCTTCTCGTAGAAGGCCTTGGCCCGGTCGACATCGGTGACGGGCACGGCCACCAACTCCAGTTTGATGTCCATACCGGCATCATGCTCCAGAGGCGGTCTTCGCACCCTCCGGCGCCACGCAGGCGGGCGTGTCCCCCGTCGCGAACTGGGTCCGGTACAGCTCCTCGTAGCGGCCGCCCGCCGCCAGCAGCTCGGCGTGCGCGCCCCGTTCCACGATCCGCCCGTCCTCCACGACCAGGATCAGATCGGCCGCCTGCACGGTCGACAACCGGTGCGCGATCACCACCGCGGTCCGGCCCGCCAGGGCCTCGCCCAGTGCCTCCTGCACCGCCGCCTCCGAGGTGGAGTCCAGGTGCGCGGTGGCCTCGTCGAGGATCACCACCCGCTGCCGGGCCAGCAGCAGCCGCGCGATCGTCAGCCGTTGCCGCTCCCCGCCCGAGAGGCGGTAGCCGCGCTCCCCGACGACCGTGTCCAGACCGTCCGGCAGGGAGGCCACGAGGCCCTCCAGCCGGGAGCGGCGCAGGGCCTCCCAGATCTCCTCCTCGGAGGCCTCCGGCCGGGCCAGCAGCAGGTTGGCCCGCACCGACTCGTGGAAGAGGTGCCCGTCCTGGGTGACCATGCCGAGCGTCTCGCGGATCGAGTCCGCCGTCAGGTCCCGTACGTCGACCCCGCCGAGGCGCACCGCGCCCTCGTCCGCGTCGTACAGCCGGGGCAGCAACTGCGCGATGGTCGACTTGCCGGCGCCGGACGAGCCGACCAGGGCGATCATCCGGCCGGGCTCGGCGCGGAAGGAGACCTCGTGCAGGACCCGCGTGCCGCCCCGGTCGTCGAGGGTGGCGACCTCCTCCAGGGACGCGAGCGAGACCTTGTCGGGGGACGGGTAGCCGAAGGAGACCCGGTCGAACTCCACGGACACCGGCCCGTCCGGCACCGTGCGGGCGTCCGGCTTCTGCGTGATGAGCGGCTTCAGGTCGAGGATCTCGAAGACCCGCTCGAAGCTCACCAGCGCGCTCATCACCTCGACGCGGGCACCGGCGAGCGCGGTCAGCGGGGCGTACAGCCGCGTCAGCAGCAGGGCGAGGGCCACGACGGAACCGGCGTCCAGGCTCCCGCGCAGGGCGTAGAACCCGCCCAGCCCGTAGACGAGGGCGAGGGCCAGCGCCGAGACCAGGGTGAGGGCGGTGATGAAGGCGGACTGGGCCATCGCCGTGCGGATCCCGATGTCCCGCACCCGCGCCGCGCGGGCCGCGAACTCCGCGGACTCGTCGGCCGGCCGCCCGAACAGTTTGACGAGCGTCGCGCCCGGCGCGGAGAACCGCTCGGTCATCTGGGTGCCCATCGCGGCGTTCAGCGCCGCGGCCTCCCGCTGCATGGCCGCCATCCGCGCCCCCATCCGGCGGGCCGGCAGCACGAACACCGGCAGCAGCACCAGGGCCAGCACCGTGATCTGCCAGGAGATGCTCAGCATCACGACGAGGGTCAGGAGCAGGGTCACGGTGTTGCCGACCACCCCGGACAGGGTGTTGCTGAACGCCCGCTGGGCGCCGATCACATCGTTGTTGAGCCGGCTGACCAGGGCCCCCGTCCGGGTCCGGGTGAAGAAGGCGACCGGCATCCGCTGCACGTGGTCGAAAACCGCCGTCCGCAGATCGAGGATCAGCCCCTCGCCGAGGGTGGCGGAGAGCCGGCGGGTCAGCAGACCCAGGCCCGCCTCCGCCACCGCGATCAGCGCGATGAGGAGGGCGAGGCGGGTGACGGTGCCGCTGTCCCGTCCGCCCACGATGGCGTCGACGATCCGGCTGGCGAGCACCGGCGTTGCCACCGCGAGCAGCGCCGTGACGACGCTGAGCAGCAGGAAGAGGGTGAGCCCGCGGCGGTGCGGGCGGGCGAAGGCGGCGACCCGGCGCAGACTGGCCCGGGAGACCGGGCGGCGGTCCTCCTGGGCGTTGATCGCACTGTGCAGCGAGGTCCAGGCGGTGACTTCCATGTCCATGGCCAGAACGTTAGGACCTCAACCGAAGTCGAGGTCAAGCATGCGGGCCGTCCGCTCCGACGCGGGTCAACTGCGGCTCGAGCGGCGGAAATCCGCCTCCCCCGCCCGCTGTCGGTACCCGGTGGCATCATCGGTCCATGACGCAGGGATCCGAGTCCGTACGCTCCGGTCAGCACACCACCGACACCGTCCTGCACCGCTTCGAGCAGTGGGCCCGGGACGCACCCGCCGCCCGCGCCGTCATGGCCGGCCCGGAGAGCCTCACCTACGGGCAGCTCGACGCCCGGGCCAACCAGCTGGCACACCACCTGCAGGCCGCCGGGCTGCCCGCCGGCGGCCTCGTGGCGATCGGCACCGACCGCCAGGCCGAACTCCTGGTCGCGGTCCTGGCCGTTCTCAAGGCCGGCGGGACCTACGCCGTCCTCGACGTCGACGTGCCGCGCACCGGACAGCAGCAACTGGCCGCCGCTCCGCCCTTCGCGTTGCTCACGCACGCCGCGCACCAGGCCCGCCTCGACGACGGCAGCGGCCTGCGGGTGATCCGCCTCGGGGCGGAAGCGAGGGAGATCGCCGGCCGGCCCGCCACTGCGCCCGCCCGCACGGCGGAAGGACGGACCGCGGCGCTCCTCTTCACCGGGGGAGCGGTACCGCGCGCCGTGCCCGTCAGCCACGCCCGGCTGCTCGCCGCCCACGACAGCTGGGCGCAGGTGCTCCGGCCGACCGCGGAGGACCGCCACCTGACCACCGCCGGACCGGCCCTCATGGCGTTCGCGGCGGGCTGGACCCGGGCCCTGTGCTCGGGCGGAGCCCTCGTACTGCCCGAGCAGGCCCCCTGGACACCGGACCGGATCCGCCGCGCGGTCGAATCCGAGCAGGTCACCGTCGTCCACACCGACCCGGCCGGCGCGACCGCACTGCTCCGGCGGGATCCCGGGCCGGCAGCCGCCGCACCGCCGGCCGTCCCCCGAGCCCGCCGCGAAGCCGAGCTGCGTTCGCTGCGGCTGCTCGTGGTCACCGGAGCCCGGCTCTACCTCGACGAACAGGCCGCCCTGCAGGACCGGCTGCGCACCGGCGTCCGACTGCTCAACGTCTACGGGCTCACCGAAACCGCGGGCACCGGCACCTGGTTCGAACTGCCGCAGCTGCCCGGCCCGGTCGACGACCCGGAGCGGTTCTCCCTCATCGGCACCCCCTTCCCGGGCTGCCGCGTCGACCTCCGCGACGGGGAGCTGCGCCTCACCCCGCCCGACGGCGGCGACGCGATCCCCACCGGCGACCTCGCGCGGCTGCGCGACGACGGGCTGCTGGAGTTCGGCGGCCGGATCCGCGACCGGATCACCGTCGACGGGCGCACCCTCGACCCGCACCCGCTGGAATCGGTGATCCGCGGCCACGAGGGCATCGGATCGGTGATGGTGGCGGCGGTGCCCGGTTTCCAGGGAGTTCCGCGCCTGGTCGCCTACACCGCCCCGCCGGCCGCCGACCCGTCATGGCCCCCGGGCTCCGGGCTGCCGGACGTCGACGAGCTCCGCGAGCACCTGGCCGGCAAGGTGCCCCCCGAGGACCGGCCCCGCGCCGTGGTGCGGCTGCGGACCCTGCCCCGCGGCCGGGCCGGCCAGGAGGACCGGGCGGGTCTGCCGCAACAGCCGCAACCGGCCCGCGCGCACGCCACCGGGCGAACGGCCGGCGGCGGCAGCAAGTACGGGCCCGCCGCCGGGGCCGCTGACGCAGCGGTCTTCACCGCGCTCGGCATCGGCTGCGGCGCGCTGGTCCTGGGCGGTGCCGCCCGGGTGCTCACCCCCTTCATCTGGCCCGGATCGACCGACCTCACCGGAGTGCCGGGCCCGTGGGCGTTCCTCTTCGGCCTCCTCTACCTCTTCGAGTGCGCGGCCTTCGGCCTCGGCGTGATGTTCCTCTTCTCGGGACGCTCCCGGATGCGGGCCCACGGCCGGGGCCGCGCCCTGACCACCGCCGCCCACCTGGCCGTCGTGTACCTGCTGGTCGCCTGGTGGCCGCAGGACAACCTCTACCGGCTGGCGGCCAAACAGGACTGGCCGCGCCAGGCCGGCCTCGTCTACACCTTCAACATCCCGCTGATGATCGCGGCCGGCATCCTGGCCTTCTACGTCGCCCGCAGGCCGGCCTCCCACTTAGACACCGACGGCTGATCCGGCCCCGGCGGGCCGTTGAAGCCCGCCCCGACCGCCAGGGCCAGGTTGCGCACCAGCGCCTCGGCCGCGTCCAGCACCTCCCGGCTGCGCGCGGCCACCAGCACGCCGAGCCAGGGCTGCGGGTCGAACGCGGCCGTCGGGATCGCGGGGACGAACACCGCCCCGAGGTCCGCGCAGCCCTGCACCAGGGCGGCGCACAGTTCGTCCAGCTGGGCGTCCGGCAGCCGGGCGCCCAGCTCCACCCGGTCCACGATCCGTACGAGGTGGCCCGCGCCCCGCAGCGCGTCGAGCCGGGCCGCCACCATGAAGGCGATCGACGGCCCCGTCAGCCGCAGGTTCGTCTCGGTCGGCGCGAGCCGGCCCGCGCCGTCGGTGACGAAGTCCACGTCGAACCAGCCCCGGTAGCCCGTGGACGCCAACTCCCGGCCCACCGCCGCCCCGAAGGCCAGCAGCGGCTCCAGCGCCCACCCGGGCACCGCCCCCGGGCCCACCGTCGCGCCCCGGTAGCAGCCGTCCCGGACGTCCATGAGCCCCGCGCCGGCCTCGTGCAACCGGCCTCCGGCGTCCACGAAGCCGTCGTACGTGAGGTCCCGCGCGCCGCCGCCCTGCGCCGTGCCGCCGCCCTGCGCCGTGCCGCCGCCCTGCGCCCGCCCGTCGCCCTCGCTGCCGATGAACTCCTCCACCAGCAGCGGCCCGCGCGGCAGCCGCCTCAGCACCGCGCGGGCCCCGCCCGCGGCCCGGACCCCCGCGGGGGTGAGCACGGTGGTGCCCGAACCGCCCACACCGTGCTCCGATTTCAGTACCGTGCTCTCGCCCGCCTTCGCCCGGGCCGCGACGAGGCGGACCGCCGCCCGCCGGGAGCCCGCCCGCCACTGCGCGGGCAGCACGATCCCGGGATGCCCGCCGCCCGACAGGATCCGGGCGAACAGGCCGTGCGCCTGCGACTTGGACTCGTACCGCAGCTCGCCCGCCCGCCACGGCCGCCCTGCCAGCAGCCCGAACTGCCGGGTCCGCCCCCACGGTACGAGCGGCAGCCCGGCCCCGGTCAGCAGCGCGGCCAGCGCCGGCCGGGCCCGTACGGCATCCGACAGACAGCCGGGACCGCCCTCCGCCAGCCCGTCGTACACCTCCACCCCGGACCATCCCAACTGCCGGCAGACCAGGTCGGCCCAGCCCCGCGGCACGGTCCGGGGCAGCACCAGTGCCGCCGGGCAGGGGCTGTAGAAGGCGGCCAGGCAGGCGTAGTGGTGCGCGGCCGCCTGGTCCCGGTCCAGGGAGGCGTCGGCGAACTGGGTGTTGAACTCGGCCACATTGCCGACGTGGACGGCGCGCCCGCCCCCGGTCCACGCCCGCGCCCAGGGGGCGAGCGGGGCGGGGGACACCTCGAACCGCACCAGCCCGCCGGGGCCGCCCGGCGCGGCCACCGCCCCCATCGCCCGGTAGAAGCCGGCCGCGTGCGGATCGGAGTCCACCACCATCCGGCGCACCCCCAGCTCCGCCGCCCGGCGCAGCGCGTCCCGGTACAGCAGCCGCCCCACCCCCTGCCCGATGGCCGAGGGCTCCACGAACAGCAGCCCCAGCGAGGCGAGCGGGGCCGCCCCGTCCAGGGCGGCCAGCCCGAGCACCGTCCCCCGGTGGTCCTCGGCCACCACGACTCGCCGGGCCGTCACGTCAGCGGGGTGAATCCGCAGTTCCCGCTCGCACGCGGCCAGGACCTCCGGCGGGTACCCCCAGTACGCCTTGGACCGCATCACCAGCCCCGTCAGGGCCTCCGCCTCGGCCGCCCGCGCGGCCCTGACCACTGCCAATTCCCGACCTCCCCATGGTCCGCGACCTGCCCGTGCGATAGATTCGGCCTCCCCACGGCACATCATTTCCCACCCACGCGGAGACAGGCTTCTCAATGAGCGACATCATCAACGGACTTGGCCGCACCAGCGCCTACGGCGCCCTCGGCCTGGTACTGCTGATCCTCGGCATCGTCCTCGTGGACGTGCTGACGCCCGGGAAGCTCCCGAAGCAGATCTGGGAGGAGCGCAACCGCAATGCCGCCCTCCTGCTGAGTTCCGCGCTCCTGGGCATCGGCGGCATCGTCTTCACCTCGATCTGGACCACCTACGAGGACTTCGGCAAGGGCCTGCTGTCGACCGCGGCCTTCGGCGTGCTCGGTCTGGTCCTGATGGCGGTGGCGTTCCTCGTCCTCGACCTGGTGACCCCCGGCAAGCTCGGCGCCATAGTGGTCGACCCGGAGCCCCACCCCGCGGTCTGGGTCACGGCCTCCTGCAACCTGGCCGTGGCCGCCATCGTCGCCGCCTCGATCGCCTGACGGGCCCGCACACGACACGATGAGAGAGCGCCGCTCCCGGTGGGGAGCGGCGCTCTTGTCGTCCTACGCCAGGCCCAGCGCGAACACCGCGAACCCCGCCGCCAGCAGCCCCGCCACGGTCCGGCGGACCGCGGGTGCCGTGCGCCCTTCCCGTGCCGGGCCCTCGAACCGCTTCGCGTACCGGGCGATGGCCACCAGCAGCACCGCGAACACCGGCATCCACGCCAGCCGCGCCGCGATCCAGCCCAGGCTGTCGGGCGCCGTCGTCAGCCCCGCCACCCCGCCCAGGAACGAACCGGGAACGGCCGCGGCCAGCATGGCCGTCTGGTGCCAGCACAGGATCGTCATCGCACACAGGTTGACCACGACCACCGGCGCCCACAGGGCCGGCCGGGCCAGCAGCCTCGCCAGCCGGTCGCGCAGCAGCACCGCCGCGCCCGACTGGGCCGCCGCCAGGGCCAGTACGAGCAGCGACGGCGGGTGGGAGTTGGTCCGCTCCGCACCCGGCACACCCACCATCGACGCCGGGTAGTGGAAGACCGCGAGCAGCGCCGCGAACAGCAGCGTCCCGCCCGCCAGCAGCAGCCAGCCCCCGCGCCGCCCGATCCGCCCCTCGCCCCAGCCGACGCCCAGCTGGTACGCGAACAGCCAGCCCGGCAGGATGTTCAGCAGCGACACCCAGCCCGGCACCGAGCCGGAGAGCGGCCCGTAGCGCAGGAAGTCCACCACGGCGACCGAGGCGAGCAGCGGTGCCGCCGCCCAGCCGCCGAGCCGGCCCGCCGCCCGCACGCAGTACGGGGTCAGCGCGGTGATGACCACGTACACCCCGACGAACCACAGCGGCTGGATCACCAGCGTCGCCCCGGTCCGCAGGGTCGCCTCCGGCACCCCGGCCGCGTACAGCACCGGCGCGGCCAGCGCCCACACCGCCGTGACCCCGAGGACCGGCCGCCCCAGCCGGACGATCCGCCCCTTCAGCCACGCGCCCGTCGGGCCCGTGTGGCGCCGGAAGGAGAGCGCCGAGGCGTAGCCGCCGACCAGGAAGAAGATGCCGAGCATCTGGAGCACCCAGCTCGCCGGGGCCAGCCCGCCGAAGGCCGACAGCGGGCTGGCGTTGTGCAGGCCGCCGCCGGAGTCGAGGGTGAACCCGCCGAGCAGCCAGTGGCCCGTCGGCACGGCCAGCAGCGCCAGGGCGCGCAGTCCGTCGATCGCCCGGTCGCGGTGGGCGGGAGTCTGCCGGTCGATCCGCTCGGCCGTCCTGTTCAGCTTCGCCAGGTTCGCCGGCTTGGCCGGCTTCGTGAGGGTGCTCACCGGACTTCTCCCTTCGCGATCGCGGCGAACGCCGCCAGTGACTGGGTGCCGGGCGCGAAGTAGCCGGTGTGGCCCTGCACGTCGGCGGCGGGCACCCGGCGGGCGCCGAAGCGTGCGGAGGTGGGGTCGGCGCCGTGGCCGATCCCGGCGAACTCGACGTTCGGAACGTCGGCGATCCAGTCGGAGGGGCCGCGTGCCGCCCACACCCGGGCGCCGGTGCGCAGTCCGGCCGCGGTGTCGGCGCGCATGCCGGGGGAGCCGAAGGCCACGATGTCGGTGGCGGCGGTGTGACGGGCCGCCAGGCCGCAGACCACCGAGCCGTAGCTGTGGCAGAACAGCACCGGGTCGGGTGCGCCGACCGCGCCCAGCCCGGCCGTGAAGCGGGCCAGGCGGACCGCCCCGGCCTCGGCCAGCCGGCCGTCGGCGGCGTCCAGGCCCACCCCGACCGGGGTGGTGTACCCGACCCAGGCGATGACCGCGGTGGATCCGCCGGTCGCCGCGCGCAGCGAACGGGCCATCCCGGCCGGTCCGCTGGCGGGCCGGCGCCCGGCGTCATAGCGAGTGGCGTCGTTGTCCGACCCCGGCACCACCACCGAGACGTGCGCCGCGCGCTCCACGTCCCCGAACACCTCGGCGACCTGGCCGCGGCCGCGCGGGTCGAAGGCCAGGATTTGCCGGTCCGGCGCACCGAGCTTGGCGTAGCGGGCCTCACCCGTGGCGGCGATCGCGATCCGGTTGGCCTCGTACCGCAGGGGGAGCGGAGCCCCGTCCAGGTTCCCGACGACCAGCGGGTGGGACCGTACGAGCTCTCGGCGCGCCGCCTCGTCGAGCCCGGCGAAGAACCGGGCCACCTCGTGGGGCGTCGCGCCGGCCGGATCGGGCAGCGCCCGGCCCGACACCGTGTCGGCCCGCCAGGCGCCGCTGCCGGGCGGCGGCCCGGTGACCGCCCGCTGGCTGTCGCCGGAGGCCCAGCCCGCGGTCCCCCCGACGACGGCCACCGCCAGCGCGGCCGTGACCATCGTCCTTCCGAAGCGGCCCATGCCCCTTCTCCTCTCCTCGTGACGAGGTGGAAGGTAGGGAGCGGGTACCGCTGCGAACATCGGACCGTGGAGCCAAGCCGGATGTCATACCCGGGTAGGGGGAGGAGGAGACCCGCGGCGCCGCCCCGGCCCGTCGCGGGGCCTTGCGCCATGCGTGCGATCCGCGTCAGCCGTCTGCCAGAGCCGCCTGTGTGTCGGCGGCTCCGAGATCCTCGGCCACGACTAGTTCTGGTGATAGTCCGACTAATCGTGAGGCAGAGGGAGTACAGGCGATGACCGATCGTGAACGTCAGCGTGCCGTTGATCCGAGCGGGGTGACGCCGCCCCGCGGGGCGCGCCGCCCGCGGCGCACGGCCGCCGCCGTCGCCTGCGCCATGGCCGCCGGATCCCTCGTCCTCCTCGGGAGCGCGAACGCCGGCGCGACCCCGGCGACGTGTTTCGGCGTGCCCGCGACCATCGTCGTCAGCACCCCCGGCACGACCACCGACGGCACCCCGGGCGTCGACGTGATCGTCGGAACCGCGGGTCCGGACACGATCCACGGCCAGGGCGGCAACGACCTGATCTGCGGGCTGGCCGGCGACGACCTCCTCATCGGAGGCGACGGCAACGACCAGATCGACGGCGCCGCGGGCGACGACCAGCTGCGCGGCGACGGCTACAGCCCGACCGGCGACACCACCGGCGGCGGCAACGACCGGCTCATCGGCGGTGACGGGAACGACCTCTTCACCGGCGACAGCTTCGCCCCTGGAGGCGAAGCCACCGGCGGCGGCAACGACCAGCTCATCGGCGGCAACGGCGACGACCGGATGACGGGGGACAGCAGAGGGCTCACCGCGTCCGGCGGCGGAGTCGACCGGATCGACGGCGGCCCCGGCGACGACGCCATGGTCGGCGACTCCGGAGCCTTCGTCGGCGACGCCACGGGTGCCGGCAGCGACGTGCTCCTCGGCGGGCCCGGCGCCGAGGTCATGACCGGGGACAGCGAAGCCGCGGGCAACGCGTTCGGCAGCGGCGGCAACGACCTCCTCGACCTGGGCGTCGACGGCGGCGTCTTCGCGGCCGGCGACCACAACATCTCCGACCCCGGCGGAGGCCGCGCGAACGGGGCCGGCAACGACCGCATCATCGGCGGCAGCGCCGACGAGTTCCTCGTCGGCGACAGCGGTCCCGCCGACGCTTCGGTGACCTTCGCGGGCAACGACACGATCAGCGGCCGCGGCGGCAGCGACCGCCTCTTCGGCGACAACATCAACTTCTCCGGCACGGCGAGTGCGGGGACCGCCGGCGGCAGCGACTTCCTCGACGGCGGCGACGGGATCGACACGATCAAGGCAGGCCCCGCCAGCGACTTCCTCGACGGCGGCCCGGGCAATCCGGACGACTGCGACGGCGAAAGCGGAACCGACTTCGCGACGCGCTGCGAAACCGTGGCCAACGTGCCGTAGCGGGCAGGCGACAGGCCGAAGACGGCAGGCCGGGCGGTCGGGAACTCAGGTGGAGCCGCCCGGCCGCACCACTCCCGCCTCGTACGCGAAGATCACCGCCTGCGCCCGGTCCCGCAGGTCGAGCTTGGCCAGCACCCGGCCGATGTGCGTCTTGACCGTCTGCTCCGCGAGCACCAGATGAGCCGCGATCTCCTGGTTCGACAACCCGCGCGCGATGAGTTCCAGTACCTCGGTCTCCCGCGGCGTGAGACCGTTCAGCCGCAGCGCCGGATCCTTGCGCGGCGCCGGACGCTGCTGCACGAAGTCCGCGATCAGCCTGCGGGTCACCGAGGGCGCCAGCAGCGCTTCGCCCGACGCCACGACCCGTACCGCCGCGATCAGGTCGGCGGGCGGCGCGTCCTTCAGCAGGAACCCGGAGGCGCCCGCGCGCAGCGCCTCGTACACGTAGTCGTCGATGTCGAAGGTGGTCAGCATCAGCACCTTCGGCCGGTGCACCACCCCGGGCGGGGGATCGAGGAGCTCGCGGGCCGCCGTGAGCCCGTCCATCTCCGGCATCCGCACGTCCATCAGCACCACGTCGGGGTGCGTGGAGCGGGAGACCTGAACGCCCTGCCGGCCGTCGGGCGCCTCGCCCACCACATCGATGTCGGCCTGCGCCGACAACAGCGCGGCGAACCCCGCCCGCACCATGGCCTGGTCGTCGACGATGATCACGCGGATGGTCAACTCGAGTCCTCGTTCGCGGAGTTCAGGGGCAGGCGGGCGGCGACCCGGAAGCCGCCGTCGGGCAGCGGACCGGTGTCCAGCGTCCCGCCGGTCAACCGTACGCGCTCCCGCATCCCCACCAGACCGTGCCCCGTGCCCGAACTCTCCAGCGCCACCACGGTGTCCCGGGCCGGGCCGTTGACCACGAGCACCAGGACCTCGTCCTCGTCGACGGTGACCGAGACCCGGGTCGGCGCCCCCGGCGCGTGCCGGACCACGTTGGCGAGCGCCTCCTGCACGATCCGGTACGCCGACAGGTCCACGGCCGGCGGAGCCGCCCCGGCCGCGCCGGCCTGCAGGGACAACTCCACCGGCTGCCCGGCCCGTACGGTCGCCTCCACCAGCTGCTGGAGCCGGTCGATCCCGGGCTGCGGGGCCTTCTCGCCCTCGGCGCGCTCCGTACCGTCCCCGCGCAGCACGGTCAGCAGCCGCCGCATCTCGCCCAGCGACTCCCGGGCGCTCGCCGCGATCGCCGCGAACTCCTCCCGAACCGGCTCCGGCATGCCCGGCAGCCGGTACGGGGCGGAATCGGCCTGCACGGTGATCACCGACATATGGTGGGCCACCACGTCGTGCAACTCCCGCGCGATCCGGGCCCGTTCCTCGAGCAGGGTCCGCCGGGCCCGCTCCGCCTCGCTGATGCTCTCCTGCTCCGCGATCCGCTGCTGCGCGTCGCCCAGCCCGCGCAGTGCGCCCGTCAGCGCCAGCATCACCCCGCCCAGCACGAACAGCAGCGCGGCGGTGTTCATGGAGCCCGCCGGCTGGAAGAAGCCCAGCACCGCCCCGACCGCCCCGGTCGCCAGCCACACCCCGACCAGCGTCCGGATGGACTCGCGCAGCCCCAGACACGCCATCAGCAGCAGGTAGCCGACGATGGCCATCGGCGTCCACGGCCAGGCGTGCGCGGCCACCCGGTCGGCGTGGATCAGCAGCACCGCGCCGATCGTGTCGGCGAGCAGGACCACGCCCCAGGCGTGCAGCGGCCGGGTCACGGCGAGCAGCAGCGGCACGGTCTGCGCCACGCCCAGCGCGCCCGACCAGCCCCCGCTGAGCCCGTAGTCGTTGGTCAGCACGGCGATGGTCACCGGCAGCAGCGTCACCACGAACACGCCGACGACGGCGAACGGCAGCATCCGCTGCCACATCTTGGGCGCCCGCCCGAACAGCGGCTGCGTCGCCCGGGCGGGCGTGCGCAGCACCACGGCCAGCTGCGCCAGCGCCCCGGGCACCCGGGAGCCGGGCGAGGGCGAGGGTGAGACGGCACGGTCGCGTGCGCGGGTCCGGCCGAACAGCCGGAAGCGGGCTTTGTCGCTCATGATCGGCCCAGCCTATGCGCAACGGGGCCGGGGGATAGGCTGCTCGCCGGACGATCACGGGGGAGCCGGTACGCATGGGTGGGGCAGCCGCGCTGGAGAAGCTGGTGCCGGTGCTGCTGGCCTTCGGCGGCGGGGTGCTGCTCGCCCGCCGCAAGGCCGTCCCCGCCGAGGCCGCCAAGGCCTTCTCCGACTACGCCTTCCTCTTCGCCGTGCCCTGCTACCTCTTCGGCACCACCTACGCCGGTGACCTGGCGGCCCTGTTCGACTGGCAGGCGATCGGCGGCTACGCCGGCGCGGCCGCCCTCGCGGTGGCCGCGGTCGCGGTGGCGTCCGCGGCCCGCGGGATCCGCGAACCCCGGGCCGTGGCCCTGCGGGTCATGGCGGGGGTCCAGGTGAACACCGCCTACTTCGCCGTCCCCGTCTTCATCACCGTGTTCGGGACGGCCGCCCCGATCTTCCCGATCCTGCTGTTCCAGGTGTGCGTCCTGTCCCTGGCCGTCATCTCCCTCATGGAGCTGGGCCGGGCGGGCCCCGGCGCGGGCGGCCCCGGACGGCGTCTGGCCCGGGCGCTCGGCGCCTCGCTCGCCACACCGCTGGTCCTGGCCTGCAACGCGGGCATCGTGCTCAACCTGCTGTCCGTGCACGTCCCGGCCGTGGTCCTGGACGCAGCCGCCTTCGTCGGCGGCAGCGCCTCGCCGGTGGCACTGTTCGCGCTGGGCCTGCACCTCGGGGGCGCCGGCCTGGACCTGCGGGGCACCACGCGCGAGGAGCTGGCCCTCATCGCCTTCAAGTGCGTGGCCTTCCCACTGCTGACCTGGGCGGTGTGCGGGGGGCTGGTCGGCGTGCGCGGCGAGTGGCTCGCGTACCTCGTCCTGCTCGCCGCGATGCCCACCCCGCAGAACCTGTTCGTCTTCGCCCAGCGCTACGACGTGGGCGTCCAGCTCTCCGCCTCGATAGTGATCAAGACCTCGCTGGCGTCGCTCCTGCTGCTGCCGCTCTGGCTGCAGACTGTGCACTGATGAACGAACCGAAGCGCCACGCCCCCGGCTCCCCGCCCGTCCTCGCCACGCTCGGTCTGCTGGCGGCCTGGGCCGTGCACGACCTGGAGGAAGTGGCCACCATGGCGCGCTGGTCGCGCAGGCGGGTCCCCGTCCTGCGCGAGCGCCACCCCCGCGTCCCGGCCCCACTGTGGAAGCGCCTCGAAGCCGTCGACGGACGCGAGTTCGCCGCCGCCGTCGGCGTCATGGGGGTCGTGGTGGCCGCCGCGTCCGCCGACGGCCTGCGCACCGGCGGGCGTTCGGGCTTCTACCAGGGCGCCCTCACCGGCTTCGGCCTGCACGGTCTCGTGCACCTCGGACAGGCCGCCGCCACCCGCGGATACACCCCCGGCGTGGTCACCTCGCCGCTCGTCGTCGTCCCCTTCACCCTCTGGGCGCGGGGCCGGCTGCGCCGCGCCGGGGTCTTGCGGCCCGCGCGGGCCCGGGACGCGGTGACCGGACTGGCCTTGGCGGGTGCGGCCACCGCCGCGGCCCACGCGGTCTCCCGGCGGATCCTCCGGGCGGCGTCGGCGCGGTAAGGCGGGGGAGCCGGCGGGGCACGCCGGCCGGCCGCGGCGCGCCGCTCCAGGGCATCGACTCGTACCCCCGGAGGGAACCGGCTCGTTGACCGGGCATGGAACTGCCGACCATCGCGGCGCCGGGCGTCGAGGAACGGGCCGACGCCGTGGCCGATGCCGCCTGCCACCTCTACGACACCGTCGCGCCCTGGCGGACCGGCGCGCCCGCAGGGTGGAGCCGGACCGCCGCCGAGGACGCCGCCGAGGCCATCGAGACCACGGCGCACGCCCTCGCGCACATCGACCCGGGGGCCGAGGTGGTCCTCGCCCCGGTCCACGCCGCCCTCGCCGACCTGCGCCGCAGGCTGGGCCTGGCGCCCGCCGACCCGCTGATCGCCGCCGGGCTCCCGGCGACCCCGCGCACGGTCGGCAACCCGCGCCGGACCCGTTGGGTCCGGGTGCTCACCCCGCCTTCGCCCCGGCAACCGCCTTCTCGTACAACTTCCTGATGTCCTTGCCGAAGTACGAGCTGTAGGAGGTGTCGGCGGTGTCCCCGCCGGTCTTCCAACCGCCGATCACCCCGACCACGTCACCGGTCCCGGTCCGCGCGTCGTACCGGACCAGGAACGGGCCACCGCTGGTCCCGCCGGGATAGCCCGTGCAGTGGATCCGCAGGAACGAGCCCGGGATCCGCGCGTCCCTGCTGGTGAACTTCGTCGTCCGGTTGACGCACAGGCGCGGGCGGGCCGCGGAGGACGGGTGGCCGATCAGCGTGACCCGCGGATGCGCGTACGCGGCGCCCGTGACCAGTCGGTTCCCGCCGACCACGTCCTGCACCGGGCGGCCGCGGGCGTCCGGTCCCACGTGCGCGAAGGCCGCGTCGAGCGCGGCCGCGCGGTCGGGGCCCTGCGACCGGTAGCGCGGGTCGATCCAGATCCGGGAGCGGCCCGCCGCGTCCCGCAGGACCGGGAACATTCCGTACGGCTGCGGCTTCGCGCGCGTGTACCGCGGTACGAAGGCCACCTGCCGGGTGTCGGCGCCGGTCAGGCAGTGCGCGGCGCTGAGCACCAGGTTCCGGCCCGGGGAGGCGACCACGCTCGCCGTGCAGAAGTACGAGCCGCCCCCTTTGACCAGGAACATGCGGCCGGCGACCGGGATGCCGTCGAAGTCCCGCCCGACCCCGGGGGTGGTGGCGGGGAGGCGTACGGGGGCGGGCCGGACCGGGCGGGTGGGAGGTACGGCCGGTCCCGGTGCGGGTGCCGGAGGCGGGCTGAGTACGGGGCCCGGACGCGCGGTCGGCGCGGTCACCGGGACCGCGGCCGGGTCCGGGCTCGGTGCAGCGGGCGCGGGAGTCAGGGCCGGCTCCGGCAGGGGAAGGGGCAGGGGAAGGGGCAGCGGCAGCGGCACCGGAGCCGTCTCCGGTTCGGGTCCCGCGGCCGCGCCCGGGACCGGATCCGGGGGCAGAGGGGCGGCGGCGGCCATCCGTTCGGCGGTCCAGAAGGACTCCGCCGCCCGGGCTGACCAGTGCCCGGCCGCTCCGGCGGCGGCGCTCCCGGCCTCGGCGACGGGCAGCGGCCCCGCGGCGGCCAGCACAGCCGCCGCAGCCATGGCCAAGGTCAACAGTCGTCGCATGCGCAGCTCCTAGACGGCCTGGGGGAAGCGGAACAACCGGTCGGGGTCGTAGGCGCGGCGGACGTCTTCCAGCCGGGAGAGGTTCGGCCCGTAGTAGGCCTCGCGCCAGCCGCCGAGCCGCGGATCGGTGTAGTTCTGGTACGCCCGGCCGCTCGCCCAGGGGCGCAGGTCCTGCCAGAGCCCGTCGAGCCAGGCCTGGTGCCGGGCCACCTCGGCGGCCGTCGCCGACCGGGGCCAGTAGGCGAGGTACTGGGCGAGGAAGGCGCTGTCGCGGTGCACGAAAGCGGTGTCGGCGGCCGGGACCCGGTTCAGGGCGCCGCCGCAGACCCCGTCGAACTGCACCACCCCGAGGCCGCCGGGGGGAACCGCGGAGCCGTACCGCCGGACCGCGGCCAGCACCGCGCCGACCGCCGCGTCCGGCAGCCCGGCGCCCGCCCAGAAGTCGGAGCGCGCCGCATACGATTCCCGGCCCAGCAGGCCGCGGGGACCGCGGCCGGGCAGTGTCCCCGGCAGCCGGCACTGCTCGGGGCTCCGCTCCAGACAGCCCGACAGGGCCCGTACGGTGTCCCCGTAGCTCCGTACGACGCTCCAGCTGTCCCGCACCGGCCGGCCGACCAGGTCCGAGAGCCGGGTCAGCTGCCGGTCCAGTTCGGGGCGGCCGTCGAGGCACACCACGCGTACTGCCGGGGGCGGCGCGGCGGATCCCGCCTCGACCGTGAACTCGACCTGGCTCCAGAACGGGTCCGGGAGCGCCGTCAGCCAGCGCTGCCAGCCGCGCAGGACCGCCGCCGAGTCGGCTTCAGGCCAGTGCAGTTCGGCGAAGGCGCAGTCGCCCGCCGGGTGCGTGTCGAACCGGAACGCGGTGACCACCCCGAAGTTGCCGCCCCCGCCGCCCCGCAGGGCCCAGAACAGCTCCGCGTCCCGGCCGGCGGACACCTCGCGCACGGCGCCGTCGGGGGTGACCACCTCGGCGGCGGTGAGCCGGTCGGAGGTCGCGCCGTAGGCCCGGGAGGCCAAGCCCAGGCCGCCGCCGAGGGTGAGTCCCGCGATGCCGACGGACGGGCACAGCCCGGTCGGGACGGCGAGCCCCTGCCCGGCGAGGGCCGCGTTCACGTCGCCGAGCCGGGCCCCCGCGCCGATCCGTACGCCGTCCGCCCCGACCGCGACCGCGGCCATGGCCCCGACGTCGACCACCAGACCGCCGGCGCGCGTCGACCAGCCGGCGTAGCCGTGCCCGCCGCCCCGGGCGACCACCGGTACGGCCGCGCGGCGGGCGAAGTCCAGGCAGACGGCCACGTCGCCGGCGTGCGCGGGGTAGGCCACCGCGCCCGGCGCCACGGAGTCGTACCGGGGCTGGAACAGCTGCCGGGCCTCGGCGTACTCCCCGTCGCCCGGGAGCACCACCCGCCCGTCGATCCCGCGGGCGAGCGCGTCGAAGCCAGGGCCACGGCCGGCCGCGCCCACGGAAGCGAGGGCGGCCGCGGCCGCGGTGCCCAGGACCTGGCGCCGTCGGAGGCTCATGCCCCTTTCCTGCCACCGCCCGCACCGATCGGCGTGCAGGCGGGGCGCCACACACCGGGCTGACCCCCGAACGGCCCATGGCCGGTCGGGGGTCAGCCCGGTTCCGTGGTGCCGTTAGTCGGTGCCGGACTCCATCGCGGCGCGGTCGAGCATCTGCTCGTCGTGGCCCTCGGCCTGGCCGCGGGAGGCGATGACCTCGGCGCCGCCCTCCGGCATCGCGCCGATCAGCCCCGTCGAGGCGGCCTGGGCGGCGCCGATGAGCGTCTCGTGCGTGTTGCCGACGATGCCGAGAGCGGCGTACTGCTCCAGCTTGGCGCGGGAGTCGGCGATGTCGAGGTTGCGCATGGTGAGCTGGCCGATCCGGTCCACCGGGCCGAAGGCCGAGTCCTCGGTGCGCTCCATGGACAGCTTGTCCGGGTGGTAGCTGAACGCCGGGCCGGTGGTGTCGAGGATCGAGTAGTCCTCGCCGCGGCGCAGCCGCAGGGTCACCTCGCCGGTGACGGCCGCGCCGACCCAGCGCTGCAGCGACTCGCGGATCATCAGCGCCTGCGGGTCGAGCCAGCGGCCCTCGTACATGAGGCGGCCGAGGCGCCGGCCCTCGTTGTGGTACTGCGCGAGGGTGTCCTCGTTGTGGATCGCGTTGACGAGGCGCTCGTAGGCGGCGTGGAGCAGGGCCATGCCCGGGGCCTCGTAGATGCCGCGGCTCTTGGCCTCGATGATGCGGTTCTCGATCTGGTCCGACATGCCCAGGCCGTGGCGCCCGCCGATGGCGTTGGCCTCCATCACCAGGTCGACCGGGCCGGCGAACTCCTTGCCGTTGATCGTCACCGGGCGGCCCTGGTCGAAGCCGATCGTCACGTCCTCGGCCGCGATCTCGACCGACGGGTCCCAGAACCGCACGCCCATGATCGGGTCGACGGTCTCGACGCCGGTGTCGAGGTGCTCCAGGGTCTTGGCCTCGTGGGTGGCGCCCCAGATGTTGGCGTCGGTGGAGTACGCCTTCTCGGTGCTGTCGCGGTAGGGGAGGTCGTGGGCGAGCAGCCACTCCGACATCTCCTTGCGGCCGCCGAGCTCGGTGACGAAGTCCGCGTCGAGCCACGGCTTGTAGATGCGCAGGTGCGGGTTGGCGAGCAGGCCGTAGCGGTAGAACCGCTCGATGTCGTTGCCCTTGAACGTGGAGCCGTCGCCCCAGATCTGCACGTCGTCCTCGAGCATCGCCCGGACCAGCAGGGTGCCGGTGACGGCGCGGCCGAGCGGCGTCGTGTTGAAGTAGGCGCGGCCGCCGGACCGGATGTGGAACGCGCCGCAGGTGAGCGCGGCCAGGCCCTCCTCGACCAGCGCGGCGCGGCAGTCGACCAGGCGCGCGATCTCCGCGCCGTACGCCGTCGCACGGCCGGGCACCGACGCGATGTCGGGCTCGTCGTACTGGCCGATGTCGGCGGTGTAGGTGCACGGGACGGCACCCTTGTCGCGCATCCACGCGACCGCGACGGAGGTGTCGAGTCCGCCGGAGAAGGCGATGCCGACGCGCTCGCCGGTGGGCAGGGAGGTGAGAACCTTAGACATAGGAAGAGTATGCGTCATCATGCATGATCATGCAACGTGGGTTTCGCGATCAGTACGTGACCGCCCCGGCGCCGGCACCCGCTCGAACTCGGCGAACTCGGCGAACACGGCCGACAGCTCCGCCGGCGGGATGTGCACCGTGCAGTACCAGGCGAGGACCCCGCCGAGCACGCCGTCCGCACGGGGACGGGCCGACGCCGAAGGCCCGTACGCCGAGCCCGTCCAGGTGCGCCGTCATGCGTCCGGGACCGCAGCCGAGATCCGCGACCGCGCGGCCCCCCGCCCGCCCCGGCCCCGGCCCCGCGCACGTACTCGGCCAAGGCGGCCGGCACGGCACTCGGGTTCGACGTCTCTGTCCTGCTCCTGGGCGGTAGCCCGATCGGCGCCGCGCCTCACCCCCCGGTCAGCGGATTGGGCAGCTCCGCCCACCGGTCGCCCGGCACGCCGGGGCTCAGCCGCATCAGGGTCAGCGCCTTCGTGGGCAGCGCGCCGGTGAGCAGGGCCCCGGTGTCGGCGGTGGCCGGCAGTCCGGCCGCCCCGGCGGAGGCGAAGGCCTCGGCGAAGGCACGGGCCGAGCCCGCCGTGGCGCCCAGGGCCCCCGTCAGCAGGGACCCGAACAGCTTGCGCCGCAGGAGGGCCGCGTCGTCGGTGATCAGCCGCCCCGCCAGGGGCGGCACCGGCAGCCCGTGCCGGACCAGCCGGGCCGGGCTGATCCGGATGTCGGCGAGATCGCGGTAGACCAGCCGCAGCGGGGCGCCGTCGGCGGACACCACCACCAGCAGGTTCTGGCCGTGGGCCTCCAGCGCCACGCCGAGTTCCAGCACGCGCAGGCACACCGAGAGCGCGAGACCGGCGAACTCGGCCAGCCACGCCGCCGAGCGGGCCGGGGGGAACCAGGCCAGCGCGGCCACCGGCAGCACCCGCTCACCGGCGGCGGCGTCCGCGTACACCTCCGGCGGCTCGCGCAGCACGGCCGCGAGGTCCGGGCTGTGAGCGGTGGCCGCGCCCAGTGTGCGGGTGACGTGCAGCCGGCCGTCGAGCCGCTCCGACAGCGACTGGGCGAAGGCGGACACGGCCGCCGCCGTCTCGATCGAGTAGCCGGAGATGTCCCGCACGGAAGAGGTCAGCCGTGTGCTCAGCGCCGTCTTGACGTGCGCCCCGCCCGCCACCGGAGCCAGCGTCCGCAGCGCCATCAGCGGATGCCCCGCGAACCCGGGCCGCGGGCGCCCGCCGCCCAGTACGTGCTCCGCCTGCCACGGGTGCACCGGGACCAGGATCCGCTCCCCGTCCCGCAGCTCCGCCGGCCAGCCGCCGGTGACCAGGCACTCCTCGGCCCGTACGGCGATCAGCCCGAGCTCGACGACCGGCCGGTGCTCGGGCGCGTACGCCAGCTGCTCGGCCACCGAGAAACCGGGCCGGGAACGGCAGTTGGGGTGGTACGGATGTCCGTCGACCACCCGCTGCTCCCACTCCCGGGTGCTGCGCGGCGCGAGGCCGTCCGGCCCCTCGGCCGGCTGCCCGGCACGGGAGAGCGCGAGGGAGGCCGTGCTGCCGTCCAGCTCGGCGGCGAACTCCGCCCCGTGCGGCACGCCCAGAGCATCCATCAGCCGCGCGGCCTGCCGGTGGGGCTTGCCGTCGAGCAGCAGCTCCCGTACGTACGCATCCGTGGCGTAAGGGTCCGGCAGCGGGCCCTCCAGGCGGCTGCCCCCTGCCAGCCGCAGCGTCAGGCTCCCGGAGCCGCGCTCCCGGCCCGCCACCCACGGCAGCGGTTCGAAGGCCAGGGCCCGCCACAGCCGGGTCAGTACGGCGGCCCGCGCTCCGCCGAGCGCGCCGGTGTACGCCGGCTCGAGCGCCGGGCGCACCGAGGCCAGCTCGGCTGCGACGGCCTCTTCGGCGGGGGAAGCGGGAAAGTACATGCTGGAAGCTCCGCACATCGGGATATCGCTTTTCAGGATGATCACGTCATCATCGCGGATACTGATGATCACGGCCGGTGGACGTCTCCGCGAGCCCCCGGCGCACCGGATGGGACCGAATGGAACCGTTGGACTTCAACGCCGCCGCCGATGCCTACGCGGCCACCCCGCTCCTGAACTGCCTGCTCCGGGAGGCCGCCGAGCCGGCCGGCGGGCACGGCACGGGGGTCCACCGGCTCCGCGGCAGCGGCCGGCTGCTCCGGGTGCGGGGCGCCCGCCGGCCCGGCAGCCCCGAACTGCGCACGGCGGACGGCTGGCATCCGCTCAGCCACACGGAGCTGGTCAAACTCACCTCCGACGAACTGGGCCGGTACACCGGCGTCCCGAACGACGAACTGCCGGTCGAGATCAACGACAGCCGGGACACCGTCGCCGCGCTGCTGGCCGCCCGCTCCGTCGCCGAACCCCCGGCCGACCCGTACCTCCTCTCCGAACAGTCCCTGGTCATGGGCCACCCGCACCATCCCGCGCCGAAGGCGCGGGGCGGGGCCCCGGCCGGGAGCTGGCTGCCGTACGCGCCGGAGGCCCACGCCCGCTTCCCGCTCGTCTTCCTCGGGCTCCGCGAGGACCAGGCAGCCGAGGAGGGCGGGCCGGCCGCGGCCGGGGCGATCGACTCCCTCGCCGACGCCCTCGACGGGCCCCGCCCGCCCGCCGGATACCGGCTGCTGCCCGCCCACCCCTGGCAGCTGGAGCTCGTCGGCTCCCGGCCGGCGGTGCGCGAGGCCTTCGCCGACGGGCGGCTGCTGCGGCTCGGCGAGAGCCGCCTGCCCGTCTGGCCGACCGCCTCGATCCGGACCCTGTACGTACCCGGCGGCGCGGCCGACCTGTTCGTGAAGTTCAGCCTCGACGTGCGGATCACCAATGACGTACGCCGGCTGTGGCGCCACGACCTGCTGAAACTGCGCCGCACCGACGCGGCGGTCGAAGCCGGCTTCGCCGCGCTGCACCGGGCCGGTTCGGGCGCGGCCTGGCTCGCCGACCGCGGCTACCGCACCGCGGCCTTCGCCTTCGAGGAGCTCGCCGTACTGATCCGCGACGGCTTCGGCACGCGGGACGGGCAGGGCCCCGGGCACGGGCACGCGCACGCCGTGCCCGGGGCCACTCCGCTGCTGGCCGCCGCGCTCGCCGAGGGCTACCCCGGAAGCCCCCTCGCGCTCGCCGCCGACCCGGCCGCCTGGTGGCGGGCGTATCTGCGCCAGGTGGTGCCCCCGGTACTGGAGTTGTTCGACCGTCACGGCATCGTGCTGGAGGCGCACCTGCAGAACACCCTGGTCGCCGTCGACGCGGCGGGCATGCCGGTCCAGGCCCTCTTCCGCGATGCGGAGGGCGTCAAACTCCTGCCCGACCTCGAGCGCGCGGCGGCCTGGCAGCGGCTGGTCTACTGCCTGGTCGTCAACCACCTGGCGGAGATGGCCGGGGCGCTGGAGGAGCGGCATCCGGACATCTCGGAGCTGGTGTGGCCGGCCGTACGGGAGGAGCTCCTGCGCTACGACGCCGAGCGCGGGCTTCCCGAGATCGCGGAACTGCTCGCCGCTCCCGCCCTGCCGGCCAAGACCAACCTGCTGCTGCGCTGGACCCGCGCGGACGGCGCGGACGCCCGCTATCTGCCGCTTGCGAACCCGCTGAGGGGGTAGGAAACCGGCCAAGGTGGTGCGCGGTCCGCGAAGCCCCCTCACCCAAAGGTATAGACCAATGCTAGGTTGGTCGGGCAGACCGCGCAGTCCTTGACCACCCGTCAGAGGAGAAGCCATGTCCTCCCCTTCGCGGGGCGGCGGCCCGGCCGCCATGCCCAAGTACCAGCGGATCGCCGCAGCGCTGCGGGACGAACTCGACCGCGCCGCGCACGCCCCCGGCGGCAGGCTGCCCTCCGAGCGCAGCCTGGCCGCCCGCTACCAGGTCAACCGGCAGACCATCAGGGCCGCGCTCCAGCACCTGCGCGAGGACGGCCTCGTCGTCACCGGCCGCCGTGGCACGCGCGTCGTCGCGGCGGCCGTGCCCGCGCCCGCGCCCGCACCGGCTTCCGTGCCGGGGCCCGCGGCGGCGCCCGTACGCGGGTGCACGCAGAGCTGGCTCACGCTGGTCACCGTGGCGCCCTCGCTCGCCGAGCTGCTCGGCATGAGCGGCGGTGAGCGGACCCTCGTCCACCATCGCCGCGAACGCGGCCCGGCGGGCGAGACCCTGCGGCACGCCGTCACCTACCTCAGCCGCGAGGCCGTCGCCGGGAACCCCGAACTCGCCCGCTACCGCGACCCCTCGGCGGCGGTCCGCGATGTGGACCTGGCCCCCCTGCACCGCTGGCTCGACCGGGCCGAGGCGACCGGCCGGGTCGCCGAGACCCTCACCATGACGCGCACCATCCAGCCGCCGGACGCCGCCCGGACCTGCGGCCTGACCGTGCGCCGCACCCTGCACGCCCCCTCCGGCCGGCTGCTGGCCGTCACCGACCTGGCCTTTCCCACCTGGGACCGGCTGACCTTCCACCGTGACCGCCCCGATGGCCCCGACCGCCGTGACCACCGCCCGGTCGGCGGCTTCCGCGTCACGTAGAGGACGCGTCAGGCGGAGGGCGCGTCAGCCGGAGGGATCGAGGGCCGGCGTCATGCCGAGGAGCTCGGTGGCCTCCGGGCCGGTCATGTCCGGGGTCGGGGGCGGGGCGTCCGGGTCGGCGGCGGCTCCCGTCAGCAGGGCGAGCAGGCCGGCCACCTGGACGCCCGCCTCGGCGGGATGCCGGAAGACCGCGCCTGGGGAGATCTCGTACCGGTTGCGCCTCCCGTCGCGGACGCGCCGCAGGTACCCGTCCGTCTCCAGGTCGGTGACGATCGCCTGGACGGTGCGTTCCGTCAGTCCGCACACGGCGGCCACATCCCTGAGCCGCACGGCCGGGTCCCGGGCGATGGTCACCAGGACGCGGGCATGATTCGTCAGGAATGTCCAGTTATTACGCCGAGACATGCTCCCCATGCCCGTCATGATGCGATGGGTGATTCGCGTGGCGCAAGACGTGAAACAGATTTCCGGTAATTCTTGACGGGAGAGAAGAAGAGGTCCACCATCTACGGCAGTCAAGGTCCCGCGCCGCAAGCCGACCAGCCCAAGGAGCGAACCCCATGCCGGTCCCTGCCCCGTCCTCCCATACCGACGCCGTCCGTGACGGCGTTCCCGCCCCCGCTGCCGCCCGCGCCACTGTCCCCAGCCCGCGCCGCAGCGCCGATTCGGCGGCGCGCAGTGCCGGAGTGCCGCGGATCGACGAGCCCCGGGAGATGGCCCCGGCGGACGCGAGGGAGCTCTCGAAGGTCTTCTTCCGGCGGCTGCGCGAACTGTCCGAGGGCACCCCGGAGTACCAGTACGTCCGCAACACCCTCATTGAGATGAATGCCTCACTCGTCCAGTACGCGGTGCGCCGCTTCCGCAACCGCGGCGAGGGCGGTGACATCGAGGACATCGTCCAGGTGGGCACCATCGGCCTGATCAAGGCCATCGACCGGTTCGACCCGGCCCGCGAGAACGAGTTCTCCACGCTCGCCATGCCGTACATCACCGGCGAGATCAAGCGGCACTTCCGCGACACCACCTGGGCCGTCCGTGTCCCGCGCCGGCTCCAGGAGCTCCGCATCGACATCGCGAAGGCGAAGGAGGCGCTGACGAGCGAGCTCGACAGGTCGCCCACCGTCGCGGACCTCGCCGAGCGCCTCGGCCTCTCGGAGGAAGAGGTGATCGAAGGCCTCTTCGCCGCGAACGGCCACACCAGCGGCTCCCTGGACGCCCCGCAGATGGCTCCGTCCGAGTACGGCGGCGGTCAGGCCGAGGGGCACACGCTCGCCGAGGTCATCGGCGGCGACGAGCCGGCCATGGAACTGGTCGAGGACATCCAGACCTTGGCACCGCTGCTGGAACGGCTGAGCGAGCGCGAGCGCCGGATGCTGCGGATGCGCTTCGGCGAGGAGCTGACCCAGGCCCAGATAGGCGCCGTGCTCGGCATCTCGCAGATGCAGGTCTCGCGACTGCTGAACCGGATCCTCGGGCACCTGCGCGCATCCATGCTCGAGGACGAACCGGAGGACCCGCACCGGGCCACAACCGTGAGGTAGATCACCTTTGCGTTTGCGCAGGTGAATGCCGGGCACGGGCGGGGCTGGAGTGGAACCACCTACTCCGGCCCAATCCGCCGGAGGGTGGCGCACGCGGGCAGATCCCGTCCCGCTCCACGGCCCGCCGGCCCGACCGGCGCGCGCCGTACCCGGTACGACCCGCGAGGTGCATGTGTCCACGCTCCAGGCCGAGCACGTCCACAAGGTGTTCGCCAGACACCCCGACGAGGAGGCGGCGGCGGTCCGCGCGCTCCGGAACGGGGCCGGCCGCGAGGAGCTGCGCGCCGCCGGGACGACGGCCGCGGTCATCGACGCATCGTTCCGCGTCGAGCCCGGCCAGATCTTCGTCGTCATGGGACTGTCCGGATCCGGCAAGTCCACACTGCTGCGCATGCTCAACGGACTGCTGGAGCCCAGCGCGGGACGCATCCTCTTCGACGGTGAGGACCTCACCGCGCTCGGGGCGCGCGAGCTGCGCCGGGTGCGCTCCACCAAGATCAGCATGGTGTTCCAGCACTTCGCGCTGTTCCCGCACCGCGACGTCCTCGAGAACGCCGCGTACGGCCTGGAGGTCCAGGGCGTCCCCCGGGCCGAGCGCGAACGCCGGGCCGGCGAGGCCCTGGCGCTGTGCGGGCTCGGCGGCTGGGAGAAGTCCTGGCCCGACGAGCTCTCCGGCGGCATGCAGCAGCGCGTGGGCCTGGCCCGCGCCCTGGCCACCGACGCCGACCTGCTGCTGATGGACGAGTCCTTCAGCGCCCTCGACCCGCTGATCCGCCGCGACATGCAGGACCAGCTCCTGACCCTGCAGCGGCGGCTGAAGAAGACCATCGTCTTCATCACCCACGACCTCAACGAGGCGATGCGCCTGGGCGACGGCATCGCCGTCATGCGGGACGGGCGCATCGTCCAGCAGGGCACCGCCGAGGACATCCTCACCCGGCCCGCCGACGACTACGTGGCCTCCTTCATCCAGGACGTGGACCGCTCGCGCGTGCTCACGGCCGGAGCCGTCATGGACGACGCCCCCGCCGGCGCGGACGCCTGCGCCTGCCCCACCGTCCACGCCGGCACCCCGCTCGCCGACCTGTGCGCCGTCAGCGCCCGGGTCCCGCACCCGGTCGCCGTGACCGACGCGGACGGCGCGGTCATCGGCTCCGTCCCGCAGGACCGCCTCATCGCCTTCATCGGCGACGAACCGCGGCCGCCGATGGCCTGCGCGCAGGTGACCGCCTGATGCCCCGCCTGCACCTCGGAGCCTGGGTCGACAGCGGTGTCGACTTCCTCCAGAGCCATCTGTCCTGGCTGTTCGACGCGATCAGCGCGCTCGTCACCGGCCTCTACGACGGCATCGACGCCGTCCTGTCCGCCCCCGCACCGCTGCTGTTCGCGGGCATCCTCGCCATCGGCGCCTGGTGGCTGCGCGGGCTCCTCGCGGGCCTGGCCGCCTTCGCGGGCTTCGCCCTCGTCGACTCCGTGGATCTGTGGTCCGAGGCCATGTCCACGCTGTCCCTGGTCCTGGTCGCCACCCTCGTCACGCTGTTCTTCGCCGTCCCCCTCGGCATCTGGGCCTCGCGCTCCGACCGGGTCAGCGCCGTGCTGCGGCCGGTCCTGGACTTCATGCAGACCATGCCGGCCATGGTCTACCTGATCCCCGGCATCATCTTCTTCGGGGTGGGCGTGGTGCCCGGCATCATCGCGACCATCATCTTCTCGCTGCCGCCGGGCGTACGGATGACCGAGCTCGGCATCCGCCAGGTCGACCCGGAGCTGGTCGAGGCCGCCGACGCCTTCGGCACCGCGCCGCGCGACACCCTCGTCCGCGTCCAGCTGCCGCTGGCCCTGCCGACCATCATGGCCGGGGTCAACCAGGTCATCATGCTCGGCCTGTCCATGGTGGTCATCGCGGGCATGGTCGGCGGCGGCGGCCTCGGCGGCGCCGTCTACCGGGCCATCGGCAACGTCGACATCGGCCTCGGGTTCGAGGCGGGCATCTCGATCGTCATCCTGGCCATGTACCTCGACCGGATGACCGGGGCGCTCGGCCGCCAGGTCTCCCCGCTCGGCCGGCGCGCCCTCGCCACGGCGCGGTCCGCCGCCTCCGGTGCGGCCCGGGCGTGGAACCACCGCCCCCGGCCCGCCCACGCCCTCACCGGGGCCGTCGTCCTCGCCCTCGTCGCGGGAGGGCTGGGCGCCTTCGGCGGCCCGGGCACCCAGGACGGACCGGCCGGCGCCGCGGACATCGGGAAGGGCCGCACGCTCTCCGTCGGCTACATCCCCTGGGACGAGGGCATCGCCTCCACCTTCCTGTGGAAGGAGCTCCTGGAGCGGCGCGGCTTCAAGGTCGACGCCCGCCAGCTGGAGGCCGGCGCCCTCTACACCGGCCTGGCCGGCGGCCAGCTGGACTTCCAGACCGACGCCTGGCTGCCCGTCACCCACGCCCGGTACTGGGAGAAGTACGGGAACGAACTGGAGGACCTCGGCTCCTGGTACGGCCCCACCTCGCTGGAGCTGTCCGTGCCCTCGTACGTGAAGGACGTGCGCTCGCTCGCCGACCTGAAGGGCAAGTCGGCGCAGTTCAAGGGGCGCATCATCGGCATCGAGCCGAGCGCGGGCGTCATGTCGATCCTGAAGGACAAGGTCCTCAAGGAGTACGGGCTGGAGGGCGAGTACCAGGTCGTCGACGGGTCCACCCCGGGCATGCTCGCCGAGCTCAAGCGGGCCTACGACAAGAAGGAGCCCGTCGTGGCCGTGCTGTGGTCCCCGCACTGGGCGTACTCCTCGTACGAGCTGACCAAGCTGCAGGACCCGAAGGGGGTCTGGGGTACGGGCGACGGCATCCACACCCTGGCCCGCAAGGGCTTCGCCGCCGACGAGCCGGACGTGGCGCGGTGGCTGAGCTCCTTCAAGCTCACCGAGCAGCAGCTGACCAGCCTGGAAGCCGAGATCCAGGACACCGGCAAGGGCAAGGAGCAGCAGGCGGTCCGCGCCTGGCTGGCCGAGCACCCCGAGGTCGACGCGCCGGTGTGACCCGGCAACCCCGGGGTCCGCGCGGGGCGGGCCCCGGGGCGGCGGTGCGCGCGGTTGGTCACCAAGTGCCCGCAAGAGGACCGAAAACCTCCTGTGGGCCACACCTCTGACCAGCCGGAACACTGGACGATTCGCCCATGCGGCCGAAGGCTCCGCCATGGCACAGTGCGATCAGTCCAACCGCACGACCAGGGAGCCTCCATGCGCGATCCGCACCGCACGCCGCTCACGGCGGCCCCCGAGTGCCCGCCGGAGCCCGGCCCGCTGCCCCGCTGTCCGGTGTGCGACGGCGCCGCGGAGCGCATCTCCTGGCGGCAGCGGCCCGGCCGCCCCGTGGTCCTGGTCTTCGACCCCTGCGGTCACCGGTGGTCCTCCCCGGTCCCGCCGGTGCTGGCGGTCACCCCCTGAGGAACGCCGTGCACCTTTGATGCTCAAAGTTGCGCGGTAGGAAGAGATTTCGAGCATCATCCTTCAGTGGGGCCCTGTCGAGCGCTATCTTGTCAGGCGCATGCCAAAGAGGTGTGTCCGCGACCCGGACCGCACGAGGAGCTGCCCCATGAGACTGCCAGGCATCCACAGGACCAGGATCAGGACCAGGACCAGGACCAGTGCCGGGGCCGGCACCAGGGCGTGGGGCGGGATTCCGCCCCACCGCCCGCCCCGGCTGCGGCGGACCCGGTCCGCGCTCCTCGCCGCCGCTCTCGCCGTCGCGGGCCTGGCCGCCGCCGGGCCGGTCGCCTCGCCCGCGGCCGCGGCGCCCGCCGGTGCCACGGCCACCGCCGGCAACGCCACCGGCTTCAGCCAGGCCGGCAACACCTTCACCGTCACGGCCTCCAGCGGCGCGAAGGCCCGCGTGGTCGTCGCCCGGGCCGACATCTTCCGGCTCTGGCTCTCGCCCGACGGCGCCTTCACCCACGACCCGGCCGGCACCGACCTCGCCCCGACCACCGACTTCGGCCCCGTCACGACGAGCTGGACCGACGCGGGCGCGTACTACCGGATCACCACCGGAGCCCTGTCCATCCGGGTCAACAAGTCGCCCCTGCGGTTCTCCGTCTACCGGGCCGACAACACCACACCCGTCTGGCAGGAGACCCAGCCCACCAGCTGGACCGGCAGCCAGACCACCCAGTACCTGGCCCGGGGCGCGGACGAGCAGTTCTACGGCACCGGCCTGCGCCTGGGCGAGTGGGCGCTGCGCGGCAAGACCGTCCCCGTCGCGGTCGACAACAAGTGGCGCGAGAACAACAACGCCAGCCCCGCTCCCTTCTACATGTCGACCAACGGCTACGGCGTCATGCGCAACACCTGGGCCCCCGGCTCGTACGCCTTCAACGCGCCCACCGCGCTGACCCACGACGAGAAGCGCTTCGACGCCTGGTACTTCACCGGCGACTCCCTCAAGTCCGTGCTCGACGCGTACACCGACGTCAGCGGCAAACCGTTCATGGCACCGATGTGGGGCTTCGAGCTGGGCAACGCCGACTGCTTCAACGCCTCCAACCCCGACTACCAGGGCGACCACGGCCGCCTCCGCCACCAGACCACCCCGGACGTCGTCGGGTACGCGGCCGACGCCCGCGCCGCCGACATGCCCTCGGGCTGGTTCCTGCCCAACGACGGCTACGGCTGCGGCTACACCGCGCCCCTCAAGTCGACGGTGGACGCGCTGAAGGCCAAGGGCTTCCAGACCGGACTGTGGACCTCCACCGGGCTCGGCTCCATCGCCGACGAAGTCGGAAACGCCGGCTCCCGCGGCGTGAAGACGGACGTGGCCTGGATCGGCAGCGGCTACGAATACGCCTTCGACGGCGTGCAGCAGGCCGTCGACGGGATCGAGCGGAACTCCGACGCCCGGCGCTTCGTCTGGACCGTCGACGGCTGGGCCGGCACCCAGCGCAACGCCGTCGTCTGGACGGGCGACACCCACGGCACCTGGGACGACATGCGCTGGCACGTCCCCGCCATCGCCGGCGCCGGCCTGTCCGCCCTGAACTACGCCGCCGGCGACGTCGACGGAATCTTCGGCGGCAGCCCCAAGACGTACACCCGCGACCTCCAGTGGAAGGCCTTCACCCCCGCCTTCATGACCATGTCCGGCTGGGGCGCGACCAACCCGTCAGCCGGCTACCAGGACAAGCAGCCCTGGCGCTTCGCGGAGCCGTACCTCTCCATCAACCGCAAATACCTCCAGCTCAAGATGCGGCTGATGCCGTACCTCTACACGATGAGCCGGACGGCGCACGAGACCGGCGTGCCCAGCACCCGCGCGATGGTCCTCGAGTACCCCGAGGACCCGGTGGCCCGCGGGAACCTCACCAGCGGGCAGTTCATGGCCGGCGACTCCCTCCTCGTCGCGCCCGTCGTCTCCGACACCTCCGTCCGCGACGGGATCTACCTGCCCGCAGGCACCTGGACGGACTACTGGACGGGCCGCACCTACGCGGGCCCGGGATGGCTGAACGGCTACCAGGCGCCGCTCGACACCCTGCCGCTCTTCGTCAAGGGCGGCGCCATCGTGCCGATGTGGCCGCAGATGAACCACACCGGCGAGAAGCCCGTCTCCACCCTCACCTACGACATCCACCCGCGCGGCAGCTCCTCCTTCAGCCTGTACGAGGACGACGGCCTCACCCGCGCCCACCAGTCCGGGGCCTACGCCCGCCAGCGGGTCGACGTCACCGCCCCCGCCTCGGGCTCCGGCACGGTCACCGTCTCCGTCGGGGCCCCCACCGGCAGCTACACCGGCAAGCCGGCCTCCCGGGGCTACGAGTTCACCCTCCACGTGGCCTCCGCGCCCACCGCCCTCACGGCGGACGGAGCCGCCCTGCCCCGACTGACCTCCAAGGCCGCTTACGACACGGCCGCCACGGGCTGGTTCTTCGACCCGGCGGACCGCTCCGGAATCCTGTGGGTCAAGACGGGTGCGAAGTCGGGCGCGTTCAGCGTCTCGGCGGCGGGCACCACCGTTCCGGCGGCCGGAGCCCTGCCGTCCTCCAGCCCCATCGCGCAGTCGGGCTGGTCCCTGGTCTCGGCCGACAGCCAGGAGACCGCCGCCGAGGACGGCGCCGCCGTCAACGCCTTCGACGGCGACCCGGCCACGCTGTGGCACACCGCCTGGTCCTCCGGGAAGCCGGCCGCGCTCCCGCACGAGATCCAGCTCGACCTCGGCGCCCGCTACGCGGTCGACGGCCTCGGCTACCTGCCCCGCCAGGACGGCGGGGTCAACGGCCGCATCGGCGACTACGAGGTCTACGTCTCCGACACCACCGCCGACTGGGGCTCACCCGTGGCGAGCGGCTCCTTCGCCGACACCGCGGCCGCCAAGAGCGCCGCCCTGTCCGTGAAGAGCGGCCGCTACCTGAAGCTGAAGGCCCTCACCGAGGCCGGCGGACGCGGCCCCTGGACCAGCGCCGCCGAAATCACCCTCACCGGACGCCCGGCCCCGCTGCCGGCCGACGCCACCCTCGTCAACGCGGCCTCGGCCACCTGTATCGACCTGCCGCACAGCGCCACCACCCCCGGGACCGAGCCCACCCTCTACACCTGCCACGGCGGCCCGAACCAGCGCTGGACCCTGCACGGCGACGGCCGCCTCACCGGCCTCGCCGGGGTCTGCCTGGACGGCTCCGCCGCCCGCGTGACCATCCAGACCTGCGACGGCAGCGCCGGCCAGACCTGGCAGGCGGGCCCCCAGAGCACCCTGCGCACCGGCGGCCAATGCCTCGCCCCGGCCGGATCCGGCACCGCCAACGGCACCCTCCTCGCCCGCGCCGCCTGCAACGACACCGCTGCCCAACGCTGGACCTTCACCCCCTGACCGCACGCGTCAGCCGCCGAGCACGGCCTGGCACTCCCGCCAGGCCGGCTCGCTCAGCAGTTCGCGGAACCCGCCGAACAGCGACAGCAGTTCCGCGCCCCACCTCGCCCGGAAGGCGGGATCGGTGCGCGCCAGATCGAGCTCGTTGGCCGCCGACAGTTCGGCGAAGTCCCGGCGCAGCTCCAGGGCGGGGGAGTGGACCCGGCCGGTGAACCGGTCCCGGAAGGCCGCCTGCGCCCCGCCGAGCGTCGGATAGGACGCCGCCCGGTCGCAGGACGCGTAGAAGTAGACGATCTCCTCGGCCCCGGCGCCTATCACCGCGGCCAGCTCCGGCCGCCGCGAGAGCGGGAGCAGGGCGGTCGCGAAGCCGTCCGTCCCGTAGAAGGCGTGGCACAGCCCCGCCTGCCGGAGTTCGGGCCGCGCTCCCCACGAGGCGAGCAGCTGCCGTACCCGCACCAGGTGGACGAGCAGGGTTCCGCCGGGATGCGGGACGCGCTCGGCGCCGAGTTCCCGCAGCCATGCGACGACTTCATCCGGCACGGGCGCGTCCTTCCGCGAAGTGGTGGGTCGGCACCCGTCCGACCTCCGCGCCGGGGGTCCGGACCCCGTGGCGCCGACGCGGGACGGGTTGCCGCCCGGGCCCTGCCTCGATCTTGGTCCGGCCCGACACCCAAGTCAATCCACCGATTTGCTCCCCGTACCCAAGCGATAGCTTGGAGCTCATGACCCTCGACGACCTCCGCGTGTTCGTGGCCGTCTGCCGCGCCGGAAGCCTCAGCTCCGTGGCCCGCGACCTCGGCCGTACCCAGTCCGCCGTCAGCCAGCACGTCCGCCGCCTCGAAAAGGAGACCGGCACGAGCCTGCTCGAGCGCCACGCCCGCGGGGTGGTGCCCACCGAAGCCGGCCGCATCCTGCAGGCGGCCGCCGCCGACGGCATCGCCGGCCTCGACGGCGCCCTGCGCCGCCTGGACGACCTCGTACGGGGAGGCGGCGGCTCGGTGCGGGTCACCACCGGCGCGACCACCGTCCGCCACTTCATGTCCGAGGCCGTCGTCACCTTCCGCAGCCGGCACCCCGGGGTGAGCCTGGAGTTCCAGACCGAGAACTCCAGCCGCAGCTGCTTCGACGCCCTCGCCGCCGACGACCTCGACCTCGCCTGGATCACCATCGGCGCCCCGGTCCGCGGCATCGAGCAACGCCCCGTGATGGAACTCCCCTGGGTGCTCGCGGTCGGGGCCGACGACCCCCTCGCCGCCCGCCCGCACATCGAACTCGCCGATCTCTCCGGGATCCGCCACATCCGGCTGCCCGAGAACTCCGCCTCCCGCGCCCGCCTCGACGCCGCCTTCGCCGACGCCGGCATCCGCGTCCGCTCCGACACCAGCGTCGCGGACTGGGACACCGCCCTGCTCCTTTCCGAACTGGGGCTCGGCCACGCCGTCGTACCCGCGCTGCCCGGCTGGCGGGTCCCCGGGACCGACGGCCCGCTGCGCCTGGTCCCCGTCCCCGGACTGCCGCCCCTCGCCGTCGGCTGGGCGGTCCGCCGCTGGTCCGCCCTCGCCCCGCCGGCCCGGGCCTTCGCCGCCGAGGTGGCCCGCAGCTGCACCGCCCGCGCCGCCGCCCGCTGACCCCGGGCGGCACACGACCCTAGGCCGAGTGGCGCCCGCAGGCTGCGCTTTCGGGTGACACCCCCGCTCGGCGCCGGGCGCGCCGCCGCCGGGGTGCCCGACCATCTCAGGCGGCCGGTCATGACGTGCGCGTCGGGCTCCGGCCATGATCCGCCGAGGCGCTTCGGCGTCGCGGCTCCGGGCCGCCGCTGGGAGATCACGTGCACGTCCTGCTCGTCGCGAGCGCCTTCAACAGCCTCACCCAGCGGGTCCACGCCGAGCTGCGCGACCACGGCCACAGCGTGGCGGTCGAACTCGCCCTGCCCCACGTGCCCCTGGCCCCTGCCGTCCACCGGCACCGGCCCGACCTCGTCATCGCGCCGATACTGCGCACCGCCCTCCCGGAGGAGGTGTGGGCCGCGTACACCTGCCTGATCGTCCACCCCGGACCGGTCGGCGACCGCGGCCCCGCCTCGCTCGACTGGGCCCTCCACGCACAGGCCGCCCGATGGGGCGTCACCGTCCTGCAGGCCGAGGCCGAGATGGACGCCGGACCCGTCTGGGCCCACGCCGACTGCCCCCTGCCGCCGGTGGGCAAGAGCGACCTCTACCGCGGAGAGATCGCCGACGCCGCCCTGGAGGCCGTCCTCCTCGCCGTCCGCCGCTTCGCCTCCGGTACGTACACCCCGCAGCCGCAGACCACCGGACACCCGCGCCCCGCGATGCGCCAGGAGCACCGCCGGATCGACTGGGAGACGGACTCCACCGCGGGTGTCCTGCGCACCCTGCGTGCCGCCGATTCACAGCCCGGCGTACGGGACGAACTGCTCGGCGCCCCCTGGTTCCTGCACGGTGGCCACCCCGAGGACCGCCTGCGCGGCCGGCCCGGGGACCTGCTCGCCACCCGGGCGGGCGCCCTCTGCCGGGCCACCGCCGACGGCGCCGTCTGGATCCCCGAACTGCGCGCCCCCCGCACCCCCGGCGGGCCCGCCGCCCCGAAGCTGCCCGCCACCGTCGCCCTCGCCGGCCGGCTGCCCACGCTGCGGGAGCATCCCGCCCCGCTGCACACCGACGTGCGCCGGCGCACCTGGTCCGACATCGGTTACCGGGAGGAGGGGCAGACCGGCTTCCTGTCCTTCTCCTTCCCCGGCGGCGCGATGAGCACCGACCACTGCCGGCGCCTGCTGGACGCCTACCGGATCGCCTGCGCCCGCCCCACCACCGTCCTCGTCCTCGGCGGCGGCCGCGACTTCTTCTCCAACGGCATCCACCTGGGCGTCATCGAGGCGGCCGACGACCCGGCCGAGGAGTCCTGGGCCAACATCAACGCCATGGACGACCTGGTCGAGGCCGTGCTCACCACCACCGACCGCCTGGTCGTCGCCGCGCTCGCCGGCAACGCGGCCGCCGGCGGCGCCATGCTCGCCCTGGCCGCCGACGAGGTCTGGTGCCGCTCCGGCGTGGTCCTGAACCCGCACTACCGGCTGATGGGACTGCACGGCTCCGAGTTCTGGACGTACACCCTGCCGCGCCGCGTCGGCACCGGCGTCGCCGAGCGCCTCACCACCGAGGCCCTGCCGCTGAGCGCGGAGGCCGCACGGCGGCTGGGGCTGGCCGACCGTACGGTGCCCTGCGCGCCCCAGGCCTTCGCCGGCGAGACGGCGCGGCTCGCGGCGCGACTGGCAGCCCTGCCGGCCACGGCCTCCCGGATCGCCGCCAAGAAGGCGCTGCGTGACCGCGACGAGGCCGAGCAGCCGCTGGCCGCCTACCGGGAGGCGGAGCTGGCCCTGATGCGGCAGACCTTCTTCGACCCGCACGCCCCGTACCACGCCCTGCGCCGCGCCTTCGTCCGCAAGGAGCCCGCGACGGCCACACCACCCCACCTCGCGCGCGCCGTGCCCGGCCGGCACACGGCCCCGCTGCCCTCGCGGCAGCGCCAGGTCACTGGACTGGCCGCGCACGACGCGGCGCGCCGGGTGCCCGGCTGCTAGCAAGAAGGGTGGGGCCGCCGCGGCGGCCCCGCCCCGCACCCCGCCCCGAGCACCTCCCCGAGGAGGCATCCCCATGGATCCAGCGACGTCGGCCACGGTCGAAGACCCCCCGATCCACATCCTCTGGATCAACGCGGGACTGAGCTGCGACGGCGACTCCGTCTCCCTGACCGCCGCCATGCAGCCCAGCATCGAGGAGATCGTGACGGGCGCCCTGCCGGGGCTGCCCAAGATCGCGGTGCACTGGCCGCTGATCGATTTCGAATGCGGCCCGGTCGGTGGTTCCGACACGTTCATCGAGTGGTTCTTCAAGGGGGAGCGGGGCGAGATCGACCCGTTCGTGCTCGTCGTGGAAGGCTCCATTCCCAACGAGAAGATCAAGCCCGAGGGCTACTGGTGCGGCTTCGGCGACGACCCCGAGACCGGGCAGCCCATCACCACCAGCGAGTGGATCGACCGGCTGGCCCCCAAGGCCCTCGCCGTCGTCGCCATCGGCACCTGCGCCACGTACGGCGGCATCCACGCCATGGAGGGCAATCCCACCGGAGCCATGGGCGTGCCCGACTACCTGGGCTGGAACTGGACCTCGAAGGCCGGCATCCCGATCGTGTGCGTGCCGGGCTGCCCCATCCAGCCGGACAACTTCTCCGAGACCCTGACCTACCTGCTCTACCAGGCGGCCGGCGCGGCCCCGATGATCCCGCTCGACGACAAACTGCGCCCCACCTGGCTGTTCGGCGCCACCGTCCACGAGGGCTGCGACCGGGCCGGCTACTACGAGCAGGGCCAGTTCGCGCACACCTACGACTCGCCCCAGTGCCTGGTCAAGCTGGGCTGCTGGGGTCCCGTCGTCAAGTGCAACGTGCCCAAACGCGGCTGGATGAACGGCATCGGCGGCTGCCCCAACGTCGGCGGCATCTGCATCGCGTGCACGATGCCCGGCTTCCCCGACAAGTTCATGCCGTTCATGGACGAACCCCCGGGCGCCAAGGTGTCCAGCAAGGCGAGCGGTGCCTACGGGGCGGTGGTCCGCAGGCTCCGCGCGGTCACGGCGCACACCGTGGACCAGGAGCCGAAGTGGCGCCGCACCGGCCGGAAACTGACCACCGGCTACCGCCCGCCCTGGTGACCGCCCCGCACGTCCTCACTCCGTCCACGCACTCCGCGCAGCACAGCAGCGAGAAGGGTCACGGCAGACACGATGGCACCGAAGACGAAAGCGGCCGGTGACGGCAGCGGCCTGGTGGAGATGGCCTGGGATCCGATCACGCGGATCGTCGGCAGCCTCGGCATCCACACGAAGATCGACTTCAAGCAGAAGCGGGTCGCGGAGTGCTACAGCACCTCGTCGGTCTTTCGCGGCTACAGCGTCTTCATGCGCGGCAAGGACCCCCGCGACGCGCACTTCATCACCAGCCGCATCTGCGGGATCTGCGGCGACAACCACGCCACCTGCTCCGTCTACACGCAGAACATGGCCTACGGGGTGAAGCCGCCCCACCTCGCCGAGTGGATCATCAACCTGGGCGAGTCGGCGGAGTACATGTTCGACCACAACATCTTCCAGGAGAACCTGGTCGGGGTCGACTACTGCGAGAAGATGGTCCGCGAGACCAACCCCGGGGTCCTGGAGCTGGCCGAGCGCACCGAGGCCCCGCACGCCGGTGACCACGGCTACAAGACCATCGCCGACATCATGCGCTCCCTCAACCCCATCGAGGGCGAGTTCTACCGCGAGGCCCTCCAGGTCAGCCGCTACACCCGGGAGATGTTCTGCCTGATGGAGGGCCGCCACGTGCACCCCTCCACCCTCTACCCGGGCGGCGTCGGCACCATCGCCTCCGTGCAGCTCTTCACCGACTACATGAGCCGCCTCATGCGGTACGTGGAGTTCATGAAGCGCGTCGTCCCGCTCCACGACGACCTCTTCGACTTCTTCTACGAGGCCCTGCCCGGGTACGAGGAGGTCGGCCGGCGCCGTGTGCTGCTCGGCTGCTGGGGCGCGCTCAACGACCCCGAGTACTGCGACTTCACGTACGCCAACATGTCCGACTGGGGCCGGAAGATGTTCGTCACCCCGGGCGTCGTCGTCGACGGCAAGCTGGTGACCAACGACCTCACCGAGATCAACCTCGGCATCCGCATCCTGCTCGGCAGCTCGTACTACGACGACTGGGCGGGCCAGGAGCAGTTCGTCACCCACGACCCGCTCGGCAACCCCGTCGACCCCCGCCACCCCTGGAACCAGCACACCATCCCCGCCCCGCAGAAGCGGGACTTCGACGACAAGTACAGCTGGGTGATGTCGCCCCGCTGGTTCGACGGCAAGGACCACCTCGCGCTCGACACCGGCGGCGGTCCCATCGCGCGCCTGTGGTCCACGGCCCTGTCCGGGCTCGTCGACGTCGGCTACGTCAAGGCCACCGGGCACAGCGTGGTCATCAACCTGCCAAAGACGATGACCAAGCCCGAAACGCGCTTCGAGTGGCAGATCCCGAAGTGGAGCAACGCCCTGGAACGCAACCGGGCCCGCACCTACTTCCAGGCGTACGCCGCCGCCATCGCCCTGCACTGCGCCGAGAAGGGGCTGGCCGAGGTCCGCGCCGGACGCACCCAGACCTGGGAGAAGTTCGAGGTGCCGGACGAGTCCATCGGCGTCGGCTTCACCGAGGCCGTACGGGGCGTGCTCTCGCACCACATGGTGATCCGCGACGGCAAGATCGCCAACTACCACCCGTACCCGCCGACCCCGTGGAACGCCAGCACCCGCGACACCTTCGGCACCCCCGGACCGTACGAGGACGCCGTCCAGAACACGCCGATCTTCGAGGAGAACCCCCCGGAGAACTTCAAGGGGATCGACATCATGCGCGCCGTGCGCAGTTTCGACCCCTGTCTGCCGTGCGGGGTCCACATGTACGTGGGCGGCGGCAAGACGGTGAAGACCATGCACGTGCCCACCGGTCTGAGCGGACTGGGCGGATGAGCCCGGCCGTCGACGCCCGCGAGGCGGGCCGCCGCGTCGAGGAGGTGCTCGACCGGCTCGCCGCCACCGGCGACCGGGAGGCGTGCGCGGCCGCCGAGGAACTCGTGCGCGTCCTCATGGACTTCTACGGGGCGGGCCTCGGCCGGCTCGTCGGGCGGCTCGGCGACGCGCCGCTGCGCCCGCTGCTCGACGACGAACTCATCGCGAGCCTGCTGGCCCTGCACGACCTCCACCCCGAGGACGTGCACACCCGCATCTCCCGCGCCCTGGCCGCCGCCGGCGAGCCGGTGGAGGTGCTGGGCTTCGACGAGAGCACCGGGGTGCTGCGGCTGCGCTCCGCCTCCGAGGGCGCCGGCTGCGGGTGCGGCGGCGCCGGCGGGCCGGGCGCCCGGCAGACCCTCGAGGACGTGCTCGCCTCCTTCGCCCCCGAGGTCACCCGGGTGGACGTGGAGCAGGCGCCCCCGCAGCCCGCCCTGCTCCAGATCTCCGCCCGCCCGCACGACCCGGCGCGGGTGCCGTGAACCGGCACCCGGAGCGTACGGGCGCACCGCGCGGCCTGCGGCGGTTCGCCGGCCCGCGCCCGCCGCGGCCCGAAACCTGCGAACTGTGCGCGGCAGTGGTGCCCGAGGACGCCCACCGCCACCTCGTGGAGACCGAGAAGCGGGTCCTGGTCTGCGCCTGCACCGCCTGCGCCCTGCTGTTCGACCGGCCGGGCACCCCCACCGGGCGGTACCGCGCGGTCCCCGACCGCTACCTCACCGACCCCGGCCATCCGCTCGACGAGGGAGCCTGGGAGCTGCTCGGGATCCCGGTCGGCGTCGCCTTCTTCTTCCGCAACGCCGCCCTCGACCGCCTGGTCGCGCTCTACCCGAGCCCGGCCGGAGCCACCGAGAGCGAGCTCGACCCGCAGACCTGGCAGAACGTACTCGGCCGCGGACGCCTGGCCGCGCTGCTCGAGCCCGATGTGGAAGCCCTCCTGCTGCGCCGCTCGGAGGGCCGCACCGCCTGCTACCTCGTGCCCATCGACATCTGCTACGAACTGGTGGGCCGCATGAGGCTGCTGTGGCAGGGCTTCGACGGCGGAGCCGAGGCCCGCGCCGCCCTCGACGCCTTCTTCGACCAGGTGGAGCGCCGGTCCAAGGTCCCGGCCGGCGCAGCCGGGGGGCCGCCGCGATGACCGACCTCCGCTTCACCTGCACCGGAGTGCGCGCCGACGCCCACGCCGCCGGCCCCACCCTCGTCTTCCGGCTGCGGATCACCGCCGCCGGCAACGCCCGGGTGCACGCACTCGCCCTGCGCTGCCAGATCCGCATCGAACCGGCCCGGCGCGGCTACGGCCCCGCCGAGGCCGAGGGCCTGGCCGACCTGTTCGGCGAGCGCAGCCGCTGGGGCAGCACCCTCCAGCCCGTGCAGTTCGCCCAGGTCGCGCTCATGGTGCCCGGCTTCACCGGGGAGACCGAGACCGACCTGGCCGTCCCCTGCACCTACGACATGGACATCGCGGCGACCCGCTACTTCCACGCCCTGCGGGAGGGCGAGGCGCCACTGCTGATGCTGTTCTCCGGCACCGCCTTCACCGGCGCCGGCGGCTTCCGGGTCGAGCCCGTGCCCTGGGACCGGGAAGCCCCGTACCGCCTGCCCGTATCCGTGTGGCGGGAGATGATCGAGCAGCACTTCCCGGGCTCCGGCTGGCTGCGGCTGCCCCGCGACACCATGGCCGAGCTGCTGGCCTTCCGCTCGCGGCACGCCCTCGCCTCCTGGGAGGCCACCGTACGCACCCTCCTCGACACGGCCGCCGCCGCGGACCCGCCGCCCGCGCCGGACCCGCCGCCCGCGCCGGACCCGCCGGACCCGCCGCCCCTCCGGTTCGGCTCCGTCCTGCCCCGTTCCGCCGAGAGGACGGCGCCATGACCACCACCGCCGCGCCGGACTCCCGCTTCGCCACCGCGCGGCAGGTGGCCGACGCCGTCCTCTTCGAGGGCTACGTGCTCTACCCGTACCGGGCCTCGGCGGCCAAGAACCGGCTGCGCTGGCAGTTCGGCGTCCTGGTCCCGCCCGCGTGGGGGCCGGCGCACGGGGAGCACGCGCACCAGCAGACCGAGATCCTCATGGAGCCCAAGGGCGCCGCGCACCTCGCCGTCGAGCTGCGCTTCCTGCACGCACAGCGCCGCACCGTCCAACAGGCCCTGCCCGACGGCACGTTCACGGACGTGGCCGAACTGCACCTGGCGGACCGGGTCCTCGTCCCCTGGGACGAGGGGGCCGAGGAGCGGGTCGAGCTCTCCGCCGGCGTGGCCGAACTGGCCGGGGAAGGAGTCGCGCTCCCCTTCCGCCGCCCCGCCCGCGAGACCACCGAGCCCGTCCTCGACGCCGACGGCCGCCGCGTCGGCCGCCTGGTGCGGCGCACCGAGGAGGTCGAGGGCGTGGTACGCCTGCGCGCCACCGAACTCGAAGGCGCCTACCGCGTGTTCAAGCTCACCGCGGTCGTGGAGAACACCAGCCCGTCGACCCCGCCGGACGCGGCGGCCGGCCGCGACGCGGCCCTGCCCCGCTCGCTGGTCGCCGCGCACCTCCTCCTGGGCCTCAGCGCCGGCTCCTTCCTTTCCATGACCGACCCGCCCGAATGGGCCCGGGAACCCGTCGCCTCCTGCGTCAACCGCCACACCTGGCCCGTCCTGGCCGGCGAACGCGGCCGCGCCGACGTGGTCCTGTCCTCCCCGATCATCCTGGAGGACCACCCGGCCATCGCCCCCGAAAGCGCCGGGGCCATGTACGACGCCACCGAGATCGACGAGATCCTCGCCCTGCGCACGGCGGCCCTCACCGACCGGGAGAAGCGCGAGGCACGCGGTACGGACGCCCGCGCCGCCGCCGTGATCGACCTGGCCGACACCATGCCGCCCGAGGTACTGGAACGGCTGCACGGGGCGGTGCGCGCCCTGCGCGAGATCACCGACCCGGGCGCAGCGCACCGGGACCTCCCCGGAACCGGCACCGAACCCCCGGACGGGGACGGGGTGTTCCGGCCCGACACCCCCTGGTGGGACCCGGCCCGGGAGGACACCGCCGACCCGGTGCGCGACCGGATCCTCGTCGACGGCGCCCCCGTGGGCGCGGGCAGCCGCGTCCTGCTCCGCCCCGGCCTGCGCCGCACCGACGCCCAGGACCTGTTCCTCCAGGGCATGGCCGCCCGGGTCGAGGCGGTGCTGCACGACGTCGACGGGGGAGTGCACCTCGCCGTGACCGTCGAGGGCGACCCCGGTGCGGACATCCGGCGGGAGCAGGGCCGCTTCCTCTACTTCCAGCCCGACGAGGTCACCCCCCTGGAGGACGCGTGAGCCGCAGAACGCTGGTCGCCGGCATCGGCAACGTCTTCCTCGGAGACGACGGCTTCGGCGTCGAGACCGTGCGGGCCCTGTCCGCGCACCCACTGCCCGACGCGGTGGAGGCGGTGGACTTCGGCGTACGCGGAGTGCACCTCGCCTACCAGCTCCTCGACGGCTACGACACGCTTCTGCTGGTCGACGCCACCGCACGCGGCGGAGAGCCGGGCACGCTCTACCTCATCGAGCCCGACGGGAGCGCCGGGCCGGGCGGCGCCGTCCTCGACGGCCACCACATGTCCCCCGACGCGGTCCTCGCGCTGCTGGACACCCTGTGCGCCGGCACCGGAACCGCTCCGCCCCGCCGGACGCTGGTCGTCGGCTGCGAACCGGCCTCGGTCGAGGAGGGCATCGGCCTGAGCCCACCGGTGGCCGCGGCCGTGCCGCAGGCCGTCCGCATGGTGCTGGACCTGCTCCACGACGAGACCGCAACGCCTTCCCGCGCACTGAGGAGAACCCCATGAAGAAGGCCGTCGTCTGCGGGGCCGCCACCGCCGCACTGCTCGCCGTACTGGCGCAGGTCTTTCCCGACATCAGGCGCTACCTGCGCATGGTCAGGATGTGAGCCCCGGCCGCCCCGGCGCCCGAACGGCTTACGGGGCGTGTCGCGCGTCGGCGTGCCCGCCCGCCACGCCTCCGTCCTGCCGGTGTAATGAGCCCCGGCAGGACGGAGTCCGATGCACGAGATGTCGATCGCCATGGCCGTCGTCGGTCAGGTGGAGGAAGCGGCCGGGGCCGGTGGTGCGAGCGCCGTGACGGCCGTGCGGCTCCAGGTCGGAGAACTGGCGGGCGTGGTCCCCGACGCCCTGGCCTTCTGCTTCGAACTGGCCTGCGCCGGAACCGTACTGGAAGGCGCCGGCCTCGTCACCGAGACGGTGGCCGGCCGCGCCCGGTGCGGCTCCTGCACTCGTCAATGGCCGACCGGCATGCCGCCCGAACTGTGCTGCCCCGGCTGCGCGCGGGCCACCGACGTCGAGCTGGTCGCGGGCCGCGAGCTGCGGATCCTCACCGTGGAGTGGGAGGACGGTCCCGCCGCCCGCGCCGCCGCCCCCACCCGCGAACCGATCTCCGAGGAGGCCTGAACCATGTGCCGAGTGGTCGATCTACGGCAGGCGGTACTCGCCAAGAACGACGAGGCGGCGCACACCCTGCGCGCCGAACTCACCGCACGGGGAACCGTGGTCGTCAACCTGCTCTCCAGTCCGGGCAGCGGGAAGACGGAACTGCTCGAGCGCGAGCTGCTCCTCGCCCGGGAACGGGGGGTGCCGGTGGCCGCACTGACCGCCGACCTCGCCACCGAGAACGACGCACGGCGGCTGGCCCGTTCCGGAGCACCGGTCAAGCAGGTGCTCACCGACGGGCTGTGCCACCTGGAGGCCGGGATGCTGGGCCGGCACCTGGACGGCTGGCTTCCCGAGGACACCCGGGTCCTCTTCGTGGAGAACGTGGGCAACCTGGTCTGCCCGGCCTCCTACGACCTCGGGGAGACCCTGCGCGTGGTCCTGGCCTCGGTCACCGAGGGCGAGGACAAGCCGCTGAAGTACCCGACGGCCTTCGGGCTGGCGCAGCTGGTGGTGGTGACCAAGACCGACATCGCGGGGGCCGTCGCGTTCGACGAGGCGGCCTTCCGCGCCAACGTCCAGCGGGTCAACCCCGGTGTGGAGGTGGCGCTGACGTCCGCCCGCGCGGGTGAGGGCGTGGGTGTGCTGCTGGACCGGGCGCTGGCGGTGGGCGCGGGCGCCGGGGCGCACACGCCGGTCATGGCGCGCCGGCCCCACGGGCAGCGGGACGACCACGACCACGGGGCTGGGCACGGCCACGGGCCTGGGCACCACGGGCACGGGACGTCGCACGAAGTGGTGCAGACGCACTGATGGAGGCCGTCGAGCGGCGCCGGATCATCGTCCGGGGCGTGGTGCAGGGTGTCGGCTTCCGGCCCTACGTGTACGCCCGCGCCACCGGCCTCGGCCTGGCCGGGCACGTCACCAACACCCCGGAGGGCGTCGTCGCGGAGGTGGAGGGCGCACCGGCCGCCGTCACCGAGTTCTGCGAGCGGCTCGCGGCGGACGCGCCCCCGCTGGCGGTGGTGGACGCGGTCCACCACCGGCGGGTGCCCGTCGCGGGCGGCACCGGATTCGCCATCGTCGCCTCCCGGACCGGCGGCCCCGCCCGCACCCTGGTCCCCCCGGACGTGGCGACCTGCGCGGACTGTCTCGCCGAACTGGCGGACCCCGCCGACCGCCGCCACCGCCACCCCTTCATCACCTGCACGCACTGCGGACCGCGCTTCACCATCGTCACCGGGCTGCCCTACGACCGCGCCCACACCACGATGGCGGGCTTCCCGATGTGCCCCGACTGCGCCCGCGAGTACGCCGACACCGCCGACCGCCGCTTCCACGCACAGCCCGTCGCCTGCCCGGCCTGCGGGCCACGGCTGCGGCTGCTCGCCGGGCGCCCTCCCCGCGAGGTGCCCGACGTGGACCCGATCGCCGAAGCCCGCCGGCTCCTCGCCGCCGGCGCGATCGTCGCCGTCAAGGGGATCGGCGGCTACCACCTCGCCTGCGACGCGGCCGACCCCGTGGCGGTGGCCGAACTGCGCCGCCGCAAGGCCCGCGGGGACAAGCCGTTCGCCCTGATGGCACGCGACCTCGCCGACCTCGAACACCTCGTGCACATCGGCCCCCAGGAGCGCGCCCTGCTCACCGGGACGGCACGGCCGATCGTGCTGCTGCGCCGCCGCCGGGCGTTCGGGTCCGCGGTCGCCGCCGGCGCGGTGGCCGACGGGGTCGCCCCGCGCTGCCCCGACCTGGGCGCGATGCTCCCGTACACGCCCGTGCACCATCTGCTGCTCGGACTGCCCGGCGACCCGCCGGGTGCCCGGATGCTCGTCATGACCAGCGGAAACCTCTCCGGAGAGCCCATCGTCACCGACGACGACGAGGCCCTGGACCGGCTCGCCCGGCTGGCCGACGCATGGCTCACCCACGACCGCCCGATCCACGTGCCCTGCGACGACTCCGTGGTGCGCGTCTGCGACGGCGAGCCGCTGACCGTACGACGCTCCCGCGGTTACGCCCCGCTGCCCGTGACGCTCCCGCTGCCGGTCCCCGGGATCCTCGCCGCCGGGGGAGACCTGAAGAACACCTTCTGCCTCGGCGAAGGACGCCGGGCCTGGCTGTCCGCTCACATCGGCGACATGGACGACCTCGCCACCCAGTACGCCTGCGCACGCGCCCAGCGGCAGCTGGAGGCCGTCACCGGCGTCACCCCCGCCCTCCTCGCGGCCGACCTGCACCCCGGCTACCACTCCGGGCAGCGGGCCCGGCGCGACGCCGCCGGCCGGCCGCTGGTCCGCGTACAGCACCACCACGCCCACATCGCCTCCACGATGGCCGAACACGGCCTGGACGGTGGCCGGACGGTGATCGGTGTCGCCTTCGACGGCACCGGCTACGGCGACGACGGCGCGGTGTGGGGCGGGGAGTTCCTCCTGGCCGGCTACGCCGGCTACACGCGCTTCGCCCACCTCGCGTACGTGCCGCTGCCGGGCGGCGACGCGGCCGTACGCCGCCCGTACCGCATGGCCCTGTCGCAGCTGTGGGCCGCGGGCATCGAATGGACCCCGGACCTGCCCTGTGCCGCCGCCTGCCCCTCCGGCGAACTGCGGGTGCTGCGCACCCAGTTGGAGCGGAACCTGAACTGTGCCCCCACCTCCAGCATGGGCCGCCTCTTCGACGCCGTGTCCTCCCTGGCGGGGATCTGCCACCGCTCCGGGTACGAGGCGCAGGCCGCGATCGAGCTGGAGTCGGCGGCCCTCGCCGACCTCGCCGACATGGACGACCTCACGACCGCCCGATCCGGACCGGGGTACGCCTTCGCCCTGCGCCCGCCCCCGGACGGCGCCGAGGGGCCGGTGACCGCCGATCCGGCGCCGCTGCTGGCCGCCGTGGCGGCCGACGTGCGCGCGGGCACGGAGCCGGCCCGGATCGCCGCCCGGTTCCACACCGCGGTGGCCGAACTGGTCGGCGCGCTCTGTGAACTGGCCCGCGAACGGCACGGCCTGGACACCGTCGCCCTGACCGGCGGGGTCTTCGCCAACACCCTGCTCTCCTCGGCCTGTGCCCGCATCCTGCGCGGACGGGACTTCACCGTCCTGCGCCACGCCGGGATCCCGCCGAACGACGGCGGCCTCGCGCTGGGCCAGCTCATGGTGGCGGCAGCGGTCCGCGCCACGGATCACCATCCCTAGCGAAGGAGAAGCCCATGTGCCTGGCGGTACCCGGCCGAGTGCTCGACATCGGGGAGCGGGACGGCACCCGCATGGCGACCGTCGACTTCGGCGGCGTGCAGAAGGAGGTGTGCCTGGAGTACCTGCCGGACCTCCAGGTGGGCGAGTACGCCATCGTCCACGTGGGATTCGCCCTGCAGCGCCTGGACGAGGAGTCCGCCCGGCAGACCCTCGAACTCTTCGCGCAGCTCGGCATGTTGCAGGAGGAGTTCGGCGACCCGTGGGAACAGGCCGCGGCGGCGGGCGGCTCCCCGTGGCCCTTCACCGACGATCCGGACGAAGCCGCAGCGCAGGAGGAAGCCCGGAAGTGAAGTACATCGACGAGTTCCAGGACCCCGAGCTCGCCCGCAGGCTGCTCGACGACATCCATGCCACCGTGACCCGCCCCTGGGCGCTGATGGAGGTCTGCGGGGGTCAGACGCACACCATCATCCGGCACGGCATCGACCAACTCCTCCCCGAGCAAGTGGAGTTGATCCACGGACCGGGGTGCCCGGTGTGCGTCACCCCGCTGGAGGTCATCGACAAGGCCCTGGAGATCGCCTCCCGGCCGGACGTGATCTTCTGCTCCTTCGGCGACATGCTGCGCGTGCCGGGCACCGGCCGCGACCTCTTCCAGGTGCGCAGCGAGGGGGGAGACGTACGGGTGGTCTACTCCCCGCTCGACGCGCTGCGGATCGCGCAGCAGAACCCGGGGCGCGAGGTGGTGTTCTTCGGCATCGGCTTCGAGACCACGGCGCCGCCCAACGCCATGACGGTGTACCAGGCCAGGAAGCTGGGCATCCCGAACTTCAGCCTGCTGGTCTCGCACGTCCGCGTCCCCCCGGCCATCGAGGCGATCATGCGCTCCCCGAGCTGCCGGGTCCAGGGCTTCCTGGCGGCCGGGCACGTGTGCAGCGTGATGGGCGTGGGGGAGTACCCGGAACTGGCGGCCCGCCACCGGGTACCGATCGTCGTGACCGGTTTCGAGCCGCTGGACATCCTCGAAGGCGTGCGCCGGGCCGTACGGCAGCTGGAGCGCGGCGAGCACACCGTCGACAACGCCTACGCGCGCGCCGTGCGCCCGGAGGGCAACCCGGCCGCCCTCGCCATGCTCGAGGACGTCTTCGAGGTCACCGACCGTGCGTGGCGGGGCATCGGAGTCATCCCGGACAGCGGCTGGCGGCTGTCGTCCCGCTACCGGGAGTACGACGCGGAGCACCGCTTCTCGGTGACCGGCATCGCCACCCGGGAGCCCGCGGAGTGCCGCAGCGGTGAAGTCCTCCAGGGGCTGCTCAAGCCGCACGAGTGCGAGGCCTTCGGCACCCTGTGCACCCCGCGCAGCCCGCTCGGCGCCACGATGGTGTCCAGCGAGGGCGCGTGCGCCGCGTACTACCTCTACCGCCGGCTGGAACTCACTCCGGCCCGGACCGCCGTTTCGCCGGAGGCGAGCCCCGTTGCCTGAGACCGTACCCCTCGACATCGCCGGCTGGACCTGCCCGGCCCCCCTGCGCGACCGTCCCCGTGTGGTGATGGGCCACGGCGGGGGCGGCGCGCTCTCGGCCGAACTCGTCCAGCACCTCTTCGCCCCCGCCTTCGGCGGCGAGGCCCTGGCCCAGCTCGGGGACTCCGCCGCCCTCTCCCTGGGCGGTGTCCGGCTGGCCTTCTCGACCGACTCGTACGTCGTGCGTCCGCTGTTCTTCCCCGGGGGCGGCATCGGCGGCCTGGCGGTCAACGGCACGGTCAACGACCTGGCCATGAGCGGGGCCCGGGCCGCCTACCTCTCCTGCGGGTTCATCCTCGAGGAGGGCGTCGAGATGTCCGTCGTGGCGCGGGTGGCCGAGGATCTCGGGGCGGCCGCGCGCGCCGCCGGGGTGGAAGTGGCGACCGGCGACACCAAGGTCGTCGAGGCGGGCCACGGCGACGGCGTGTACGTGAACACCGCGGGCATCGGGCTGATCCCCGACGGGGTGGACCTGCGTCCCCAGCGGGTGGTCCCCGGCGACGTGGTGATCGTCAGCGGCGAGATCGGCCTGCACGGGGTGGCCATCCTGAGCGTCCGGGACGGCCTGGAGTTCGGCGTGGACATCCAGAGCGACTGCGCGGCCCTGGGCGGTCTCGTCCAGGCCATGCTCGCCGTCACCCCGGACCTCCACGTCCTGCGCGACCCCACCCGCGGCGGGCTGGCGGCCTCCCTCAACGAGATCGCGGCCGCCTCCGGGACCGGCGTCGTCATCCAGGAGGGCCGCGTGCCGGTCCCCGACGCCGTCGCGAACGCGTGCGCGATCCTCGGCCTCGACCCGCTGTACGTGGCCAACGAGGGCAAGCTGGTCGCCTTCGTCCCGCGGCAGCACGCGGACGCCGTCCTCGACGCCATGCGCGCCCACCCGCTGGGGCGCCGGGCGGCGGTGATCGGAGAAGCGGTCGCCGACCACCCCGGCATGGTCGTGGCCCGCACCGCCCTCGGCGGCACCCGGGTGGTCGACCTGCCCATCGGGGAGCAACTGCCGCGCATCTGCTGACGCGGGCCGGGCAGGAGATGATGGAAGCGGAGGGCCGCTTCTGCGAGGGCCGGACCGAGCGCGGAGGAGGTGTGCGTGCCATGACGGAGCACGACGGCGGTCCGTCGGCGCGGAATCTGGAGGAAGGCCGACTGCTCAAGGAGCTGGAGGCCATCCACCGCACGCGCCACGAGACCCTGCTGCACGGGTCGGACGACGCCCTGGTCACCCACACGCAGCGGATGAACGAGCTGGAGCACGAATACGTACGCCGCCACCCGCAGCGGGCCCAGACCGCCGGCCGCACCCGCTCGGGCGCCCGGGCCCGGACCGGCCCGGAGGCCGCGGAGGGCTCGGAGTAGCGGCTCGCCGGCGCGGGCCGGGCGGGCCCGAAGGCACGTGCCCGGGGTCAGTCCGTGTGCGTGTAGCGCGTGCGCGCCCACAGCGGAAGGGCGAACCAGCACAGCAGGTACCACCCCAGCACGCCCGCCACCAGCCACGGCACGAAGGCGTTGTGCGTGGCCACCCGCAGCACCAGGAAGAGCGCGGCGGTGAGGGTGGCCAGCAGCAGGACGATCCCCGCGAAGGTGAGCCGTGAGGCCCAGACGACGGCCTGCGGCTTGATCCGGCGGCCCGAGACGATGCGGTGGAAGGCGACCGGGCCGATGAGCGCGCCGGTCGCCAGGGACCCCAGGACGACGGTCACGATGTAGAGGGTCTTGTCCGTCTGGGGCAGCCCCTGGAAGTGCGGGGTGAACACGACGGTCAGCAGGAAGCCGAAGAGGATCTGCACGCCCGTCTGGGCGACCCTGATCTCCTGTACCAGCTCCTGCCACCGCCGGTCCGCGCGTTCTTCCTCGCTCTCGTTCCGGCCGTCACCCCGTTCGGCGTCGCCGCCCTCTTCCCGCATGCCGTCTCCCGGTGAGTGTCACGTCACTTCTGGGCCTGCTCGTCCATGGTCCTCCCACGGTAGCGAAGGGCACGCGCGGCGGCAGAGTGGGGCATGCTTGCCTCGGATGAGACGTATTTGTATCATTCGAGGCGAAGGGGGCTCACCGTGGCTGCGCCCGAGCTGCCCCCGTACGGATCTGGCGGAGACCCGCCCGCTCCACCCGTGCACAGCCCCGAACGGAACCTCATGCACCCCGCCGCGCCCGACGCCCGCCGGTGGATCGTCCTGGCGATCCTCTCCGGCAGCCTCCTGCTGATCTCCATGGACACCACGATCCTCAACGTGGCCTTCCCCTCGCTGGTCGGCGACCTCCGGCCCGGCGCCGTCCAGCAACTGTGGATCATCGACGTCTACGCGCTCGCGCTGTCCGGGCTGCTGGTCACGGCGGGCGCGCTCGGCGACCGCTGGGGGCAAGCGGCTGCTCATGGCGGGCTTCGGGATCTTCTCGCTGGCCTCGCTCATCGCCGTCTTCTCCACCGAGGCCTGGCACGTCATCGCCGCCCGCGCCCTCCTCGGCGTGGGCGGCGCGGCCATCATGCCCTCCACCCTGTCGATCCTGCGCAGCGTCTTCACCGACGCCAAGGAGCGCGCCTTCGCCCTCGCCGTCTGGGCGGCCGTCTTCGGCGGCGGCATGGCCTTCGGCCCGGTCATCGGCGGGCTGCTCGTCCAGGACTACGGCTGGCACTCCGCCTTCCTCCTCAACCTGCCCGTCGCCGCCCTCATCGTCGCGGCAGGCCTGCGCTACCTCCCCGAGTCCCGCGCCCCGCGCAGCACCGGCGCCTGGGACTGGTGGGGCGTCGGCCAGTCCATCGTCGGCATGCTCGCGCTCGCGGGCGGCATCAAGCAGCTCGGCAAGAGCGGCGTCACCGACCCGATGCCGTGGGCCCTGCTGGCCGTGGCCGCCATCGCACTGACCGTTTTCGTACGCCGCCAGCTGCGCCGGGACAACCCGCTGCTCCAGGTACGGCTGTTCGCGAAACCGGCCTTCAGCGTCGCGGCGACCGCGATCTTCCTGCCCATGGTGGGCATGGGCGCGATCCTCTTCCTCGTCACCCAGTGGTTCCAGTACGGCCAGGGCTACACCCCGCTCGAGGCCGGCCTGCGCCTGCTGCCGGCCCCGCTCGCGCTGATCTGCGCCTCGATGGTGACCCCCGCCCTGATGCACCGCTTCGCGATCCGGCACGTGCTGGGCGCCGGCCTGGTCGTCCTGGCGGCCGGCATGGCCCTGCCGTGGACCCTCCAGCAGTTCACCGGCCTCGGCTACCCGGCCTTCGCGGCCGCCCTGACCGTCATGGGCCTCGGCGCCGGCACCGCCACGACGGTCGCCTCGGTCACGCTGATCTCCGCGGCGCCCGCCGACGAGGTCTCCAGCGCCGCCGCCATCGAGGAGACCTGCTACGAACTGGGCTCGGCCATGGGCGTGGCCGTCCTCGGCTCCACCGCGGCCGCCCTCTACCGGGGCAACCTGCCCGCCTTGGACCTGGACGGCCCCAGCGCCGCCGCGGTCCGGGACTCCGTGGGCGAGGCCGCGCACATCGCCGAACGGCTCGGCGGCACCGTCGGCCAGGCCCTGGCCGACGCCGCCGCGCACGCCTACACCCTCGCGATCACCCCGGCGTTCCTCATGGCCGGCGGCCTCGCGATCGCCGCGGCGGCCACCTCCTGGGCGCTCATTCCGCGCGATCTCCAGCCCACCGAGAACCACTGATCCGGGCCGGCCCGAAAGACACGGCCCAGCCGGCCGCGGACGAGGGCGCGCCGGGCGCCGGGCCCAGGGTGGTGGTGCCCGGCGCCGCCCGGTGCCCCAGGCCCGTGCGGTACGCGTCCATGGCCGCCTCGGTCCGGCCCGTCCGGCGCAGCAGATCGCCCAGCATCCGGCACAGGTCCGCGAGGTCGCCGGTGGCGCCGCTGCGCTCCAGCAGCGCCAGCGCCTGCACGTAGTGCTCCTCCGCGGTCTCCGGCTCGCCCCGCTCCTCGGCCATCAGGCCGAGGAGCCGGTGCGCGCCTCCCGCGTGCACCGCGCCATGGCTGTCGCCCAGGTCCAGCAGCGCCGAGAGCAGCTCCGCGGCCTCCTCGTACCGGCCGAGCCGGCGCAGTACGTCGGCCAGCTCCACCTCCACCTGAGCCGTGTACAAGGCTGCGCGGCGGGCCGCCAGCATCTCCCGGGCCGTCCGCAACTCCCGCTCCGCAGCCTCGAGTTCGCCGTTCTGCGCCTGTACGTACCCGCGCATCCAGTGGCAGTGCGCCAGGTCGGTCCGCAGCCGCAGCTGCCCGTAGATCGCCTGCGCCTTGGCGAGCGAGGCGTCGGCGTCGGCCACCCGGCCCTCGGCCAGGAAGGTCCGGGCCACCTGCCGGTGCATCCCCGCCACCAGCGCCGGATCGCTGACCTGGGGGGCCAGCGCGAGGGCGAGTTCCGCCGCGTGGGCGGCGCGGGCGTGTGCGCCCATGTCGATGTACGGCCCGATCACGGCGGCGTACAGCAGGACCAGCGCCTCGGGATCGGCCAGCCCGCTCGCGCCCAGCTCGTCGATGGTCGATTCCAGCAGGTAGCAGGCGTAGCGCAGCTCTCCTGCGAGCAGATGGGCCACGGCGCGGCCGCGGATGGGGCGGGCCCGGCGGGGGAGCGGCTCATCGGCCAGCAGGCGCTCGGCCGCCTCGAAGCGGCTGATCGCATGGTCGAGTTCCCCGGCCTCCAGGGCGCAGTCGCCCAGTCCGAGCAGCGCTTCCGCCTGCTCGGGGACCAGCGCGAGCTCCTCCGCCTCGTCGAGCAGCCGCCGGTAGCGCACGGCGGCCTCGTCGGCCGCGCCGGTGGCGAGCGTCTGCTGCGCGTCGGCCAGGGCCAGGCGCAGCTCGGTGGCCAGGTGGGCGGGGCGGCCGGTGGCCAGCTCCTCGTACGAGGTGCCCAGGCGCCCGGCGAGGAAGCGCAGCGCGGTCTCGGAGGGGCGGACCCGGCCCGACTCCAGCGTGGAGATGTACGCGGGGGTATAGCTGGGCTCCGCCAACTGTCTCTGGGTCAAGCCGAGTTCGGTGCGCATCCGCTGAACCCTGCTGCCGATCCGGGCCGGTTCGTCCATGGAATCCCCCTGGTTGCTCGAACTCCCCAGTATTCAGGGGGACCAGGCCATTGCGCACTCCCCGCGCGCCACCTAGTTTAAGCAACCGATTCAGCAGGCTTATCTCCTTGCTTAACTTCCGTGCTCGACTTCCTTTCCAGGGGGAGGACTTCATGCGTCCAGTCAGAAGCCGGGCCGGCGGTCCGGTGCTGCGGGCCGCCCTCGCGGCGGCCTGCGCGGCCGCCGTGCTGGTGGCGGCCGCACCGGCGGGGGCGGCCGACGCGCCGCCGGAGGCCACAGTGGGGGCGGAGGCGGGGGTGGAGGTCGAGATACCGGGGCCGGAGCACGGCGGCGACGCCGGATCCGGCCACATCCGGGTACCGGCCACCGGAGCCCGGGCGAAGACCCCGGGCGGGCTGTCCCCGGCCGAGCGGGCCGCCGACGGCGAGGTCGTCAAGATGATCGACAACGGGCCCACCGCCGACCGCCTCGACGTCGTCGTCATCGGTGACGGCTACACCTCCGCCGAGCTGGAGCGCTTCCGTTCCGACGCCCGCCTGAAATGGGACGAGGTGACGGCCGTCGAGCCGTACACCACCTACCGGAACCTGTTCAACGTGTGGACGGTCGACGCCGTCTCCCGGGAGTCCGGAGTCTCCGGCGACCCCACCCCGGCCACCGTCCGCGACACCGCCCTCGGCTCGTACTTCTGGTGCGAGGAGATCGAGCGGCTGCTCTGCGTGGACCAGCCCAAGGTCGACGCGTACGTGGCGAAGGCGCCGGAGGCCGACCTGGTCATCGTCCTCGCCAACAGCGCCAAGTACGGCGGCGCGGGCTACAACGAGCCCAGCCCCACCCTCGGTTACGAGGGGATATCGACGGCCTCGGCGGGCCACTCGAAGTCCGGTCAGGTGGCCATCCACGAGACCGGCCACTCGCTCGGCAAGCTCGCCGACGAGTACTTCTACTCCGGCGTCCCGGAGTACGAGAAGTACACCGGCCCCGAGCCCGCCGAGTCCAACAGCTCCGCCCTGCCCGAGGACCGGATGGCCACCCAGCGGGCCAAGTGGTACCGCTGGCTCGGCGAGCCCTCACCGGACGGCGGCACGGTCGGCGCGTACGAGGGCGGCGGCTACTTCACCACCGGGCTGTACCGGCCCACGGACAACTCGCTCATGCGGGTGCTGGGCAAGCCGTTCAACCTGCCCGGTGTCGAGGCGATGATCGGCGGATTCCACCGGCACGCGAAGACCGTCACCCCGCTGACGCCGACCGACCGCACCCTGCGGATGCGCGACACGGCGGCGGCGGCCGTGCCGCGGCTGGCCGGAGCGGACGGGCGCCAGCTGGTGGTCAAGTGGTACCTCGACGGCAGGGAGCTGAAGCGTTTCGAGGGCCGGACCGAAGTGGCGGTGGCGGACCTGTGGCTCTTCGACTTCCGCCCGCACCGCCTCAAGGTCACGGCGGAGGACCGCACGGCCTCGGTGCGCGACCCCGGGATCGCCCGTACCCTGCGCTCCTCGGCGGAGTGGACGGTCCGGCTCTGACGTGCGGCGCCGGGTCCTCAGACCCGGCGCCAGACGGCCATCGCCCAGGAGAACAGCCCGAACAGCACGAGCCCGGCGGCGATCAGGACCAGGAGCCACGGTCCCGCCGGGGTCTGGGTGAAGGCGCGGAGGGTGTCGTCGACGCCCTTCGCCTCCGCCGGGTCGTAGCGCAGCGCCGCGTACACGACGAAGGCGCCCGCCGCGGCGAAGACGGCGCCGCGGGCGACGCCGCCGGTGACGCCGAGGAACTCGACCGCCTTGCGGGCCCCTGCGGACATCCGTTCCACGGCCAGGTCCTTGCAGAACGTGCGCATGGCCGCCCGTACGGCGATCACGCCGCCCCCGACGAGGATCGCCGCGCCGGCCGCGCCGACCCACCACGGGCCGCCCGGCAGCTCCATCGCCCGGGCCGTCATGTCGCGCGACTGCTCGTCGCTGGACGGGCCCCCGCCGGACCCGGCGGCGAAGGACAGCACCGAGAAGGCGACGACCCCGTAGAACACCGCCCGGGCCGCCGATGCCAGCCGCTTGCCCGCCTTGCCGCCGTCCGGGCCCGCGGCACCGAACACCGCCTCGGACAGCCGCCACAGCATCATGCACACCAGGCCGATGCCGACCGCCCAGACGAGGAAGCCGCCGAAGGGCTGTTCTGTCAGCGCCTCGAGCGCGCCCTTGCGGTCCGCCTCCCGGCCGCTGTCGCCCAACGCCACACGGAGGGCGAGCACACCGAGGAGCACGTACAGCACGCCGCGTGCCGCCAGTCCGCACCGGGCCAGGACCTCGCGGCCCGTGCCGCCCGGGGCCGCGGTCCGCGCCCCCTCGCGCCGTACCCCTGCGCCTGCGCCTGCGCCCGTGCCTGTGCTGTCGCCGCTGGTCATGCCACGCGGCTACCCGCGGCCGGCCGCTCCATGCCCACGGGCCGGGCCCGCGGCGATCCCGTCGAGGACGAGGCCGAGGCCCAGCTCGAACCCGCGGTCGTCGAGCTCGGCCAGGCCCGCGCCGGTGGCCGCGGCACCGGTGAGGGAGTCGGCGAGGGCCGGGTAGGCGGGGCGGTAGTCGCCCGCCGCGCGGGTGAAGCCCGCGGTGAAGGTCTCCAGTGCGGAGCCCAGGACCAGGTAGTCGATGGCGGCGGCGGCCTCGGCCGCCCGCGCCGGGGTGCAGCCCGCCCGGATCAGGGCGCCGAGCAGTGCGTCGTAGCCGCGCAGGGCGCGGTCCGCCTCGACCCTGCGCCGGGCGGCCGGGGCGATGGCGTTCGGATGGCGCAGGTACACGCGGCGGTAGCCGCGCGCGTACGCGGCGATCCCCTCGCGCCAGTCGGGCCCGTCGAGCGGGCTCAGGTCGATCTCCTCGTTGATCAGTTCCGAGACCGCGTCGAGGACGTCCTCCTTGGACGCGACGTGGTGGTAGAGGGATGCCCCTTTGACCCCGAGGCGGTCGGCGAGCGTGCGCATCTTGAGGGCCTGCGGGCCCTCCTCGTCGAGGAGTTCGAGGGCCGCGCGGGCGATGTTCCCCCGGCTGAGCAGCGGCTGGTTCGGTCGGCCCACGTGTGATCCCCCTCGTTCCCGGCGGCCAGGTTACCCGTTGGCAGGGTCTTCCCAAGGGGTTCGAGCCGGGTTAAGGTCCCCGCATTCCCGATACCTAACAACGTTAGATTTAACGTTCGGGACGCGCCGGGCGCCCCGGCGCGTCCTCCCCCTCTGAGAGGTGCGCATGACAGACCTTGCCCCCGCACGCCCTGAAACGGACGGCGTCGGCGACGCCGACGCCGCCCGGCTGACCGATCTGGGCTACACCCAGGAGCTGAGCCGCAGCCTCGGCATCCTCGGGAACATCGCGATGGGCTTCGCCGTCGTCTCGCCCGTCGTCGCCCTGTACGCGGTCTCGATGGTCGGCACGATGATCGGCGGGCCCGCCTGGGTCTGGGCGCTGCCGATCGTGCTCCTGGGCCAGTGCCTGGTGGTGAACGTCTACTCCGAGCTGGCCTCGCAGTGGCCGCTGGCCGGCGGCCCGTACCAGTGGGGCCGGCGGCTGCTCGGCCCCTCCTTCGGCTGGATGAGCGGCTGGGTGTGGCAGTTCGCCGTGATGTTCGGCAACACCACCGTCGCCTACCTGGCCGCCCCCTGGGTCTTCGCCCTCGTCGGCGCCACGCCCACACCGGGGTCCATGGTCGCGGTGGCCGCCGGGATCCTGATCGCGTGCATGCTGGTCAACGCGTACGGGATCAGGATCCTGAGCTGGTTCGTCTCACTGGGCATCGCCGCGGAGGCCATCGCCTCCGTGCTGGTCGGCTTCGCCCTGCTGCTGTTCTTCCGTGAACACGGGTTCGCGCTGTTCACCGAGACCCTGGGCGCCGAAGAGCTCTCCGGCGGGTCGACCGCGATGGCCTTCCTCGCCGTGCTGGCCGTCGCCGGCTGGGGCTTCATCGGCTTCGACGCCTGCGTCTCGACCGCGGAGGAGACCAAGGACGCCGGCCGGCAGGTACCGCGCGCCATGTGGTGGGCCCTGCTCAGCGTCGGGCTCGTGGTCATCCTCAACGCGATGGCGGTCGCCCTCGCCCACCCCGCGCCGCAGGCCGTCGTCGCCGGGGAGGACCTGGACCCGGTGACCACCGCCGTCGTCACCGCGTTCGGTTCGTGGTCCGACAAGCCCTTCGTGGCCGTCGTCCTGGTCGGGTTCCTCGCCTGCGCCATGGCCTCCCAGGGCGGGGCCGCGCGCGGGGTGTACTCCCTCGCCCGCGACGGGGTGTTCCCCTTCTCCCGCCAGGTGCGCCGGGTCAACCGCCGGCAGGCACCGATCGGCGGGCTCGTCGCCTCGACCCTCGTCAGCTGCACCGGCCTGCTGCTCGGGCTGAACGCCACGGCGATCGGCAGCCTCATCGCCTTCGGCACCGCAGCCACGTTCCTGCCGTTCTTCCTGGTCACCCTGGCCGCACTCATCGCCCGGCTGCGCGGCAGCTGGGTGCCCTCCGGTCATATCCGGCTGGGACGCAAGGGCACCTTGCTGAACGTGCTGGCCGTGCTGTGGACCGCCTTCGAAGTCGTCAACGTGTGCTGGCCGCGCGCCATCCTGGCTCCGCCCGGAGCCCCTTGGTACCAGGTCTGGGCGGGCTTGCTGGGCACCGGCGCGGTGATCACGGCGGGGCTGGTCTACCTGTTGGTCAAGAAGCCGCAGAACGCACTGCGGTCCTGACTCCCGGCCCCGCCCCTCCTCCCTCTCTCAACCCCCTCCCACAGAAGGAGTAGTGACATGGACCTGCCACGCATGACGCGGCGCGGCTTCGGCGCCGCCGCCCTCTCGGCCGCCGTCCTCCCCCTGCTCGGCAGCCCCGCCTTCGCCGCCCGCCCCCTTCCCGAGGCCACGCGCTCGGCCTCCGGCGACCCCCTCCACGCACCGGCCGAATGGGAGCCGCACGCCGGCTGTGTGATGGCCTGGCCCTGGGACCGGACCATCGGCTGGGGCGGCCAGCTCCCCGACGTCCAGGCCGAGATCGCCGGCATCGCCAGGGCCGTCGCCCGCTTCGAACCGGTGCTCATGGTCGCCGAGCCGGGCACGGCGCAGCAGGCGCGCGACCTGTGCGGGAGCTCGGTGACGGTCATCGAGTACCCCGTCAACGACTGCTGGACCCGGGACACCGGACCGGTCTTCGCGGTGAACCAGGAGCGCACCCACCGGACCGGCCTCGACTTCGCCTTCAACGGATGGGGCGAGAAGTTCCCCTACGACAAGGACGACCTGCTGCCCGTCGGCGTGTGCGCACATCTGGGCCTGCCCCGCACCCCCGTCGGCATGGTCCTCGAAGGCGGCTCCGTCCTCACCGACGGGCAGGGCACCCTCGTCACCACCGAGGAATGCCTGCTGCACCCCAACCGGAACCCCGGCATGACCCGGGCGCAGATCGAGGCCGCGCTGCTCGCCTCGTACGGAGCGAGCAAGGTCATCTGGCTCCCGTACGGACTCCACCACGACGACATCACCAACGGGCACGTGGATCTCGTCGCCGCCTACCTGGGCCCGGCCCGGCTCCTGCTCCACACCCAGCCCGACCCCGGCCACCCCAACCACGCCCGGATGGCGGCCAACAAGGCGGTCCTCGACGCCGCGACCGATGCCCGCGGGCGCCCCTTCCAGGTGGTGGAGATGCACCACCAGCCGCAGTTCCGCCACGGCGGGCGCACCGTGGAGACCTTCAGCTACACGAACTACTACCCGACCGCGGGCAGCGTCGTCGTACCCACCGCGGGCGAACCGGCGGACGCCCCCGCCCTCGCGCAGTTCGCCGCGCTCTTCCCCGGCCGCGAGGTGGTCGCCGCCCCGGCGCGCGTCCTCGCCTGGGGCGGCGGCGGAGTCCACTGCGTCACCCAGCACGTCCCGGCCGGCTCCTCCTGACGGCGCACGGCCGGTGGCCGCCGCGACGGGGAGCGCGGCAGCCACCGGCCGGGCTGCGGAGAACGGCGGAACCGCTACATGGGATCCATGCCCCGGTCGTCCATGCGGCCCTCCTGGTCGCTCTGCTCCTGGAGGCGGCGTGCCTTGTCGCGCAGCCGCTGCCGCTCGTCGGGGTCCTGCGAGCGGTCGGCCGCATCCATCAATTCCTGGGCCTTCGCGCGCATCTGCTGGGACCGGCCGCGGGACTCGCCTGAAACGCTCATGATCGCTCCTTGATCAGTGGGGGAAGAGCGGGCGGAACCAGCGAAGCAGCCGCACTGCGCGCCCGCATCTCGAACCGTCACCGAGCGTGACCCGTCCGGACGTCCGGGCGCGCCGCACCCCGCCGACGGGCTTAGGCTCGGACCAGGCGGAGAAGGGGATGGTGTTCATGTGTCGCTGGCTCGCCTACTCCGGTTCACCGCTGCTGCTCGACGCGGTGCTCTACCGTCCTGAGCACTCCCTGATCAACCAGAGCCTGAACGCGCGGATGGGCGTCGAATCGACCAACGGGGACGGGTTCGGCATCGGCTGGTACAGCGCCGACGGCAGCGGTGACGGCACCCCCGCCGTCTTCAAGGACATCGCACCGGCCTGGAACAACCGCAACCTGCGGGAGCTGGCCGGGCACGTCCGCTCGCCGCTGTTCTTCGCGCACGTCCGCGCCTCCACCGGATCCGCGATCCAGCAGACCAACTGCCACCCCTTCCGGCACGGGCGGTGGCTGTGGATGCACAACGGGGCCATCGCCGACTTCCGGCGGCTGCAGCGGGACCTCTGCATGGCCGTGGACCCGGCCCTCTTCCCGTGCATCGAGGGGTCCACCGACTCCGAGGTGATGTTCTACCTGGCCGTCACCTACGGCCTCGACCAGGACGTGCCCGGCGCCGTCGCCCGGATGGTCGGCCTGGTCGAGCGGCTCGGCAAGGAGCACGGTGTCAACGACCCGCTCCAGATGACCGTCGCGGTGAGCGACGGCGAGCGCCTGTGGGCGTTCCGCTACTCCAGCCAGGGCCGGTCAAGGACGCTGTTCTACAGCAGCGCGGCCGAGACCGTGCGCCACCTCCACCCCGAGCTGCCCTTCCTCGCGGAGGTGTCCGACGCGACCCGGCTGGTGGTCTCCGAGCCCCTGGGCTACCTGCCCGGCGTGTGGAACGAACTGCCGGAAGCCAGCTACACGGTGGTCCCCGCCGCCCCCGGCGAGGATTACCTGCCCTTCGTCCCCGAACTCTAGGACTGCGGTCGGGCGGAAATCCTCCCGTCCGCAGGACCAGACACCCCCTAGCCCATGTCCGCCGCCAGCGCGGTCGTCAGGGTGAAGAGGGCCCCGTCCGGATCGCGCAGCGCCACCCACCGCTCCGTGGCGTTCGACGTGATGTCCGAGACGGTACGCCCTCCCAGCGCCACGGCGGCCTCGATCGCCGGCCGCAGCCGCGGGACGCGGAAGTGGACGTGCCAGCGCGGCCGGGTGTGCGAGGAGTAGGAAGCCAGCTCCACGGGGCCGCTGTTGAGACGCGCGACGGGCTCGCCGCCCTGCCTCAGGACGACCTGGTCCTCCTCGTACGACACCTCGCAGCAGCCGATGCGGCCGGTGGCCCACTCCAGCACCCCGCCGTAGAAGATCGCCGCGTCGAAGGCGTTCCTGGTCCGCAGCTCCAGCCAGGCCGGCGCCCGCCCCCGGCCCACCCGCCAGTGGGCGGAGACGGCGCCCTGCCAGATGCCGAAGACGGCCCCGTCGGGGTCGGCGACCAGCGCCGCACGGCCACCGGTGGCGAAGGAGACCGGCCCGACCGCGATGGTGCCGCTGCGCTCCCGGATGCGGTCCACCGCGGCGTCGGCGTCGTCGACGGCGAAGTACGGGGTCCAGGCCACCGCGACCCCCAGATCGGAGGCGAGCGCTCCGATGCCCGCCACCGGCACGTGGTCCAGTTCGGCGACCGAGAACGCCTCGCCGAGACGGGCCCGCCGGAAGGTCCAGCCCGCGACCGCACCGTAGAAGTGCTGCGCCGTTTCGAGGTCGCGGGCCATCAGGCTCACCCAGCAGGGGGCTCCGAAGACCTCTTTCGTCGAAATCTCCACCGCTCGCTCCGCCCTTCGTGAACCCCCGGCCGGTCCCGCCGTCCACCGTCCACAGGCCACCCTCCACCGGCCACATCTCACCGTCCCACCGTCCCATTCTGGTCCTTTCCGGGAGGAACCTCTCGACCGGCGGGCGTCGATGCCGTCAGCACGCCGTCACTACCCGTGAGCGGCGGGCGGCGATAACCTCGGAAGCCCGTGGTCCGGACACCACCCGTGCAGGCTCGGAAGGCAGGTCTCCCATGGCGAGCTCCCAAGTCCCGGTCATCGATCTCGAGCCGTGGCGGTCGGGTGGTCCCGGCGCCCGGGCGCGTACGGCGGCCCGCGTCGACGAGGCCCTGCGGGCCGCCGGATTCCTGCTGGTGACCGGACACGGTGTGGATCCGGCCCTGCCCGCCCGGATCCGGGCGGCCGCGCGCGAGTTCTTCCTGCTGCCGGCCCCCGCCAAGGCGCCGTACGCGGTGCCGGTCGGCGGTCGCGGATGGCTCGGCCCCGGCGCGGAGGCCAACAGCTACGCGGAGGGGAAGGCCTCGCCGCCCGACCTGAAGGAGTCGTGGTCCTGGGCGGCGGAGGACCCCACCGGCGTGCCCGCCGTGGACGCCGAGTGGTTCCGGCCCAATGCGTGGCCCGCGGAGGTGCCCTCGCTGCGCCCGCTGGTCACCGAGTACCTGAGCCTCATGCGGGCCCTCTCCGACGACCTGCTGCGGCTGCTGGCCACCGCACTCGGCCTCGACGAGGACCACTTCACCCGCCACACCTCGCATCCCACCTGGGGGTTCAACGTCAACTGGTACCCGGGCGCCGAGCTCGTCGGACCGCCGCTGCCCGGTCAGTTCCGCATCGGGGCCCACACCGACTTCGGTACGGTCACGGTCCTGGACCGCCAGCAGGGCGCGGGCGGGCTCCAGATCCACACCGACGCCGAGGGCTGGCAGGACGCCCCGTACGACCCGGCCGCGCTGACCGTCAACATCGGCGACCTGATGGCCCGTTGGACCGGTGACCGCTGGCGCGCGGGCCGCCACCGCGTCCTGCCGCCGCCTGCCGACGCACCCGCCGAGGAACTGATCTCGCTCGTCTACTTCTACGAATGCGACCCGCACACCCGCGTGGAATCCCTGCCCGCGCCCCTCGGGCGCGTGGTGCACGACCCGGTCGACTCCCACGCGTACCTGCGGGAGAAGCTCCGGGCCATCAGCGTCGGCGACGGGAGTGCGACTTCAGGGTGATCCGGAGCCCGTCCCGGGTGGGAGGGCGCATCCTCCTGTGAGGTGACGATCCGACCGGCGGCGCTCAGTAGCTTCGAGGGCATGAACCGACGCCGAACGGCCTCCGCCGCCGCCTTATTCGCCCTCGTCCTGCCGCTCCCGCTCGCCGCCGCCGGCACGTCATCCGCGGCCGCCGGCGCCCCGTCCGCGGTCGCCAGTGCCCCGTCCGCGGTCACCGGTGCTCCGTCCGCGGCGGGCGAGAGCCACCGTACGGCGGTGGAACTCCCGCGCCCCACCGGCCGCTTCTCCGTCGGGCAGGAGACGCTGCACCTCGTGGACCGCAGCCGAACGGATCCGTGGGCACCGTCGGGGCCGCGCGAGCTGATGGTCACCATGCGCTATCCGGCGCGGGCCGGGACCGGCGGTCCCGTCCGGTACCTCACGAGCGAGGAGGCCCGGCTGCTGATCGCCGACCGGGGGCTGGAGCAGGCGATCCCGGTCGAGACCCTGGCCGGCACGGCCGCGTACTCCCGGTCCCACGCCCGGCCCCTCGCCGGGCGGTACCCGCTGATCGTCCTCTCCCCGGGCTTCACCGTCCACCGCTCCACCCTCACCGCGCTCGCCGAGGACCTCGCCTCCCGCGGATACGTCGTCGCCTCGGTCGACCACGCGTACGAGAGCGTGGGCACCGCCTTCCCCGGCGGGCGCGTCCTGGAGTGCCTGGCCTGCGACAAGGTCGAAGCGGGCACCCCCATGCGGGCCGTCAGCGACAACCGGGCCCGCGACGTGTCCTTCCTCCTGGACCGGCTCGGCGGACCCCGCCCCGCCTGGCGCCACGCCGGCCTCATCGACCAGAGCCGCATCGCCATGGCGGGCCACTCCATCGGCGGCGCCTCGGCACTCGCGGCGATGGCGACCGACCCGAGGGTCCGTGCCGGGATCAACATGGACGGCGGGCACGCGACACCGGCCCCCGGGGCCGGGCTCGGCGGGCGCCCCTTCATGCTGCTCGGCGCGCAGAACCGCGGACCCGGGGGCAGCCCGACCTGGGAACGCGACTGGCCCGCGTTCGACGGCTGGAAGCGCTGGATCACCTTCGCGGACTCCGGCCACTTCACCTTCAGCGACTTCCCGGCGATCGCCGACCAGCTGGGCCTGCCCGACCCCGAGGCTCCGCTGCCCGGCGCCCGCTCGGTCGAGCTGACCCGGCGCTACGTCGGCGCCTTCTTCGACCAGCACCTCAAGGGTGTGCCCCAGCCCCTCCTGGACGGTCCGTCCCCCGAGACGCCGGAGGCCCGCTTCCACACCCCATGAGCTCCCTGCGCTCCTGGAGCTCCCTGAACGGCCGCCTGCGGCTCAGACCACCGTCACCGGGTGCCGCACCACCGCGTCGAACAGATAGCCCTGCGTGTTGTGGGGGCTCGTCGCGGGCTGCGTACGCCCGGTGGCGTCGGTCGCCCGGGCCAGCAGTGCGGTGGCGCCCGTGGCCCGCGGGGTCCACGGCAGAGACCACCGCACCCAGCTGCCCCGGCGCGGCGCGTCGTGCAGCCGGGCCCGCTGCCAGTGGACACCGCCGTCGGTGCTGACCTCCACCCGCTCCACGGGGGCGGCGCCCGACCAGGAACGCCCCGTCAGCAGCCGCGTCCGGTGCACGGGGAGGGTGGCCCCCAGCTCGAGCTCGAAGGCGCTCTTGAGGGTCTGCCGGTCCAGCGGGGCCCCCTGCGCCCCGTATCCGGGTCCGAACAGCCGGTACGTGTCGGTGTTCCACGGCGAGTACAGCGGCGCTGCGCTGACCTCGATGTCCCCGACCCATTTGATCGAGGAGATCCCGATCCAATCGGGTACGACGAGGCGGACCGGGCCGCCGTGGTCGGGCGGCAGCGGCTCCCCGTTCATCTCGTAGGCGAGCAGGACGTCGTCCAGCGCCTTCGAGACGGGCAGGGGGCGCCGCACCCGCCCCAGGTTCACCCCGCCCGTGACCACCTCGTCGTCCAGCCCCCGGGGCAGGACGTCCACGGCGCCGGGCGTCACTCCCGCCAGCCGCAGTACGTCCGAGAGCCGTGCGCCGCGCCAGCGGGCGACACCGATCGCGCCCAGGGTCCAGGGGGTGCCGCTGACCGGCTCGCCCTGCTGCGTGGCGTAGAAGCTGCGGCCGTTGCCGGCGCACTCGATGAACAGCGTCCGCCGGACCGCCGGCAGGTCGCGCAGCCGGTCGTACGAGAACTCCACCGGCGCGCCCGCCAGGCCGTCGCCCCACACCGTGAGCCTCCAGTCGTCCGCAGCGATCCGCGGGGTGGAGGTGTGGTTGCGTACGAAGAACCGGTCGACGGGGGTGAGCGGTCCGGTCCCGCGCAGCGCGGCGAAGTTCGTCTCCGCGTTGGTGCCCCGGATCGTGAACAGCTCGGGCGGCAGCGGTTTGACGGTACCGGGCACCGCCTGCGGTGCGGCGGCGGCCGCCGTGCCCGCCGCTCCCAGGCCCACCGCCCCGGCCGCCGCCCCCGCGGCGAATAGCCTGAGCAGGTCGCGGCGGTCCACTCCGGCGGAGCGGGCCCGGCCGTCCGCCCACTGGCGCAGGCGGGTCCGGTCGTACTGGCTCTCGTCCGACAGGTCGAGCGGCATGCGGGGACACTCCTTATGGGTCGTGGTTCCCACGGACCGTAGGGGCCCGCGGTGAGCCGCCGGAAGCTACCCGCCGTCATGGCCACGAACCCGCGACACGGACGCAATGGCCGGGACCCGATTACCGCTGGCCAGCAGTGTTCGGCAGGATGGGCCGCATGACCGAGATCATGACCCCCCGCCTCATCCTGCGCCGCTGGACCGACGACGACCTCGTCCCCCTCTCCGAGATCAACGGGGATCCGGAGGTGATGCGCTGGATCGGCGACGGATCGGTCCGTGACCTGGAGGAGACCGCCGAGGACATCGAGCGCTGGGAGGAGGAGTGGGACGAGGAGGGCTTCGGCCTCTTCGCCGTCGAGCTCCTCGGATCCGGCGAGCTCATCGGCGTCGTCGGCCTCTCGGTGCCCGAGTACCTGCCCGAGGTGCTCCCGGCCGTCGAGATCAGCTGGCGCCTCGGCCGCCAGTTCTGGGGTCAGGGCTATGCCTCCGAGGCGGCCCACGCGACCTTGGAGTTCGCCCTCCAGGACCGGGGCCTGGACAAGGTGGTCGCCGTCAACCGGGTCGGCAACGAAGAGTCCGAGAACGTGATCCGCAAGCTGGGCATGGTCGCGGAGCGGGACACCACGCACCCCGAGTACGGCCACCTCCTGCGGATCCACGCCATCGACCTCACCGAGTACGAGGCCTGAGAGCGGATCAGGCCGCGGATCAGGCCGGCGCGCTGCCCGGGGCCCGGGCCGCGTGCCCCGCGCCGACGGCGGCGAGGGCCGCCGCGTGCAGGGCCGCGGGGTCGCCGTGGTGGGGCCGGGGGCTGCCGGTGAGCGTGTACCACTCGTCGGCGTCCTTGTACTGGATGTCGAACCGGGCCAGGCCCCCGGCCACCGCCGTGGTGCGCAGGGTGAGAGGGCCGGTGATGACGCCGACCTCGTCGGTCATCGCGCCGCCCGGTCCGGCGAGCACCTCGTCCTGCCACTGCTGTGCGCCGGTCATGACGCGCAGGTGTCCAGCATGGTCGTGAGCATCTTCTTCTCCGGTTCGGTGACGGTCAGTCCGTAGGCGGATTTGACGATGGTCCAGGCCCGCCCGTAAAGGCACCAGCTGGACTTGTCCGGCGGCTGCCACAGGTCGGGGCTCTGGTCGCCCTTCGACCGGTTCGAGGCGGCGGTCACGGCGAGCAGCTGGGGGTTGGCCAGGTCGTTGGCGAAGGCCTTGCGCTGGGCGGCGTCCCAGCCTGCCGCGCCGGAGCGCCAGCCCTCGGCCAGGGGCACCATGTGGTCGATGTCCATCTTCGCCGCGTCGGTGACGGCCACCCCGTCGTAGAGGCTCCTCCACGAGCCGGACACGGCCCGGCATTCGGCGTCCCGCTTCACGTCGGTGCCGTCCCGCCCGAGGACGACCTCACGGGTGTCGCACTTGTCGCCCTGCTGCGCCCAGTGCGTGAACTTCTCCCGGCTGTACCCGGCCATGGTGCCGACCGGTGCCACCTTCAGCGCGGCCAACTGCGTCCGGGCCACGGCCGCGGTGACCATACCGGGCAGTACGTCCCCGCCGGCGGGCTTGCCGTCCGGGCCGGGCGGCACGGCGCGGGTGGCCGAAGGCCCGGGTTCCGCGCCCGTACCCGCGCCCTTGTCCGCGCCCGTACCCGCGCCCGGCGCGGCCGGGGCCGAGCAGCCGGCCAGGACCAGCAGCAGCGAAGCCGCCAGCACCGCACCCGGCACGCGTATCTGACGAACCATGGACCCCACCCCAAACCGACTCCGCGTCAACGTCCCCTGAACACTACCCAGAACCGGACAAAGAACCGATCGTCCACCCTCCGGCGGGCGTTGTCAGTGCCGCTCGCTAGTCTCCCCGCATACCGCAGCTCAAGGGGGGTTCCACCCCCCCTGTCCGGGCTGCGCGGACAGGGCCGGCACAGGCGGAGGGACACGGGCTGATGGCATGGGTGGCAGCGGGCGAGGGGTACGAGATCTCCCTCGTGGAAGGGCGGGTGGCGGCGCGGTCCGTCACGGGCCGCTCCGCGGGACGGCAGTTGAAGACCCTGCCCAAGGCGCTGAAGGACCATCCGGAGGTGGACCGGCTGCGCCGCCTCGCCGAATGGCTCGACCGGCACGCGGCGGCGTGCGTCGCGCAGGTCGACACCTGGATGGTGTCCTCGCTGCCCGTGCCGACCGAGCTGCTCGCCCGGGTCTGGCCGGACGAGGCCTGGCAGAGCGCCCTGCGCGACCTGGCCGTCGTCGGTGACGACCCGGACGAGGTGGGCTTCCTGCGGGACGCCACCGCGTCCGGTGAGCTGAAGGTGGTCAACCTCGACGGCGAGACCGTACGGCTCTCCCCGCGCACGGTGACCCTGCCGCACCCCGTGCTCCTGCCCGACCTGGACGACGTACGGGACTTCGCGGCCGAACTGGGCATCGTGCAGCGGGTCGAGCAGATCCACCGGGCCACCTGGCAGAAGCCCGACGCGCTCGCCGCCACCGCCACCGAGGTGAAGGACTACGCGGGCGGGGTCTTCCCCACCCGGTTCAGCCTCGCCGCGCGGGCGGCCGGCCTCGGCTACCGGGTCTCCGGCGGCTACGCCACCTGCAAGGTGCGCGACACCGGCCGGGCCGCGGAGGCGGCGGTGTGGATCGGCGAGCCCTACTACGACGCGGAAACCACCACCGGCGCACTGACCTGGCACGACGGAGAAGGCCGGGTGGTGCGCCTGACCGAGGTCGGACCGGTGGCCTGGTCCGAGGGGATGCGGATGGCCGCGGCACTGTACGCCGGGCGCAAGATCGAGGAGGGCGGGGACGCATGAGCACCACGGCCGGCAACACCAACACCAACACCCACAGTGACACCAACACCCACACCACGGGGAAGGACGGCGCGTCCGTGAGCGAGGCCGAACTGCTGCTCAGGGCCGGTGCGGTACTGCCGCACGGCACCCCCGACGCGGGCCCCACCGCCGTCGACCTGACGGCCCGCTCCTACCGGCATCCCGCCCTCGGCGACGACCGCGTCGTCGTCCGGCTCGCCGCCGCCGAGCTGGGCGCGGCCGAGGACCTCGCCGCCGGGTTCCTGGGCCTCGTACCCGAAGAGGCCGAGCCGCCCGTCGTCGGCCTCGGCCACCGGCAGTCGCTCGGTTTCCCCGAATGGGTCCTCGTCCACCACCCCGAGGACGGCCACCACGCCCTCGCCGTCGTACCCGAACTCGACCGCATCACCCGCCAGGCCAAGACCAAGCCCAAGGCCGCCCTCGACGCCTGCACGGAACTCGCCGGCCGGCTCGCCGCGTCCGTCCCGCACTTCCTGCCGGTCTTCCTCGAGCAGGCCGCCCGGACCTTCCTGGCCGTCGAGAACACCACCTACGCCGCCCAGCTGTTCGGCCGCGCCCGCACCGCCGAGGCCCAGCACGGCCTGCGCGTCGACGAGGACCGCCTCGACGCCGTCTTCCTCGAATTCGCCCTGGCCGGCGCCCTCCCGGTGAAGGTCCTCACCGGCTACGGCAAGGAGCTCGCCGTCCGCGTCAGCCCCGCCGAGGCCTACCGGCGCTTCCGCCGCCTGTGCGTCCGCCGCACCGCCGGCGGGCTGCCGCCCTCCGCGCAGGCCGCCGGCGAACTGCGCCGCCTCGCCCGCGCCGCGGGCCTGCCCGGCACCGAGCCCGAGCAGGACTACCTCGCCGAACTGCTGCCGCTGCCCGCCACCCTGCGCGCCCCCGTCGGCTGGTGGAAGGCCCACCGCGGCGCCCTCGTCGCGCTCGCCCGCCGCGTCCCCTCCGTCCGCGGCACGCTCCTCGGGCTGACCCCGCCCGGCGGCGACAGCGTCGAACTCAGCGGCCTGTGGCTGGACGTCCTGGAGGAATCCGGCGCCACCGCCGGGCTCGCATCCGAGGACCTGCCCGCCGACCAGCGCTGCGCCGACGGCACCGCCGGCTGGCTGGAGCGCTTCCACGCGGCCCGCCACACCGGCTGGGGCCCGCGCCCCACGCCGCCCGTGCTCCTCGACCTCGTCGAGCGCTGCGCGCGGCAGCTGCGCGCCGAACTCGCCCGGCCCGGCCGCGAAGCGGGCCTGCGGGTCGGTGTCCACGACGCCGACTTCCTCGACCTGCTGCTCACCCTGGACATCCCGGTCGCCGACCCCGACGCCGAGCACGGCACGTACCGCAACGCCCGGCTCAACCTGGAGGACTGGGCCCGCGCCGACCAGCGCCGCGACCTGCTCGCCCTCGCCGCCGACCAGCGTTTCCACCCCGCCTTCCACCGTGCGCTGAACAGCCTCGGCGACGGTTCCCACGACATCATCCGGCGCGTCGCAGCCGCGCCCGGCGGCCGCCCCGTGCTCACCGAGTGGGTGCGCGGCGTCGCCCGCGCCTCCACCGCCGCCGGGCTGCCCGGCGTGCCCGACGCCATCCGGCGCCTGACCTGGCTGCCGGTCGAAGCCCTCGCACTCGCCCCCGAGGAGGTGGCCGAAGCGGCCGCCGCCGACCTCGCCGAAACCCTCGCCCGCACCCTGCGCGGCGGCCTCTTCGAGGAGCTGGCCTGGCCCTCCTGGGAGAACGCCGTGGCCGAACTGGCACCCGCCCAGGACCGGCGCGGCCTGACCGTCGTCGAGGCCTGGCCCTTCCTGATCGTCGCCAACGCCACCCAGGTCCGGGTCATCGACGCCGACTCGACCGTCCTCACGCACGACCTGCGGGTCCCCACCGGCAACCAGTACCGCTACGGCTTCCACTACGTCGACGGCGAGTTGCTCGTCTTCTGGCACTCCTGGAGCACCAACGAGACACACGGCTACTGGCACACCTCGCCCGGCGCCGTGCTCACCCTGGACTCCGACCGCCCGCACTGGCAGCTGCGCTCCGAACACCTCAGCCTGCCGCTCCCGGACGGCGGCCGCGCCACCGGCGGCGGCATCCTGCACCGCGGCGACACGAAGCTGCCGGCCGAGCGGGCGTTGCTGTCCGACGGCACCTCGTACTGGGTGTGGCAGCAGCGCGACACGGCCACCGAGCGGGGCTGGCGCGAATACCAGCCCGCCACGGGCGACCTCGGCCGGTTCTCCGTGCCCGGCTTCCTCGCCGACACCCCGGCCGGGCACGGGGTGCACGGCAACTCCGCCGGGTACTCCTGCTGGCTGCGACCCGCGCCCACCGTGCCGGGTTCGGTACTGGGCGCACCGGTCGACGGCCTGCTCGGCTGGCGCGCCACCCGCGTCCTCGGCCAGGGCTGGCGGGGGGCCGACACCGGCGGGCGCACCGTCACCGTCCCCGAAGGCGGCACCATGCCGCTCGCGGCGCTCACCTTCCCCGGCGACGACCGCCCGCGCACCCTGTCGAACCGCTACCGCGAACTGAGCATCGGCGACCCCGACGGGGTGATCACCGCCACGTCGCGCGACGACGAGCGCCGGGTCCCGTTCGCGACCGGCAGCGTGAACCTGCCCCCGCTATCCCACTGGTACGCGCTGCGCCCCCGCGACCCCGAGGGTTCGGCCGCGCTGCGCACCGCCGACCGGGAAACCGTCGCCGCCCTGCTGAAGTCGGCCGCCGCCGCGGAGAAGGCCGACGACCTGCCCGCACTGGTGGCCGCGGCCCTGCCCCGGGTCACCGCCCCCGAGCTGATCGGCGGGATCATCGAGGTCCTGCGCTTCACCCTCGTGCAGCAGAAGGCCCTCGACGGGGTCGCCGCCCGGCTCCGTCCCGACGCGGAAGCCGCCGAGGCCGAGCCCGAGGGCCCCGCCGACCAGCTGATCGCCCGGGCGCTGAACGGACTCGCCGGCACCGGCTACTACCACTGGGCCGCCGAAAGCGACGTGGCCCACCGCTTCCTGCGCCAGATCGCCGCCGCCCGCAGCGACGGCGCGGCGGCCGCGGTACCGGGCAGGCTGCACTTCGACGTGCCCGAACTGCCCTACTCCGGGCTGCCCTGGACCCCGCTGATCGACCAGCCCGCCGCCGTCGCCTACCGGGCGGCCGCCGCCGGGACCACCGACGAGGAGCGCGCCGCCCTCGTCACCCTGCTCCGCGGGATCGACGCGCTGGGACTGGCCTCCGCCGAAGGCTCCGCACCCCACTGGCGCCGGGTCGTGGTCCACCTCGACCAGCGCCACCTGCGCACGCCCGACGGAGCCGACCGGAACACGAACCGGCGCGCCGTGCTCCCGCTCGGCGGCGGAGCCGTCCTCGCCACGACCGAGCACAGCGAATCCGTCCCCGACGGCCACGAGTTCGGCGCCCTGCTCCACGATCCCACCGGCCGCTTCACCGTCCCGGGGCCCTACACCCTGCGCGGCGACGCCCCGCTGGGCGACCCCCGGCGCGGCCCGGACTGGCTGGCCCGCTTCCTCACCGAGGCCGACGACCGGGGCCCCGCGCCCTTCTTCCCCGAAGCCGCCGAGGAGTTCGCCCGCCTGACCGGAGTCTCCGGCGCCCTGGCACGGCTGGTCATCGCGGGCATGCCCGCCGTGGAGAGCTGGGGGAACAGCTTCCTGCCCGCCGACCTGCGCACCCTCCTCGGCATCAAGGCCACCGACGGGGCGCACGCCCGCGACGAGCTCAAGAGCCTCGACGTCGTGGTCCGGCGGGCCGTCGTCGCCGCGCTGCTGCCCGCCGACCCCGCACTCCTGTGGACCGAGGGCCCCGACGCGGCCGCCGCCGCCGAGGTGTGGAACCAGCGCGTCGGCCGCCGCACGCCGGTGCCCGACTGGCTGCTCACCGAAGCCTCGCGGGCACTGCGCACCGGGTGGGCCGTGCCCCGCGCCCTGTCCGCGATCCTCGACCCGGCCCTCTCCCCGGAGCTGTCCGCCGACGTGGCCTGGACGGTACGCGGCGACCACGCGGAGCCCCGCGAGCCGGCCAACCGCCCGTTCACCTCGGCCGTCCTGACCGCCGCCATGGCCACGATGGCCTGGCTCGCCCACCGGCTGCCCGCCGGCGACCCCGTACGAGCGGCCCTGCCGCCCGCGCTGACGGCCGTACGGCAGCGGCTCGCCGCCCCCGAACTCCTGCTCGACAGCGGGCACTACACCGACCTCGCCGACTTCCGGAAGGCGGCCGGCACACCCACCGAGACCGGTGAGGGCTTCGAGCGGTACGGCGCGGTGGTCATGGCCACCCAGGACAACCGGCCCCGGTCCGCGCTGCGCCCGGCGCTGCTGGACTCCACCGGATCCGACCCGTACCTGGCCGTCCTGCGCGGTGACGACCGGCAGCCCAACGCGGTCGAGACCGCCCTGCGGGCCGCTCACGACCCGCGTTTCGCCGCCCTGCTCGCCGACCCGGGCGCCCCGGCGGCGGGCGCCGTCGACAAGGACGGCACCTGGTGGCCGCAGGACCCCGGCCGGTCGGTCCCCGAGCTGGTGGCGGAGGCCGCCGACGCGTACGGACTCGGCGCGGACGCGGCGGTCCTGTACCTCATGCTGCTCGCCATGCCCGACCCCACCGACCGCAACACGGCGCGCTGGACCGGCTGGAAGCCCGCCAGGCTGAAGGCCGCCCGCGCCGAACTGGCCGCGACCGACCTGGTGGTGTCGGCCGGCCGGAGCCGGGCCGGACGCTCGCTCTTCCTGCCGGGCGGGTGGGCGGACATGGCCTCCCCGGTGCTGCCGGTCGAGCAGTGGAAGCTCCCGATGTACGGCGCCGCCCTGCGGGGGCCGCTGGTGCCGGCCGAACCGGCCGCGGACCTCTACCGCCGGGCCTGGCAGCGGGTCCGCGAGGGCGACGTCCCGCGCTTCGAGGAACTCAAGGTGAAGCGCACGCGCGGCCGCGCCCGCCGGCCATGACACCCCGCTGAACCCGGCGCGGCGCGTCCCCCCGCCCCTGCGTTCGCTCGCGCTCCCACCCGCGCGCTCGCGTCCGCCGGGGGCGCGGGCCGCGCCGCGCCCCCTGAACCCGCCCCCGGCCCCTGATCCCGGCCGCGCCCTGACCCCGCCCCTGATCCCGGGCCCGCCCCCTTCGTTTCCCGCACCACCCAGGAGGACTCCCATGACCCTGACCGACCAGGCCGCCGCAGCGCCGGCGCCCGCCCGGCAGGTACAGCCCGCCGAGGAGCGGTACGCCGCCGAACTCGCGTTCCTGGCCGCCCAGGACCCCGGCCCCCGCCCGCCAGGCTGGGCGCTGACCCCGCGCGCCGTCGTCACCTTCGTCTGCGGCAGCGACGGAGCCGAGCTGGCCCCGCCCCAGGGCGGCGCCAAGCGGGTCATCGCCCCCAAGTTCGTCGGCGAACGCGCCCTCGTGGAGCGCTGCGTGGTCACCCTCGCCGGGGAGCGCGGACTGCTGCTCACCGGCGAGCCGGGCACGGCCAAGTCCATGCTCAGCGAGCTGCTGGCCGCCGCCGTCTGCGGCACCAGCTCCCTCACCGTCCAGGGCACGGCCGGAACCACCGAGGACGCCTTCCGGTACGGCTGGAACTACGCGCTGCTGCTGGCCCAAGGACCGAGCGCGGGAGCCCTCGTCGACTCACCGGTGCTCTCCGCCATGCGGACCGGGCGGGTGGTACGCGTCGAGGAGATCACCCGCTGTCTGCCGGAGGTCCAGGACGCGCTGGTGTCGATCCTGTCCGACCGGCGGGTCACCGTGCCCGAACTGACCGCCACGCAGGACGCGGTGGTCAGCGCGGCCCCCGGCTTCACCGTCATCGCCACCGCGAACCTCCGCGACCGCGGCGTCTCCGAGATGTCCGCCGCCCTCAAGCGGCGCTTCAACTTCGAGACCGTCGCCCCCATCGCCGACGCGGACGCCGAGGCCACCCTCATCCGCCGCCAGGCGGTCGCCGCCGTGCAGCGGGCCGGCGCCGCCTTCGGGGTCGACGACGCCGTGCTCGACGCGCTCGTCACCGTCTTCCGCGACCTGCGCTCCGGGCGTTCCGCCGAGGGCTGGGACGTGGAGCGCCCCGGTACGGTCATGTCCACCGCCGAGGCCGTGCAGGTGGCGGCTTCGCTGGGGGTCGCGGCCGCGTACCTGCCGGGCGGAGACGTCCTGGACCTGCTTCCGGGACATCTGCTGGGCGTGGTCCGCAAGGACGACCCGGCGGACCACGGACGCCTCCTCGGCTACTGGGACGGCCCGGTCCGCCGCCGGGCCGAGGACGGCTCGGCGATGTGGCGCCGCCTCTGGGACCTGCGCGGGAGCCTGCGTTGACCACGACCGCGGCACCCGCCGATCCGGGTACGGCGCAGGAACCCGGGGCCGCCCGGCGTCCGGCCGAGGGCGCGTCCGCCGACCCGCGGGCGGCCGTCGACCCGCGGGCGGCCGTCGAGGCGCTCGCCGCGTCGCGCGAGCCGTACCTGCTGGGCGTACGCCACCACAGCCCCGCCCTGGCGGCGCTGGTCCCCGACCTGCTGGACGCCTCCGGCGCGGACCTGCTCTGCGTCGAGCTCCCGGCGGACTTCCAGCCCTGGCTGGAGCACCTGGCCGACCCGGAGACCGTCGCCCCCGTCGCCCTGGCCGGCACGGGCCGGGACGGCCGCCTGGCCTTCTACCCCTTCGCCGACTTCTCCCCGGAACTCGCCGCGATCCGCTGGGCCGCGGCGCGCGGCGCGACCGTCCTGTGCTGCGACCTCCCCCTGTCCGCCCCCGCCTGGACCCCACCGGCCGACACCACTCCGGACCGGGAGCCGGGCACGGCCCCGGCCCCGGACCCGGTCCCTGCGCGCGGACGCAGCTTCGCCGACGCGCTCGCTGCCGCCGGGACCGGACGGGACGGGGAGGACATGTGGGACCGGGCCGTCGAGGTGCTCGCGCCCGGCTGCTCCCCGGAAGCCGTACGGCGCGCCGCGCTCGGCGTCGGTTGGGCGCTGCGCGCGGACGCCGCCACCGTCCCGGCGGCCGACCTGGCACGCGAGTCCCACATGCGGGAGGTCATCGCGGGCGCCCTCGCCGCAGGCCACCGCGTGGCCGCCGTGATCGGCGCCTTCCACGCCCCGGCCCTCCTGGGCGCAGCCCCCGTAACCGCTCCCTCCGCCACGGCGGCCGAGACGATCCCGGACTCCGGCGTACGGAGCGCTCCGGGCGACGGAGCCACCGAGGACGGGGCGAAGGAGCCTGGGCTCAGGCACAGGCTCGGGGCCGGTGCCGGTGCCGGGGCCGTCCCCGCGGCAGGGGCGGAAGGCCGTAGCCCGTCCGGCGCCCCATTCGGCACCCCGTCCGGCGCGGAGCCCGGCGCCCGCCGCGTGCACGACGCCGCCGCGGGCGCGGCCGGCGCACAGGCCGTCACCTCGCTCGTGCCCTACTCCTTCGACCTGCTCGACTCCCGCTCCGGCTACCCCGCCGGGATCCGGGATCCGCTCTGGCAGCAGGCCGTTCTGGCGGCCGGTGGGGAGCCCGGCCTGGTCCGGGAGGCGGCCTCCGTGGCCGTCACCGGCCTGTGCCGGGAACTGCGCCGCGCCGGGCACACCGCCGGGACCGGCGAGGCCGCCGAGACCCTGCGGCTCGCCTGCGACCTGGCCGTCCTGCGCGGGCTCCCCGCGCCCGGCCGGGGCGAACTCCTCGAGGCCGTCGGCACCGTCCTCGGCCAGGGCGAACCGCTCGGCCGCGGCCGGGCGCTGGCCCGCGCGCTCGAGGCGGTACTCGTCGGCACCGCCCGCGGCCGGATCACCCCGCACGCCCCCCGCTCCGGCCTCGGCCCCTCCGTCGAGGCCGAGCTGGCCGAGCTGCGGCTGCCCGGCCCCGACGACCCCGCCTCCCGCGAGGTCCGCCTGGACCCGCTGCGCTCCGCCCTCGACGGCCGCCGCGAGGTACTCCTCCAGCGGCTCCTGGTCTGCGGGGCCTCCTACGGCGAACCCCTCACCGTCGCCACCACCGGCGACGGCACCGCGCTCGGCACCAAGTGGCGGCTGTCCTGGACTCCTTCGGTCCCGGCCCGCCTCGACCTCGCCGGGGTGCGCGGTGTCACCGCCGCCCAGGCCGCCGCGGGCACGCTCCGCGACACCGCCCGCCGCGCCGCCGCCGACGGCGGACCGACCCCGGCCCAGATCCTCGCCGGGCTGGCCGCCGCCGCGCGCTGCGATCTGCCCGAGCTGGTCGACGTACGCCTCCAGGAGGCGGCCGGCCTCCTGCCGCAGACCGCGACCCTGCCCGAACTCCTCGATGCCCTCGACCTCCTGGAGGCCCTCCACCGCGGCCATCTCCCCGGCACCGGTGCCGCGTCCCGCGCCACCGCCGCCGCGCTCACCGGCGAGCTGCTCGAAGCGGCCGTCCGCTCGCTGCCCGGCCTCGCCGGCAGCGAGGACGCCGCCGACGCCGCAGCCCTGGTGTCCCTCGCCGACCGCGCCGCCGCCCACCACCTCGGGCTGCGCACCGACGAGGCCCTCGCCGCCCTGGCCGCCTCCGCCTCCCCGCTGATCCAGGGCGCGGCCCTGGCCGTACGGGTCCTCCTCGACCTCGATCCGGCCGCCCGGCTCGGCGACCGCGCCGCGGGCTGGATCGACGGCGCGACCACTCCCGGCGCCCGCCGCGCCCTGACCCGCCGGCTCGGCGGAGTCCTGACCGCCGCGGGACCGCTCCTGCAGTCCTCCCCGGCCGCGCTCACCCCGCTCCTGGAACGCGTCGAGCACCTCACCGACCAGGACTTCCTCGACCGCCTCCCCGCCCTGCGGGGCGGCTTCGACACCCTGTCGCCCGCCGCCCGCGACCGGCTGCTGGACACCGTGGGCGAGCGGATCGGCGACCGGATCGACGTGGCGCTGGACGCGCCGCCCGCGCTGCTCGCCCTCTGGGCGGCCGCCGACGCCGCCGGACGCGCCGCGCTCACGAAACTCCCGCTGCCCGGGGCGCCCGTACCGGCTCCGGTCCAGGCCGGGCCGCAGGCCCCGGTGGTCTCCGCGGCGCCGGATACCGCCGAGGCGTCACCCCCGTGCCCGCGCCCGCCCGCCGAGACCGGCGGGCGGCGGCTCGCTGCCGCCGACCGCTGGCGGCTGCTGCTCGGCCGCGAACGCGACCGGCTCCCCGCGGCGGCCCGCCGCTACGCCCACGCCCTCGACGAGCTGTACGGCGCCGGCCGCGGCGAAGGCTCCGCCGACCTCGACGGCGGCCAGGGCGGCCAGGGCGGTGGCCAGGGCGGTGGCCAGGGCGCCTCCTTTCCCACCGCCCGGGAGTGGTCGCAGGAGCTGGAGGCGCTGTTCGGCCCCGAGGTACGGGAAGAGGTGCTGGGCGGAGCGGCCGAGGCGGGCCGCACCGACGTCCTCGCCCAGCTCGACCCGGCGTCCGTACGGCCCTCCGTGGAGCTGCTGAGCTCCGTCCTGTCCCTCGCCGGAGGGATGCCCGAGGCCCAACTCGCCCGGCTGCGGCCGCTGGTCAGGCGGCTGGTCAGGCGGCTGGTCGACGAACTGGCCAGGGAGCTGGCCACCCGGCTGCGCCCGGCCCTGTCCGGCCTCGCCACCCCGCGCCCCACCCGCCGCCCCGGGGGCACGCTCGACCTGGCCCGCACCCTGCGGGCCAACCTCGCGCACGCCCGGCGGCGGCCCGACGGCAGCGTGGCCGTGGTCCCCGAGCGGCCCGTGTTCAGCACCCGGGCCCGCCGCGAGAGCGACTGGCGGCTGATCCTGGTCGTCGACGTGTCCGGATCGATGGAGGCCTCCGTCATCTGGTCGGCGCTGACCGCGGCCGTGCTGGGCGGGGTACCGACCCTGTCCACCCACTTCCTCGCCTTCTCCACCCAGGTCCTGGACCTCACCGACCGGGTCGAGGACCCGCTCTCGCTGCTGCTGGAGGTCCGGGTCGGCGGCGGTACGCACATCGCGGCGGGCCTCGCGCACGCCCGCACGCTGATGACCGTCCCGAGCCGCACCCTCGTCGTCGTGGTCAGCGACTTCGAGGAGGGCGCCCCGGTCGGCGGGCTGCTCGGAGAGGTCCGCGCGCTCGCCGCCTCCGGCGCCCACCTGCTGGGCTGCGCCGCGCTCGACGACACGGGCACGCCGCGGTACTCGGTCCCGGTGGCCCGGCAACTCGTCGCCGCCGGCATGCCGGTGGCCGCCCTCAGCCCGCTCGCCCTCGCCCGCTGGGTGGGCGACCGACTCCGTGGAGAAGCCCGTTGACCACCTCACTGCCGCCCGTCGCACCCGAGGTGCTCGCCGAAGCCGTCGAGCAGCTCAGCGCGCGGCTGCGCAAGAAGCTGGACGCCGCCATCGCGAGCTGCGGTGCGCTCGCCGCGAGCGGGGCGGACGGCGCCGTCGTCCTCGGCTTCGGTGAGGACGCCGTCGTCACCCTGCGACCCGGCCCGGGAGGGGCGGTCACCGAGCCCGGCCAGGCGGTCTGCACCTGCCTGCTGGCCCCCCGCTGCCTCCACCGCGCCGCGGCGCTGGGCGCTGCCCCGCTCGCCGACCCGCCCCCGGCCACGGCCCCGGATGCGGAAGCGGCCCCGCCTGGCCCCGGTACGGGCCCCGACGCGGGCCCCACGGGCGCCGACGCGGGCCCCACGGGCCCCGGCCCGGGCCCGGTCCTGGACCCGGCCGCAGGGCCGAGCGCGGACACGGCCACAGCCACGGCCACAACCACGGCCACGGCCACGGGCGCGGCCACGGCCCCGACCATGGCCGGGGGAGTGGGCCCGGCCACGGGCGTGGCCGGGGGACCGGACCCGGCGGGCGCGCCGCCCGCGCCGCTCACCGATGCCCAGCTGCGGGCATCGGCCGCGCTCTGGCGGGTCGCCGCCGATGTCCTCGCCGCCGGGGTCACCGCCGGAGGAGCCGTCGTCCAGGCCGAGTTGCTGCGCGCCGCGCACACCGCCCGCCTCGCCGGGCTGCCGCGGGCCGAGGCGGCCGCCCTGCGCGTCGTACGAGGCCTGCGCGCCGCCCGGGCGCAGCAGGCCGGGCAGCGCATGGGCGCGCTCACCGACGCCTTCCGCGAACTCCTGCGCACCGCCGCCCTGCTGGCCGCCGGCCGCTCCGAGCCCGCCCTGACCGGCACCGCCCGCCGCGCCTACACGCCCGGCGGCAGCCTCCAGGTGTACGGCTTGTGCCGGGAGCCCGTGCTCTCCGCCACCGGCTACGGCGGAGTGGTCACCCACCTGTTGGCACCGGACGGCGCCGCGTACTCGCTCTCCGACGTGCGGCCCGGCGGACTCGCCCGGGCCCGCGGCGCGGCCTCGGCCTCCGTCGCCCTCGGCGGCGCCGTCCTCGACCACGCCGGGCTGGCCCGCGGCGGCCTGCGCATCGTCGGTGCGACCGTCTCCCCGGAAGGCCGGCTCGGCGCCGGAGGCGGGGTCAAGGCGACCCCGCTGCGCGGCATCCGCTGGACCGAGGAGCCCGCCGCGGCGCTCTTCGCCCGGCCCGCGGCCGAGGCGGTCGCCGACCGGCCCGCGGACCCCGAGGGCGCCGAACCGGCCCTGCTCGGCTGCGAGGTCGCCGTCGTGGGCTCGGCCGGCGAACACCTCCTGGTCCGCGAGACGAGGCCGGGCGCGCCCCTGCTGCGGCTGCGGCCCGCGCACCCCCACCCCGAGCTGGCGCACACGGCGAACCTGCGCCGCCTCGGCTCGTACCCCGGTCTGCTGATGCGTGTCCTGGGCCGCCCCGACCTGGACCGGGCCGCGACCCTGCGCCCCCTCGCCGTAGGCCCCGTGCCCGGCGCGGCATACACCCTGCGGCTCCCGGAGGAGTGGCTGGGCCGGGCGGACCTCGGCTACGACCGCCTCCAGGGCGCCCATTTCCCGCCGCCGGCCACCACCGAGCCCACCACCGAGCCCGTTCCCGAGCCCGCTCCCGCCGCCCCGGACCCGCTGGCCGACTCCCCGCTGTGGCGCGTACGCCGCCTCCTGGAGACGGGGGTCGCGGGCGGCCGCCGCGCCGTGGCCGAGGCGGCCCGCGGCACCGAACCCCTCGCCGCGTACGGCCCGTTGCGCCGGGCCGGGTTCACCGGGGCGGCGGAGCTGGCCGCCGCCCTCGCCGCGGAGGCCGACCGCCGCCCCCGCGACGCCTTCGGACGCCTGGCCGATCCCTCCTCCGAGGCCTACGCCCACGCCTGGCTGTCCGCGGCCACCCACCTGGCAGCGGCGGAACGCGCCCTGGTCGCCGCGTCCTGGGCGCCGTCCCCGGCCGACTGATCCGCCGATCCGCACGGGCGTGGGCGCACCCGGGTGGCGCACCTCTTTCCGCCGGGGTGGAACCAGGGCCGGTTTCCACGCCTCTTGAGGTCCAAAAAGGGTGATGACCATGACAACGAAGACGGTCGGGCGCGTGCTGGCGGCGGGGCTGCTGTGTGCGGTCCTCGCGGCATGCGGGACCAAGGGGGCGGGGCAGGCCGCGGGGCCGGCGCCCGTCCCGAGCCTCCCGCCGCAGAAGTGCGCGCTCGATGTGCCGACGGAGGAACAGACGGGCGGCTACGCGGGTCCGCCGACGGACGAGGAGACGGGCGGCTACGCGGGTCCGCCGACGGACGGGGAGACCGGCGGCCATGCCGGTCCGCCGACCGACGGCGAGACGACCGACGGCGCGATGACCAACGGCGGCGGTCCCTGCGGCCCGGCCGACTGGTTCGACATGACCCGGGACTTCCAGGCCTACTTCACCGAGCACCGCACCAGCGAAGACCACTTCATGCTTGCCGACGCGGTCAGGGAAGTGCGCGTCCGCAAGGTACACGAAGTCGGAGAGGCGCAGATCAGCTTCGTGACCCGCTCCGTGGGCAAGGGCCTTGGCGACGACGCCCGCCGGCTGGCCACGCTGTTCGCCACGTGGCGGCACGAGGTCTACGGAGACGGGGGAACGGTGCAGATCCGCACCGCCGACAGCGGAGTGGTCGTCACCGAGACCTGGTGACCCCGGGCCAGTGGGCGTCCCACAGGGCGCAGTGGTGTTCCGTCCGGGCATCGACCGGGTGGATTCCGTCCGGCCCGGGCGCCAGGGACAGGACCGAGGCCGGGGTGCGGTAGCGCGGCCACGGTGGGGCTTGCGTGGCGCGGGGGACTCCGCCGCGTGCGAAGCCGGTCCAGTAGTCGGTCATCCGGTCCGACAGCTCGCGCTGCGCGGCGGGCAGGGGCGCCAGATCGAAGAGGTAGGGCAGCTCGAAGCCGTGCGAGGCCCCGAACGGCAGCCCCGGCACCTCGGGCACGCCGGTGAAGTTGGGCGCCTGGCGGTCGGAGAACCGGTAGCCGTACGTCGGCACGTGACGGGCCAGCGCACCGCTGTCCCGCAGCGCCGGGCAGATGAACGCGGCGTCGGACAGCAGGGTCGCCCAGGCCGTCGCCGGGGTCGGGTAGGCGGCGACGGGGTACTCCGCCTCGGCCGCGCGGGCCGTCGAAGCCCCGAACGACCGTGCCAGCCGGGCCCGGTAGGCGTCCCCGTCGGGCAGCGGGTACGCCGCCAGGGTCGCTCCGACGAACAGCCGCATCTCGTCCCGCGTGGTGCCCTGCATCACCGGCACCCGGGCGAAGTGCCCGTTCTCCAGCGCCCGTCGGGGCTCCGCCGGCAACAGGGCGCCGCCGTAGGACAGCGTGGAGAAGGCCTGCATGAGGTCCGGGGTCGCCAGCTCGCGGACGTCCAGCCGGCGCAGGCAGTCCAGGACTGCGGCGGGGCCCTCGCAGCCGAGCCGGGCCGCCGCCAGGACGCCGTCCGCGACCGTGCGCCGCTCGGGCACGAAGGGTTCGTACGTACCGAGCGTGGGCAGCAGCGACCACGGCGGGATCGTGGCCGAGCACGAGCCGCTCTGCACGACCGCCCGGTGGAAGAGGCCGTCCGAGGCGGGCGAGGTGAGGTGCGCACAGACGCTGAGGGCGCCGGCCGACTCCCCGAACACCGTGACGTTGCCCGGGTCGCCGCCGAACCGCCCGGCGTTCTCCCGCACCCAGCGCAGCGCGGCCTGCTGGTCGGCGAGGGCGAAGCCGGGCGCCCCGCCCAGCTCCGGATGGCCGAACAGGCCGAAGACGCCCAGCCGGTAGTTGACGGTCACCACGATCACGCCGCCGCGGACCGCGAGCCGCTCGGGCCGGTACAGGTCCCCCGCGCCGTTGAGGAAGCCCCCGCCGTGGAACCAGACCATGACCGGCCGCCGCGGCGCGCCGCGGGCGGCGGCGCCCGCGGGCACGGTGACGTTCACGTACAGGCAGTCCTCGGAGCCGATCGGAGCGCCGGGCCCGAGCGCCGGCAGCTGCACACAGCGCGAGCCGGGGGCCGCCGCCTCGCGCACCCCCTCCCATCGGGGCGCGGGTTGCGGAAGCCGCCAGCGCAGCGCTCCCGTCGGGGGAGCGGCGTACGGGAGTCCCTGGAAGGAGCGGTGGTCCCCGTGGTCCAGGCCGCGGACCCGCCCCCGGTCGGTGTCCACGACGGGCCGGTCCACAACGGACAGGTCCGCGACTGCCCGGTCGGGCCCGTGCCGCTCCGGATCCGGCGCAGCGCCCGCCAGCAGCAGTACGGCCGGCAGGGTCAGGGTCAGGGTCAGCGGCCTTGCGCACCGGCGCCAGAAACTCCGCACACAGGTCACGCTCACGCCTTTCCCGGGGCCGCGGCGGCGCGCCCGGCGCCCCGTTTGCGCGCCCCGAATGGCGCAGTGGGCGAATCTGGCACTCAATGTAACAAAGCGTGCGCTTCCCATGACGCACGATGACCGGCGCGCGACGTGTAGACCCGCGTGTCGGCGAACGGAGCTTTCCATGAATGACCCCATCACCCTCGCGGCGACGGACCGAGAAGACCGCCGTGAGATCCCCGACACCACCCCTCCGGGCGCGCCGGGCACCCAGCCCGTACGCACCCTGCTGGACACGGCGGCCACCTGCCGCCCGCTGGAGGAGGTCACCGCCCTGGTGAGCCTCCTGAAGGACACCGGCCAGCTGCCCAATCCCGGACACGAGGCGCTGCGCACGGCCGCCGTGACCCGTCCCGTGCACGAAGTGCGGGAGATGGTCGCCCTCCTGGGCGAGCCCCCGCACGAGGTGGACGCGGCGGACATCACGCTGCGCGCCGCCGCCGTCGGCCGGCCCATCGAGGACGTGGCCCTGCTGGTGACCATCCTCGGCACCGAGGAGCCCACCCCGTCCGAACCACCCGTCGATGCGGACGGGTCCGCAGAGCCCACGCCGTCCACGCCGTCCGCGGTGTCCAGGGACGGCGGCGAGCGGGCCGAACCGCCGGGGTGGCCCGAACCGGCAGAGGAGCCGTACGTGGAGGAGCCGTTCGAGCCCCCGTACCGTGAGCTGTACGACGCCCCGTACGCGAAGCAGCGCCGGACCACCGGACCGGCCCCCGCACCGGCCCCCTCCGGCCCGCCGGTCCTGCGGCACGCCCTGCGCTGGCCGGTGGCGGTCGCCCTGCTGGTCAGCGGTGCGCTGCACCTGCCCGTCGACCCGGCGGCGCTGCCGACGGCGGCGCCCGTGGACTTCCTGCCGCTCCTCGTCACCCTGCTGTGCGTCGGCTTCGGCGCGCTGCTGGCGGTGCGGGACACCACGATGGCGTGGCGGGCCGCGGCGGCCACGGCCGTCGGTGTCGTGGCCCTGCACGTGTTCGGCGGCGCGGCGGCCTTCGACCCCCTGTCCGGGGCGGTCGGCGGGACCCTCGCCTGGGCGGGCAGCGCCGTGATGCTCAGTGCGGCGGCCGGCGCCGTCCTCGCGGGACTTGCGCTGAGGAACAGCCGGGAGAACCCGGCCTGATCCGGCGGCAACCCCGGCAACCCGGCAACCCGGCAACGGCACCCGCCGAGCGGTAAGCCGCGGTCGGACGAGCGGCACCCCGTGCGCACACCGCACGGGGTGCCGCTTCATGCCAGGCAGGTTGCGCCGGCAGGTTGCGCCGGCAGGTTGCGCCGACAGGTTCACGGCCCCGGTTGCGCCAGCAGGTTCACGGCTCGCGTGAAGACGCGCGGGAGGCGGGCCGCCAGCGGGACGATCCGCCGGGCGAGCGGCGGCCGGTGCCGTGCCCACAGCAGGGACTCGGTGAGTGTGCGGTAGCTGCGCGACAGCTCCCGCCAGGCCTGTTCGTACGCCTGTGGCCGCCCCGCCCGTACGCAGCGCACCAGTTCGCCCGCCGCCGTCACGGCCAGGGTGAGGCCCTCGCCGGTCAGCGCGTCCACGTACCCGGCGGCGTCCCCGACGAACAGCACGCGCCCCGCCACCCGTACGCGGGCCCCTTGGCGCAGCGGCCCGGCGCCGCGCACCGGCGCCCCGGGGGAGGCGGGCAGCCGCGCCGCCAGCAGCGGGAACCGGGCGAGCTGTACGTCGAACGGGGCCTGCTCCGTGGTCAGGACGGCCACGCCGATCCGGTCGGGCGCGAGCGGGGTGACGTACGCCTCGCAATGCGCCGACCAGTGCACCTCGACCAGATCGCTCCACGGTTCGACGGTGTAGTGGCGGCGCAGGCCGTACCGCGCGGGCCGGCCCGGCGCGGGCGGCACGGACAGGCCGAGAGCGCGCCGGACGGGGGAGTGCAGCCCGTCCGCGGCGACGAGGTAACGGGCCGTGAGCCCGGCGGCGTTGACGGTGTCGCCGGCCTGGCTGACCCCGTCGACGCGCTGCCGGAGCACCCGTACGCCCAGCTGCGCGGCCCGTTCCGCCAGCGCCGCCTGGAGGACGGTCCGCCGGACGCCGAGACCGGGACCGGAGTGGAACAGCCCGTCCGCGTGCCGCCCGCTCACGCCGTCCACGTAGCGGATGCCGTGGAACGGCTGCCCGGCCACGCCGACGCCCAGCTCCCGCAGCCGGGCGACCGCCCCGGGCATCAGCCCTTCGCCGCAGGCCTTGTCGACGGGAGTGGGGCGGGGTTCGACGACCACGACCTCCAGGCCCGCCAGAGCGCCGTGGATGGCCGTCGCCAGACCGGCCGGGCCGCCGCCCGCGATCAGCAGGTCGATCACGAGGGGGAGCCGGCCGTCGGGACGGAGGCGGGGGCGCGCAGCCGTCCGCCGTCCGTCAGCGCGGCGTCCTCGCAGCCGATCCGCACGCGCAGGAGCAGCAGGTTGAGCGCCGTGAAGCCGAGGGCGGTCAGCCAGGCGGTGTGCACCAGCGGCAGGGCGGCGCCCTCCACGACTACCGCCACGTAGTTGGGATGGCGCATCCACCGGTACGGCCCGGCCGCCACGAGCGGCAGCCCCGGTACGACCAGCACCCGCGTGTTCCAGCGCGGTCCGAGGGTCGCGATGCACCACCAGCGCAGGGCTTGCGCCGCGAGGGCCAGGGCGAGGGCCGTCCAGCCGAGCGCGGGCAGGAACGGGCGCCCGGCGGCCCAGGGTTCCACCGCGCAGCCCGCCAGCAGCGCGATGTGCAGGGCGACCATCGCGGGGTAGTGGCCGCGGCCGTACTCGCGGCCGCCCCGGGCCAGGCTCCATGCCGCGTGGCGGCGGGCCGTGGCCAGTTCGGCGAGCCGCTCGGCTGCGACCAGGCCGATGAGCAGCAGATACCAGGTCATGGACGGAGTGAGGGCCATGGAGTCACCAGCCAGGTGTGTGGGGGATCAAGGGAGGCGGGGGCCTGAGCGGCAGGGTCACCAGCGGAGCAGGACGAGTTCGGAGGCGAAGCCCGGCCCGAAGGCGAGCATCAGCCCGACCGATCCGGGCGGCGGGGGCCCCGCGCTCTGGATGCCGCCCAGGATGTGCAGGACGGAGGCCGAGGAGAGGTTGCCGACGGCCGCCAGCGAGCGGTGGCTCGCCGCGAAGGCCGATTCGGGCAGCGTCAGGGCCTCGCCCAGCGCGTCGAGGATCTTCGGTCCTCCGGGGTGGCAGATCCAGGCGTCCACGTCCGAGGGCTTGAGGTCGTGCGCGGCGAGGAACGTCTCCACCTCCTCGGCCACGTGCAGCCTGACCAGGTCGGGGAGTTCGCGGCCCAGGACCATGCGCAGGCCCCAGTGGCCGATGTCCCAGCCGAGCAGGTGCTCGGTGCCCGGGTAGAGGCGGCTGCGCGCGGCCACCACCGAAGGTCCGGCGCCCGTGGCGTGCAGCGGGTGGTCGCGGCCCACCGCGACGAGCGCGCCCGCCCCGTCGCCGAACAGGGCCCCGGCCACGAGGTTCGCCATCGAGGTGTCCGTGGACTGCAGGGTGAGCGAACACAGCTCCGTGGACAGCAGCAGGGCCGCGTGGCCGGGCCGGCCCGTCAGGTGGTCGTGGAGGTGGCCGACACCTGCGGCGCCCGCCGCGCAGCCGAGACCGAAGAGCGGCACCCGCCGTACGTCGGGACGCAGGCCGGCGCGCGTGGCGAGGCGGGCCTCCAGCGAGGGCGTCGCGAGCCCGGTCACCGTGGTCGACATGACGAGGTCGATCTCCGGCGCCGCCAGACCGGCCTCGGCGAGGGCCAGCTCGAGGGCCCGGCCGCCGAGCTCGAGGGCCGCGTCCAGGAACAGGGCGTTGGTCGTGCCGAAGTCGTTCGACGGCCCGTACCGGTCCAGGGGGAGGGCGAGATGCCGGCTGCGCACGCGTACGGAGGCGTGCACCCGGTGCAGCAGGGCGGTGTCGGAGCCCGGCGGGAGGAAGCGGGCGAGCGCGGCCGTGATCTCGGCCTGCGGATGGCGATGGGGCGGGAACACGCTGCTCACTGCCAGGACACGCGTCATTCGTTCACCATAGGAAAACAACTGACACATCGTAATGAATGAGGCGAACCGGGCGCGGCGCGGCGTAGCGTGTCGCCGTGCCCGCGCGAACCACGCAAGCCGGATCCGCCACCCCGCCGACCGCCCCCGCCGTACGCCGCAGCCGCGGCGCCGCGGCCGCAGGGCTGCTGGCGGCCTGCCATCCGCTGCCCGCGGCGGCCGTCACCCTCTTCACCGCGGCGCTCGCGGCCGCCGCGGGGCACGGCCTCGCGCGAGGGGCCGCCACGGTGGGAGCGGTCGCCGCCGGGCAGCTCTCGGTCGGCTGGTGCAACGACCGGGCCGACCTGCGGCGCGACCTGGCCGTGGGGCGGCGGGACAAACCCCTGGTGGCGGGTGCGGTGCCACCCGCCGCCGTGACCCGCGCGGCGGGCCTGGCCCTGCTGGCCTGCGTCCCCCTCTCGCTGGCCTGCGGGCTGCTCGCCGGGGCCGTCCATCTCGCCGCGGTGGCAGCCGCCTGGGCGTACAACCTGTGGCTGAAGCGCACGGCCGCGTCCTGGCTCCCGTACGCGCTGGCCTTCGGCCTCCTGCCCGCCTTCGTCACCCTCGGCCTGCCCGGCACGCCATGGCCGCCGGCCTGGCTCACGGGGGCCGCCGCCCTGCTGGGCGCGGGCGCGCACTTCGCGAACGTGCTGCCGGACATCGCCGACGACCTGGCCACCGGGGTGGTGGGCCTGCCCCAGCGGCTGGGCGCCCGCCGCTCGGGTCCGCTGGCCGCGGTCCTCGTCCTCGGCTCGGCGGCCGCCCTGGTGGCGGGGCCGCCGGGACGGGTGACGGCGTACGGCTGGGCCCTGCTGGCGGGGACGGCGGCCACGCTGCTCCTCGCCGGCCTGCGTCCGGCCGGGAGGCTGCCCTTCCTGGCCGTACTGGCCGTGGCCGGAGCCGACGTCCTGCTGCTGGTCGTCGAACTCGGCGGGGAGGCGGCCGTCTCCCGCTGACGGTGCGCCACCCGGGCAGACGGCCGCGCGTCCGGCCGGGAGCGAGCGCCCGCACGCCGCCGACGCGGCTTTACGGGCGCAGGTCGAGCGAAAGGTGCGCGGACAGGGCGCGGAGGAAATCGGGCGCGTCGAAAGCCGCGCCGGCGGAGGCGACACCGACCGTCCTGGTCCGTCCGGTGAGGGCCCGGTGGACCGCCTCCACCGCGAGGGGCGCGCTGACGGCGTAGATGTCCCGGCCGCTCGCCACGGCGCGCCGCTCCTCCCCGCCGGAACGCACGACCACAGAACATGAGCGCACGCCACCTCGGCCGCCACTTCAGGTCGGTGACCGGCACCACCCCCTTGCAATGGCTGCTGACCCAGCGGATCCGGCGCGCCCAGGAGCTGCTGGAGGCCACCGGCGACAGCGTCGAAGCCATCGCGGCGGCGACCGGCATGGGCACCGCCACGACGCTCCGCCGGCACTTCAACCGCACCGTCGGCGTACCCCCGGACACCTACCGCCGCACCTTCCGCAGCGCGCGAGCCGCCCCCTGATCCCGTCTACGGCGCCTGCCGGGTGCGGGTCCAGGACAGGAGCCCGTCCGCCGTCCAGGTGTTGACCACGCGCTCGGCCGGGACCCCGCACTCCACGGCCCGTTCGCAGCCGAGGGGCTGCCAGTCCAGCTGACCGGGGGCGTGCGCGTCCGTGTCGATCGCGAAGAAGGTCCCGGCGGCCACGGCGAGGCGCAGCAGCGGCCGGGGCGGGTCCAGCCGCTCGGGCCGGCTGTTGATCTCCACCGCGGTACCGGACTCCGCGCAGGCCGCGAAGACGGCCTCGGCGTCGAACCGGGAGGGCGGCCTGGTCCGGCCGGTGACCAGCCGCCCCGTGCAGTGGCCCAGTACGTCCATGAGGGGGTTGCGCACGGCCGCCAGCATCCGCCGGGTCATGGCGGGAGCGTCCATCCGCAGCTTCGAGTGGACGGAGCCGACGACGAGGTCGAGCCGGTCGAGGAGGTCCGGTTCCTGGTCGAGCGAACCGTCGTCGAGGATGTCGCACTCGATGCCGGTCAGCAGCCTGAACGGTGCCCAGCTCTCGTTGAGCTCCGCCACCACCCGCAGCTGTTCGCGCAGCCGCTCCGGGGACAGCCCCCGGGCGATGGTGAGCCGCGGCGAGTGGTCGGTGAGCACGGCGTACTCGTGCCCCAGCGAGGCCGCGGCCCGGCCCATCGCCTCGATCGGGCTGCCTCCGTCGGACCAGTCCGAGTGCACGTGGCAGTCCCCGCGCAGCGCCGCCCGCAGGGCGGCGGCCCCGGGCGTGGACGGCGGGCCCCCGGGGTGTGCGGCGGCCTCGTCCTCGAGCTTTTGCAGATAGCCCGGGACGGCCCCGCCGAGCGCCTCCCGTACGACCTGGGCGGTCTTGGGACCGATGCCCTTGACCGCTTCCAGGGATCCGGCGGCCGCGCGTTCGGCCGTCTCGCGCTCGCCCATGCGCTCGACCGCTGCCGCGGCCGTGCGGAAGGCCCGGACCCGGTAGGTGGGCTCCCGGGCGCGCTCCAGCAGAAAGGCGATCCGGTCCAGAGCGGCCACCGGGTCCATCGGCATACCTCCTGCCTCCCGGACCCAGTGTCCGGCGCCGAGCCCGCTTACGCCTCCTGCGGGACCGCGGCGTCGAGCGCGGCAGTGAGGCGGTTCAGGCGGGTCTGGAGCTCGACGATCTCCGCCAGCTCGAAGCCGGTCGCGGCCGCGATCCGGCGCGGGACCTCCGCCGCGCGGGCGCGCAGCGCGGCCCCCTCCCCGGTGAGGTGGGCGTGCACGGACCGCTCGTCCTCGGTGCTGCGCTCGCGGCGCACCAGGCCCGCCGCCTCCAGCCGCTTGAGCAGCGGGGACAGCGTCCCGGAGTCCAGGCGCAGGTGCTGCCCGATCTCCTTGACCGGCAGTTCGCCGTGCTCCCACAGCACCAGCATCACCAGGTACTGGGGGTAGGTCAGGCCCAGGTCCTTGAGGACCACCCGGTAGAGGCCTCCGAAGGCGCGGCTCGCCGCGTTCAGCGCGAAGCAGATCTGGCCGTCCAGGCGCAGGAAGTCCTGGTCGGGGCGGAGTGCGGTCGGCTTCTCGGTCATGGAGGCCAGTGTACCCGGGGAGCGTGTGCAAGGCATTTAATTGTGCACAACTGAATTGCGTGCTCTAATGGTGGAGCGCGGTCGACCAGCGGCCGCCGCAACGGACATTTCTGCGAGAGGAACTCCGATGGACGCGCTGTACACCGCTGTCGCCACCGCCAACGGCCGCGAGGGCCGCACCGTCAGCTCCGACGGACAGCTCGACCTCGCCCTCGCCATGCCCCCGGCGCTCGGCGGCAACGGCCAGGGCACCAACCCCGAGCAGCTCTTCGCCGCCGGCTACGCCGCCTGCTTCGCCAGCGCCCTCGGCCTGGTCGGCCGCCAGGCCAAGGTCGACACCAGCGAGGTGTCGGTCACGGCCGAGGTCTCCATCGGCAAGGACGGCGCCGGCTTCGGCCTGGCCGCGGTCCTGCGCGTCGAGCTCCCCGAGTCCCTGGCGGGCGAGACGGGCGCCCTGCTGGTCAAGCAGGCGCACGAGGTCTGCCCGTACTCCCGTGCCACGCGCGGCAACATCGACGTGGACCTCGTCATCGAGTAGGCGCAGACGCGCAGAGGCATCGGGCACCCGTCGGGCCGACGACGGGGTGAAGATGCCGGACGCCCGGCGGGCGGCCACCATGGAGGGGCACCCGCCCCCCACGGGCCGCCCGCCGGGGGCCGCACGCTGGGAGGCGCCAGTGGCGCAGACCTTCACCACAGACGTCCTGGTCGCGGGCGCCGGCCCGGTCGGGCTGACCGCCGCCGTGGAGCTCCGCAGGCGCGGGATCTCCTGCCGGATCGTCGACCGGCTGCCCGCCCGGCTCCCGTTCGCCAAGGCGGTGGGCATCCAGCCGCGCACCCTCGAGCTCTGGGACCGGATGGGACTGGTCCGCTCCGCCCTGGAAGCGGCCGTCCCGCTGCGCGGCCAACTGACGTACGTCGACGGCGCCGAACAGCCCCGCCTCGAGTTCCGGCTGCCGCCCGAGGTGCCCTACGGGTTCGCCGCGCTGCCGCAGTACGAGACCGAGCGCATCCTCGACGAGTTCCTGGCCCGCTTCGGGACCGCGGTCGAACGCGGAACCGAGCTCGTGTCGTTCGCGCAGGACGCCGACGGGGTGACCTGCCGGCTGCTCACCCCCTCCGGCGCGGAGGAAGAGGTACGGACCCGGTTCCTGGTGGGCTGCGACGGCGCGCACAGCATCGTCCGCAAGGGACTCGGGCTCAGCTACGAAGGCGGCGCCTTCCCCGAGGAGTTCATGCTCGCCGACGTGGAGGCCGACTGGGACCTGCCGCACGAGTACGCCGTCCGCGCCATGCACCGGGGAGCCGACGGCGCGATCGACGACGTGCTGGTGTGCATCCCGCTGCCCGGACGCGGCCGCTACCGCATGTCGATGTTCGTACCGCCCGAACTCTCGGCCGCCCGGCAGGCCGACCCCGCCGACGACGACGTCGCCCACGGCCTGCAGGCCGGCCGGGCCCCCGGACTCCCCGACGTCCAGGCCGTCCTGGACCGGCTGGCGCCGCGACCGGCCACCGCTTCCCGCATCCGCTGGTCCTCCGTGTTCCGCATCAGCCACCGCATCGTCGACCGGTACGCCGACGGGCGGGTCTTCGTCGCCGGAGACGCGGCGCACATCCACCCCCCGACCGGCGCCCAGGGCATGAACACCGGCATCCAGGACGCCTGGAACCTGGCCTGGAAACTCGCCCTCGCCGTCGAAGGCCGCGCCCACCCCGGCCTCCTCGCGAGCTACGACACCGAACGCCGCCCCGTCGGCGAGGAGGTCGTCGGCCGCACCGTGCGGCACGCCGCCGCGGGCGTCCAGGCCGACCGGGACGACCCGCAGACCGTGATGTCGCGCGAGGCCCAACTGCTCGTCGCGTACCGGGGCAGCCCGGTCGTGGACCCGCCCGGCGAGGGCCCGGGACCCCGGCCGGGCGACCGGGCGCCGGACTGCGGCGGCCTCACCGGGCAGATCGCCGCCTACCCGCTGCGCCTGTACGACCTGCTGCGCGACCGGGGACACGTCCTGCTCGTCCACGGCAGCGGGCCGGAGACCGGCGAACTGGCGCGGACGGCACGGGAGTCCTCGGCGGACCGGATGGAGACCTGCGTGCTCCTCGATCCCGGCGCACCGGCCGGCTCCGCGCCGAGCGGGCTGCCGGCGTACCGCGACACCGGCGGCGAATTCGCCCGCCTCTACGCGGTGGACGGGCCGACGGCCTTCGTGATCCGCCCGGACGGCTACCTCGCCGCCCGCCTCAGCCCACCCGACCCCGCAGCGCTCGCCGCCCATCTCGCGACCACCTTCGCCCCGCCCCCTCAGCCATAGCCGCACCCCGGAAGACCCGGGCCGGCGACCCGTTTTGGAATGCCGGACGATCCTCAATACGATCCGGCGATGATCACAAGAAAACGGCTTGCGGCCCGGGCGTGCGGCCTGCTCGCCGCCCTGGCCGTCGGGCTCTTCCCGGCGAGCGCCACCGCCGCCGACGGGCCGACGGCGAAGGAACCCCCGAAGGTCGATCTCGTCCTCGACGTCAGCGGCTCGATGCGGGCGAACGACATCGACGGCCAGTCCCGGATGGCCGCCGCCAAGCAGGCCTTCAACGAGGTCATCGACGCGGTCCCCGACGAAGTACGGCTCGGCATACGCACCTTGGGCGCCACCTACCCCGGCGAGGACAAGGCGCTCGGCTGCAAGGACACCAGGCAGCTGTACCCGGTGGGGCCGCTGAACCGGACTGAGGCGAAGACCGCCGTCGCGACCCTCGCCCCCACCGGCTGGACCCCCATCGGCCCCGCCCTGCTCGCCGCGGCCCAGGACCTGGACGGCGGTGACGGCACCAAGCGGATCGTCCTCATCACCGACGGCGAGGACACCTGCGCCCCGCTCGACCCCTGTGAAGTCGCCCGCGACATCGCCGCCAAGGGCATCCACCTGGTCATCGACACCCTCGGCCTGGTCCCGGACGCCAAGATCCGGGCCCAGCTCACCTGCATCGCCGAGGCCACCGGCGGCACCTACACCTCGGTGCAGCACACCGCCGAACTCTCCAGCAGGGTGAAACAACTCGTCGACCGGGCCGCCGAACCGGTCGTCAACCCCGTCGCCACCGAGGGCGCGAAGCAGTGCGCGAACGCGCCCGTGCTGAAGCCCGGCCTCTACAGCGACCGCGAGACCTTCGGCGAACACCGCTGGTACCGGGTCGAGGTCCGCCCCGGCCAGGAGCTGCGCGCCTCGGCGAGCATCGCCGCCGACCGCGCCGTCAACAACGACTACGGCATCCTCCTGCGCGCCACCACGGTGCACGGCCGCGAGATCGTCCGGGGATCGGAGGCGGGTGACGGCCGCACCGACGTCCTCTCGACGGGCCTGCGCTACCCGAAGGCCGAGATCGACGGAGCGGACGACGCCGCGAACGAGGCGCCGGAGACCGTCTGCATCCAGGTCAGCAATTCCTTCTCCGCCCCCGCCTCCGTCAAGACCACCCCCGGCATGCCCGTCGAGCTGACCATCGACGTGGTGGACGGACCGGACGGGACGTCCGACGCGGCCGCCTTCGGCCTGGGCCGCGGCTGGTGGCTGCTGGCCGTCCTGGCCCTCGTCGGGCTGGCCGCCGGTGTGGTGTGGGGATGGATCTCGCGCTGGCGCATCTCCGTCTGGAGGACCAACTGATGGGTTCCGTACGCACCCTGACCGCAGCCCTGCTCGCCGCGGCCGCCGCCCTCACGGTGGTGGCCGGGACGGCCTCGGCCGACACCCCCTCGGCGAGCCCGAGCCCCCGCTCGGCCTCCGCCAAGGACGAGGCCGCCCCGACCGAGGCGGGTACCGGCTTCCGTACCGCCGCGGCGTTCCGCCCCGGCCAGAAGGCCACGGCGGGCGCGTCCACCGGCGACTACCTCTACTGGGTCCTCCCCGTGGACGCGCAGCAGCGCCTGACCGTGAAGGCCACGGTCACCCTGCCCGAGGCCAAGGTCCGGCACGGCGCCTCCACCTGGCAGCTCGACGTGTACGACGGACTGCGCCGCCGCCAGCCGTGCACCTACGGCATGCAGACCCGGGCCGCGGCCCGGGAAGCCGCCTCGGTGGAACTGTCCTGCACCCTGCGCACGGTCCGCGCCGGAGCCGAGCAGTGGGCCAACGACCCGCTGCCGGGCAGCTACTACGTACGCCTGACCGTCGCCGGCGTACCGGAGGAGGACCTCGGTCTGCCGATCCGCGCGGCCGTCGAAGCCTCCGTCCAGGAGACCGGTGGCGCCCACGCCGTGGACGGGGCCCTCTCCACGCCGCTGGTCCCCGCCACCGTGACCGGCTCCCTGCGCGAGCCCGAGGACGGCTGGTCCGGCGGCTGGTGGTCCGACCGCTGGATCTGGACCGCGGCGGGCGGGGTACTGGCCGCCCTCGCGGGCGTCCTCGGCCACTCCCTGACGCGCGGCTCGGGCCGCCCGTCCCGGGTGCCGCCGCGCGCCTGACCGCGGCGCCACCACGGCCGACGGCCGCGGCCCGGGACATCCCCCGGGCCGCGGCCGTTCAGTCATCCGACTGTTGCGGCTCAGCCGAGGCGGGTGAGCCGGGTGCCGAACGAGGGCTCGGCGAGCTCGCCGCCGACCGCCACCGGCACGCTCCTGGCCCCCGCGCCCTCGCCCGCCGTCAGGACGGCGACCTCGGTGCCGGCCTTGGCGGTGTGCGGCAGCTCCGGGGCGCCGGCCGCGAGGGTGAGCTTCACCTGCTGGCCCGGGACACCGATCACGTTGAGGTCCTTGGCGGCGACCAGCGGCGTACGGCCGCCGAGCCCGTCGTCCACGTACCCGACGGTGTCGCCCTTGCGGACGACCGGCGCCGACGCCAGTGCCGACCGCACCGCCTCGATGATCTTCTTGCTGTTCGCCTTCACCAGCTCCAGGCTCTTCTCCGCGTTGAGGTCCGGGCCGTCCACGCGCTGCTCCATCAGCGTGCCGAGGATCAGCGGGGTCTCGTCGCCGACCGACTTGTACGCCGCCCACATCAGGGCCCCGCCGGCGGGCGTGCTGGAGCCCGTCTTGATGCCCCTGATGCTCAGGCCCGAGGCGGTGGTGAGCAGGTCGTTGTTGTTGACGAGCGGCTTGGGCAGCCCCTTGATCGTGGCGCTGGGCAAGGCGACGATCGCGCGGAACGCCTCGTCCTTCATGACCGCCTCGGCGAGCTTCAGCTGGTCGGTGGCGGTGCTGGTGGTGCCCGCGTCCAGCCCGCTGGGGTCGGTGTACGTCGTGTTCGTCATGCCGAGTTCCCTGGCGGCGGCGTTCATCTTCTCGACGAACGCGGCCTCGGAGTCGGTGCCGGTGTCCCAGCGGGCCAGCAGCCGGGCGACGTTGTTGCCCGACGGGATCATCAGCATCTTGAGCATGTCCTGCTGGCTGAACTCGCTCCCGACGGTGAGCCCGGTGATGCGGGACTCGTTCTCGGAGGTGCCGTCCGCCACGGTCTTCGCGTCGACCTTGATCGCGGGGCCGGGCTCCGTCTTCTTCAGCGGGTGGTTCTTGAGGATGACGTAGGCGGTCATCACCTTCGCGACGCTGGCCGTGGGGACGGGCTTCTGCTCGCCGAAGGTGCCGATGTCGCCGGAGCCGGCGACGCGGACCGCGCCCTGGCCCTTGGCGGGCCAGGGGATGGAGAACTGCCCGTCGACGGTGTGGCCGGTCGCGGCCGCGACGAGCTTCGGGGCGGGCAGGGGGCGCAGCAGCTGGGCGCCGGCGAACCCGCCGGCGAGGAGCAGCAGCACCGGGGTCCAGATCGCGACGCGGCGCAGGGCGGTGCGGCGCGGGGTCACGGGCGGGGGAGCGGTGTCGGTCAGCCCGGCGAGCAGCCCGAGCGGAGCCGGGGCCGCCGATGCGGGGGCCGGGACCGGGCGCGGGTTGGGCTCGGCGACGGGTGCCGGGGCCGGGGCCGGTGGCGGGGTGTCCAGGGGCTTGAGCGCGACGAACCGGCTCGTCCGCTCGGGCTCGACCTCGGCCGTGCCGGCGCCCGCCGCCCCCGCCCGCCCCACCTCGGCTCCGGCCGGTCCGTCGGTCTTGCCCTCCGCCCCGGCCCCAGCAGCAGCCGCGCCTTCGCCGTCAGACGCGACGGCGACCGCGCCGCCGGCGTCGGCCTCGCCGCGCACGGGGATGCCGTTGGTTACCCGGGCCCGGCCGTCGGCCAGGGCCGCGTTCCTGCCTTCGGCTTCGACGCCGGATTCGGCCCCGGCCCCGGCAGTGGGCTGCGCCCCGGTCCCTCTCTTGGCCGCAGCCCCGGTCTCGGCATCGGCCGTGGCCCCGGCCTCAGACCCGGCATTGGCCTTGGGACCGGCCCCGGCCTCAGACCGGGCGTCGGCCTGGGGCCCGGCCTCAGGCGCGCCATTGGCCTCGGGCCCGGCGTTGGCCTTGGGACCGGTCGTGTTCTCGGTCCGGGGCTTGGGCCCTGCCCCAGCGCTGGTCTCCGCCCCGGTCTCAGGCCCGGCCTCAGAGCCGGTCTTGGCCTCGGGCCCGGCGTTGGCCTTGGGACCGGTCGTGTTCTCGGTCCGGGTCTTGGGCTGTGCCCCGGTGCCGGTCTCCGCCCCGGTCTCAGAGCCGGTTTTGGCCTCGGGCCTGGCGTTGGCCTTGGGATCGGTGGCGTTCTCGGTCCCGGTCTTGGGCTGTGCCCCGGCGCCGGTTTCGGCCTCGGCCTCAGGTTCGGCCCCGGCCTCAGGCCCGGCATTGGCCTCGAGACCGGCGTCAGAGTCGGCGTTGGCCTTGGGACCGGCGTCAGAGCCGGCGTTGGCCTTGGGTCCGGCCTCGGAGCCGGCATCGGCCTTGGGGCCGGCCTCAGGGCCGGCAGTGGCCTTGGGGTCGGTCTCGTGGGCGGGTTTGGTCCTGGGGTCCGGCGGGGTCTTGGTTGCAGGGGCGGCCCCTGCGTCGGCTTCGGCCTCTGCTCGTACGTCCGGCTCGACCGAGGCATCGGCATCGGCTTCGGGCTCAGGCCCTGCCTCTGCTTCGGCCTGCGGCGCGGGGTCCTTCTCGGCTCGGGCTGCGGCCTCCGCCTCCGGTTCGGCCTCGGCCGCAGAGGCGGCCTCCGCCTCGGGGCCGGCGCCGGGCTGCGGCTCCGCTTCCGTCGGGGCCGGTACGGCCGGGCCGGGGCCCGGTGCCGAGGCCTTGGCCTGCTCGGCCTCCGGATCGTCCGGGGTACCGCCCGCCACCGTTGTCGCCTTCATCCCAGCCCCGCCTTGCCCCTCGGACCCGGCTCCCGCCGGTCTTGCCAACACGTCCGGCGCGGCCCACCGCGGGGCCGCGCCGGCTGGCTAGATGGCCTGGGAGGCCCGCGCGTTCCCCCGGGCCCAGCCTGTAACCGTTTGGTCATATTCCGCGCCGTGTTGACGAGGAGTCGGGCCGCCTACGCCCGGTGAGTACGGCTACTCATGACCGTGCCGGGGGAGCGGCCGACGATGGACCGGACACCACACCACCGCGCCATCCGAACGGGGCCGTCCATGCTCAGCCGATTCGCCGCCGCCGCCGTACCCGCCTTCGGAACGCTGACGGTCACCTCCGACCCCGGGGCGCGGCCCGCCGAGGGCGGCATCCTCGTCGCCAACCACACCTCCCTCGCCGATCCCGCGGTCGTGGTCGCCGCGCTCCGCCGGTACGGGATCGAGCCGGTCATCCTGGCCACCGGCGGCCTGTGGCGGGTGCCGCTGCTCGGGGCCGCGCTGCGGCGCGAAGGGCACATCGCCGTCCACCGCGGCACGCACCGCGCCGCCGACTCCCTCGACGCCGCGGCCGTCGCCCTCGCCGCGGGCCGCAGCGTGCTGCTCTACGGAGAAGGCGCGCTGCCCGGCCGCCGCGATGCGGGGGAGTCCGCACCGGGTCCCTTCCGCAGCGGCCTGGCCCGGCTCGCCGCCGCGACGGGCGCCCCGGTCGTACCCGTGGGCCAGGCCGGCGCGCGCCGGCTGTGCTCGGGCAGCCTCGCCAAGCAGCTCGCAGGAGCCCTGACCGCACCCGTGCGCAGGCCCGGCCTCCATGTGCACATCGGCGCGCCGCTCCACCTCCCCGACCGGGTGCCGGAGGCGACGGAGCAGGCCCGCCAGGCGGTCACCGCCGCATGGCGCACCGCGGCGCTCTTCCTGGGCGAGCCCGTCAGCGGGTGGTGTGCGGCAGCAGCACCTGGGCCGCGGCCCGGCGGTCGGCGTCCGTGTCGATGAAGGACACCATCAGGGGGCTGCTGCCCACCGGCCCGCCCGCGGTCGCCCGCAGCCGGTAGCGCTCCACGCGGACGCCGTCGCGGGCGAGCGCAGCTCCGCCGGTGTAGACCGACTCGGGCATGCGGTCGTTGGCGACGCGCAGCTCGGCAGCGCGCCAGGTGCCCGAGGCCGCGTCGAAGCGTTCCAGAACGAAGCCCGGCCCGATGGCCGGCGGGCCACCCGGTTCGCCCACGAGGGCCTCCATCTGGAACGCGACCAGCAGATGCCGGTATGCGGTGGAGTTTCCGTTCCGCAGAGTGACGGTGAACTCCTGGGCGGCGCCGCCCCGTACGAGCGCGAGCCCGCCGCCCCGGGTGTCGACCGCCACCCGCAGCGGGGTCGGGCTCACCGGCGGCGGAGTGGCGCGCACCGTGGCAGGGGCCGGGACCGGCGGTGCGGACGCGGACCCCGGCACCGGCGACGTGGCTGAGGCGGACGGGGAAGCAGGGGTGCTCGCCGTGGCCGACGCGTCCGCCGAGGCCGAGGCCGAGGCCGGGGCGGATCCGGAGGAGGAGGCGGCGGCCGGGGTCCTGCCGTCGTTGTCCCCGCATCCGGTCAGGCCGGTGAGGCTCGCCAGCAGCACGGCGGCCGCGGCCGCCGCGGTGAGGGCTCGGCGGCGTTCGGCGGATGGGGGCATGCGAATCGGTTCTCCTCCGGTGGGCTGAGGGAGGAACGTAACAAGCACGCGCCGGTCGGACGAGGCCGGCCGGGCATCGGGGCGGCGACGGTTCGGTCACGAGCCCGACGCCGGGTCCGAGGTCGATGATTCGCGCCGCCCCCGCCGATGTGTCGGAATGGGAGGGACCGCTGCCGGCGGGCGGAAGGAGTGGCTACCCCATGAAGTACATGCTGATGGTGCTCGGCAAGCAGGCCGATTACGACGCCATGGCGGGCAAGGCGGGCGGTGACGGCCCGGCCTGGTCGGCGGCCGACCTCAAGGCGATGTTCGACCACATGGGAGCGCTGAACGACGAGCTGGCCGCGTCGGGCGAGTGGGTCGACGCCCAGGGGCTGGCCGAACCGCGCCAGGCCCGCCTGGTGACCGCCGGGGCCGACGGCACGCCGCACGTGTCGGACGTGCCGTACGGGGAGACCAGCGCGGTCATCGCCGGGTACTGGATCGTCGACGTCCCCGACTTCGCCCGGGCCGCCGAGATCGCCGCGCGCGCTTACGCCTGCCCGTTGCCCGAGGGGGCGCCGAACTATCCCGTCGTGGTCCACCCGGTGGGCGAAGCCCCGGAGACGGAGCCGGGGAAGGCGGCGGACACCGGGTCCTGATCCCGGACGTTCGCCGTCCGCATCCCGGACGGCGGTCACCGTTGTCAGTGGCACCGCCTATTCTTGATCATGTGAGCCCCACCCCTGACGACACGGCCCCCGAACGTCCCCTCGCCGAGATCAACGCCGACATCCGCGGCCTCTTCGCCCGCGCCGAAGGCCGCCTGTCCGACACCGAGCGGGTGCGGCACGCGATGCTCCTCGCGGAGTGGGCCGCGGCGATACGCGCCTCTGTAGTACCCGCCGCCTAGCCCGCGCCCCTCCGAATCAACGTTCGGCCTGGCGGGCGGAGACCGCCGGGCTGGTCGTCCGCCGGCACCAGTAGACTTGCAGAGTTATGCAATGTGCAGTTCTGGCTGCGGTGAAAGGGTGGGCTGTGGCGTCGGACCAGGAGAAGTGGAAGGAGAAGGGCGTCGCCCTGCGCGCCTTCTTCTACATCTTCGGCACGCACGTGTTCGCCGGGTTCATCTGGCTGCTGTTCTACCTGGGCCAGCACGCCCAGAAGTGAGCTCCCCGCCCGCCGCGCCACATGACCGTGCTCGCTCCCCGGCCCCGCCGGGCGTCGTTCAGGCGGGGCGGCTGGCCCGAAGGGCGGCCAGCAGTTCGGCCTGGCCCTCCAGGACGCCGGAGAGGATGTCGCGGGCGACCCGCAGGAGCTCGGCGATCCGCGGGTGGGTGAGGCTGTAGTACACGTTCGAGCCCTCCCGGCGGGTGACCACCAGATTCGCCTTGCGCAGGACGGCCAACTGCTGGGAGAGGCTCGCAGCCTCCACCCCGACCACGGGCAACATCTCGGCGACGGCGTGTTCGCGTACGGACAGGAGTTCCAGGACGCGGATGCGGACCGGGTGTCCCAGCGTTTTGAAGAACTCCGCCTTCAGCTGGTACAGCGGTGTGCTCACCTGGGTCCCCCTGCCGTGACTGCCCATCTCATCCACCTGAGCCATTCCTTCACAGGGGCCGTTCGCCCCTCCTCACACACCTTGTGACCTCAACAATTGCAGATCCCTGCAACTCGCGTGACCGGTGGGCGGCCTCCGTGACGTCCGGATGGCCGCCGCACGCTCACCGGTCCGCCCCGTCACCGTGCGGGCCCGGAAGCGCCCGCCGCGAGGTCCCGCAGCCGGCGCTTGTCCGGCTTGCCCCGGGCGGTCAGCGGGATCGCGGGCTCCCAGAACACCGCGGTCGGCCGGTGCGCCCGGGACAGCTCCCGTTCCACCAGGTCACAGGCCTCGTCCGCAATCGCGTCGCTCGGCTCGCACCCCGGCGCCGCCACCAGGAAGGCGCATACCTCCTCGCCGGTGAGATCGCTGTGCCGGCCCACCACCACCGCCTCGGCCACGGCGGGATGCCGGGCGAGCGCGGCCTCCACCGGCACGCAGTAGACGTTGTCCCCGTCGACCATCACCACGTCCTTGACGCGGTCGTCGAGGTACAGGTAGCCGTCCGCGCCGAGGTGCCCGAGGTCCCCCGTCCGCAGCCAGCCGTCACGCATCGCCGACGCCGTCAGATCGGGCCGCCCCCAGTACCCGGCCATCATCGCCCCCGACCGCATCCAGACCTCCCCCGTGCTGCCGGCGGCCAGGGCGGTGCCGTCCGCCCCGCGCACCTCGACCTCCACCCCGGCCACGGGCCGCCCCACGGAGGCCAGCAGCTCCGGCTGGCCGGCCACCGCCGCGGCGTGGTCCGCGGGAGTGAGGCGGCAGATCACCGCGGCCTCGTTCATGCCGTAGCCCTGCTGCCACCGTCCGCCCCAGCGGGTCACCGCCTCGCGCAGCCGGGCGGGGAGAATGGGCGAATCCCCGTACGACACCGCCTCCAGCCCCGGGATCCCCGCGGCGGTCGCGGGATCGTCGAGCAGCCGGTACACCATCGAGGTCGTCAGGTACGTCGACACCCGCCCCAGCCGCTTGCAGGCGGCGGCGAACTCCCGGGGCGTGAACGGGTCGAGGACCTCCACCCGCCCCCCGGCCCGCAGCTGCTCCAGGGAACGCCCGCCGGAGCGCTGCGCCAGCGAGGTGACCGACAGGTAGACGGGCTCCGCCCAGTCCGCCGCCCGTACGGTGTTGCGCGCGGCCATCGCCCCGAAGGTGGAGGCCACCCCCTTGGGCAGTCCCGTCGTACCGCCCGTGTACGTCACCCGGGCCACGTCCTCCTCCCGCGCGCGTACGTCCATCGGCACCGGTTCGCGGCCCGCGGCGGCGTGCAGCACCTCCTCCAGTCCCCTCCGGGGCGTGCCCGTGCGGGGCACGGGGGTGTCGTGGAGCACCAGGTCGGGCCGGCAGTCGCGCAGGATGAACTCCAGCCCGTACAGCGCCGGTCCGGCGACGACCTGGGTCAGCCGCGCACCGAGCAGGTGCGCGGCCAGCCGCACCAGCAGGACCTCGGGCCGGTTCCGGCCCGCCACACAGGCCAGCCCCGATCCGCGCCCGACCCCGGCCTCCGCGAGCACCCCGGCCAGCCGGTAGGTGTCCGCCAGGACGTCCGCGTACGACATGACCGCGTGCCCGGCACCGATGGCGGGCCGGTCCGCGTACCGCTCCAACGCGCCCGTCAATTCAGTGACATACCGTGCGGCCACCCTGCTCAACCTGCCTCTCCTGGCCCCGTCCGGGGGGCTGATCGGGTGAACTCGCGCAACCTGCGGTGCGGCCGAACGTTGATCAAGGCGCTCACCACCGTGCACTCGTGCAAGAGAAGGACCTCATGATGATCAAGAAGATTATGACCGCTGCCGCTGTCACCGCCGCCGCGATCGGCGCCGGCGCCGCTGCCGCTGCCCCGGCCATGGCCATTGGCAACGACAACGGCGTCAACACCGTCAACGGCAACGGTGCCTCGCAGGTCTACGGCAACCAGAAGACCCACGGTGACCTGAGCCCGCAGCTCGGCCTGGTTCAGGGCACGCTGAACAAGCCCTGCATCGGTCTGCCGGCGAAGGTCAACGCCCAGTCGATCCTTGCCGCGCTCAACATCGGTGTCCAGGACATCAACGTCCTGTCCAACCCGATGAACCAGCAGTGCACCGAGAACTCCACCCAGGCCAAGGGTGACGAGCCGCTCTCGCACATCCTCAGCAACATCCCGATCCTGTCGGGCAACCTCTCGGCCGGCAGCTGACGCCGTTCCCCTTGCGAGCCGGGGCCTCCGACGCCCGCGCGAGTGCCCACGGGGCCCCGGCTTGTTCCACCCGGATCCGCGGATCCGGAATTTCCACAGGCGTGCGGCGGCCCCGAGACCGCCGGACGGGCACCGGTCCTCACGTCACAGAGCCTCTCGCCGACCGGGCGAGAGGCTCTCTGGCGTGAAGGGCCTGTCAGAAGGGCATCGTCGGCAGGTACTTGCCGCGACGCGGGGCCCACGTACGTGCACCACGCGCGCGACGCGCTACGCGACCTGGCGGCCGCCGAGCGGGCCGCACCTGCCGGGCACCGCCGCGGCCCCGCTGTTCACGGAGACCCTCGGCCCGGTCACGGCCGGCGGCGCCGGTGGGAGCGACCCGCCCGCCGGCGGGGCACTAGGGGGTGTCTGACGGAGGTCCGTGGTGAAGGAGCGGTGTCCGGTGCGTGCTCTCGGCGTGCCGGCCGGATGCCCGCGTACTGGACGTACTTGGGCTTTCGGCCGGTGCGGCGAGAGTGCGTGCCGGGCATCGCGACGCCGCGGACCTCCGTCAGACACCCCCTAGTCACCAACGACCATCCGCACCTGCGGCCCGTCCCGCTTGGCCCGCCCTCCCGCCGCGCACGGTCGCGCTGCTGCGCCGGGAGGGCGCGTACGAGAGCGCGGCGGCCCGCGCCTTCACCGGACCGGTCCGGCGCCTGGTGCAGGCCCGGGGCTACCGCCCCGCGTAGCCGCGGGCCCGCGGGCCGGGTGCTCTGGCGGGGCGCTGGCCGTGCGCCCGGGGGCGCCCGGCGCTAGCGTCGGGACATGAGCACCGAGCCGCAGCGCTTCGAGATCCTGTTGGTACCCGAGCACGTCAAGAACCGGACCGGCGCCCCCCAGGCGGACCACCCCCTGCGGTCGGCGGTCGTCGCGGCGACCGGCAAGAAGGGAGCCTCCGGTTACCCGCACTATGTCGGGGAGGGAATGGAGGCCGACATCGACCCCGCCACCCGCACGGTCGAGGCCGTACTCGTCGACGGCGCCGAGCTGGACCCCGGAATGACGGCCCTGATCGCCCCCGAGACGGGGAAGGGCGGCAAGGGGCCGGCCGGACGGCGGAAGTAGGGCCCGCCGGCGCAGCCGGGCGGCCCCCGCCGGACCGGCGGGGGAGGAACCCGGTTCAGGAGCCGTCGGCGAACACCGCGTAGACGTCGCGCCGGCCCGCGTACTCGCTCAGGTTCCAGATCACGGACTCGCGGTAGGCCCAGTCGGTGGCGGTCCCGCTGTGGAAGCTGAGGTCCTCGCTGCCGACACCCAGGCGGACGACGGTGGAGGGTACGTCGGTGCCCGAAACGACCGTCTTCAGGTAGCCGTTGGAGGACGGGCCGTTGCTCTGCGACAGGTAGTGCCTGCTCTGGCGGGAGACCACGCCCTGGATCTTGCCCTGCTTGACCGTGACGGCCTCGGTGGCCGTGGTGGAGGCGAGCGCGCGGGTCGTGTAGTTCAGCGGCCAGCGGACGACCTTGGGGAGGTCCACCTTCGTGCCGTTGCCGTTCCAGCCGGTCCCCGAGTAGTCCACCACGGGGCTGGTGAGGCTGGTCGCGTACTCGCTCACGGTGAGGCTGTCCGGGCTGGAGGCGCGGTCGAGGCCGATCGCCGAGAAGCGCAGCAGCGTGCCGGTGTTGTCGTAGGCGCCGCACTGCGGAAGGACGAAGCGGTAGTCGTAGGCGTGGTAACTGCCGTCGGCCTGCCGCCCGCAGGCGTCCGGGAGGCCGGTGCTGACCTCGAAGATGCTGTCCATGTCGAAGACCCGCAGGCCCTTGTAGGTGTCCACGACGTACAGCCGGTTGCCGTACCACATGATGCCGCCGGCGTGCTTGCGGACCGGCTCGTAGGTGAAGGTGCCGCCGGCCCCGCGGACCGGCTCCACCAGCAGTACGTGCCGGTAGACCGGAGCGGCGGCCGAGGTGTAGTCGACGAAGCTGACGCGGATGCCCTTGTCGAGGGGGAAGTCGTCGGTGCCGTTGTCGTCGGGGTCGGTCTCGAAGTACCAGGAGACCAGGACCACTCGCTTGCCGCCCGCGGGCCACAGGCCGGCGCCGAGCGCGTCCGCGCTGGTGGTGATGCCCTGCGGGATCCACTCGACCGCGTCCTGGTCGCCCGTGTTCCAGGTGAAGCCGTGCGAGAAGCCGCCCACCCCCGCGGGGGCCGACGAGAGGCGGGTCGCCTCGCGGTTGGCGACGGCCAGTACGTCGGATATCTGTGCGCGGGGCAGTCGCTGTGCCAGACCCGCGAGGTGATCCGCGAACGGACCGGAGGCGTTGGAGGTCCGCTCGGCGAGGGTAAACTGGCCGGGGGTGAGGGTGGCCGCCTCGGCCGTGGCGGGCGCGAGGGCGGCGCCGGCCGCGGTGGCGAACGGAGCGGCGGCCATTCCCTTGATGATCGTCCTGCGTGACATGCTCATGGGGCGAGAATCTAGATCGCCCGAATGCACCCGTGCAAACCTCCCCAACCGGCGAGCACCGCAGCAGAGCTGAGGACGCGTTACCGCGGGCCCCTGAGCCGTGAGCCGGACCCGGCCCCGTCCGGCGCGTGCGCGGACGGGGCCGGGCCGACGCGGGCGGGCGGTGCTCAGTGGAACAGCATGGAGGCGTCCCCGGCCGCGGTGTTGACCGACCCCGGACAGAGGAAGCTGCCCGAGGTCTTGGTGGCCGTGAACGCCCGGTTGGTGTACTTGCGGGTGGTCCCGCTCCGGTCCCACACGAGGTTCGTCGCCTTGTACCGGCAGGAGATGAAGCTCTGCTGGCCCGTGATGTCGATGGCGTCCGTCCTGGCCACGGCGGCGGCGTCGTCGAAGGTGAAGGCGGGGTTGTTGTTGAGGGTGGCGGTGATGCCGCCGTTGCAGGTGAGATTGCCGCCGGGCTTGTTGATCGTGGTGCGGTCGACGGTGAGGGCGCTCGGCGGGACGGCGCTGGTGCTCGCGTTGGTCCAGGTGCAGGTGTTGCCGGCGACCACGATGACCCCGTCCACCTTCTGGTCGGCAGCGGGTCCCGCCGCGATCGCCGCCGAGGTGCCGACGACGGTTGCCGCGATCGCCAGTGCGGCGAGTCCTGTGAGCGTGGGGATGTGCCTCATGTCGCTCCTCCTTGCCACGTCCTTGTGGGGGTGATGCGAGAGCCCGGAGGCCTCGCGGGAGTGCGTCACGGAGAGTGGCACAAGGACCTTGAATTGTCAGGTGCAGCTCAACTACTGGCTTGAAGCCGACCCTTGGGCTGCGAATGAACGTATTGAGCATCTCGATCGATAGCTCAAGGAAAGTGCCCGTCTGTTTGATTGTTATGTGCGTTCACCCTTGACTGTGATCGGTTTCGGACAAACGATGGGGGCCGCTCACCCCACTCCTTCCGTACGAGGCCCCGTAGGAGCCGTGCCATGTCGCGCACTTCACGTTCGTTCCGCATCGCCGCCGCCACCGCCTCCCTCGCCGCCCTGGGACTTCTGGCCACCGCCTGCGGCGATGGCAACGGCGACGGTTCCGGCAAGGCCGCGGGCGGCGGTACCGCCGCGCAGCCGGTGGAGATCACGTACTGGTCCTGGATGCCGGGCACGAAGCAGACGGCCGAGGCGTTCAACGCGAGCCACGACACCATCAAGGTCAAGTTCGCGGAGGTGCCCGCGGGCCTGGCCGGCGGCTACGACAAGCTCGCCGCGGCGGTGAAGGCCGGCAACGGTCCCGACGTCATGAACATCGAGTACCAGGCGGTCCCCGATCTCGTCACCCAGGGGCTGCTCGCCGACTCCTCCAAGCTCCTCGGACCCACCGTCAAGAAGCAGCCCGAGCAGGTCCAGGCCCTCGTCACCCTCGGCGGCAAGCAGTGGGCCGCTCCCTTCGACGTGGCGCCGCAGATGCTCTACTACCGCAAGGACCTCTTCGAGCAGCACAAGATCGCCGTCCCCACGACCTGGGCGGAGTTCAGAACGGCCGCCGAGGAGATCAAGAAGGCCGACCCCGAGGCGCGCATCACGTCCTTCTGGGGCGACGAGTCGGCGACCTGGGCGGGCCTGGCCCAGCAGGCCGGTGCCACGTGGTACGGCACCGAGGGCGACGCCTGGAAGGTGAACATCAACGACGCCGCCACCAAGAAGGTCGCCGCCTACTGGGGCGACCTCGTCAAGAACGACCTGGTCTTCCACCACAAGGCGTGGAGCCCCGAGTCGACCAAGGCGGCCTCCGAGAACAAGGTGTACACCCGCCTCGGCGCCTCCTGGAGCGCGGGCAGCCTGAAGACCGAGCAGGCCAAGCAGGAGGGCAAGTGGGCCTCCGTCGCCCTCCCCGGCTGGGGTGACGGCAAGATCGGCATGGTCGGTGGCTCCTCCTTCGCCGTCATCAAGGACAGCAAGAAGGCCGAGGCCGCCGCCGAGTTCATCAAGTGGGCCACCACGAGCCCCGAGGCCGTCAAGGCCCGGCTGAGCCTCGGCACCTCCAGCGCCCTGCCCGCCGACGAGACGCTCCGCGAGACGGCGAAGGCCTCCTTCGACACCACGTTCTACGGCGGCCAGGACATCTACGCCACCGCCTCCGCGCAGGTCCCCCACATAGCCACCGGCTGGGTCTGGAGCCCGGTCCACAACGCGACCTCGGTCGAGCTCGTCGCCGCCCTGGCCAAGGCCCAGGACGGCAACTTCGCCGCCGCCTTCGACACGGCGCAGGCCACGGCCGAGAAGCTGATCAACGACCGCGGTCTGAAGCTCGCCAAGTAGGCCGCCCGCCGGACCCGGCGCGCGCGCACCGCGCCGCCGGGCCCGCCCCTCGCGACAAGCCCCGTCCCGCGCCCGTCCCTCGCGACAAGCCCCATCCCCCGCCCGTCCTTCCCCGGCCCCGGAGGTGCCCCGGTGGCAGCACCACTCGCCCCCAGCAGCACGCGGCGCTCAGGCCGCGGCCGGCGCGGTCAACGCACCGCCGCCGCCCTGCTCATCGGACCGTTCGTCCTGCTCTTCCTCGCCGTCATGGTCGTGCCCATCGGGTACGCCGCCTACCTGAGCCTCTTCCGCGAGCAGTCCTCCGGCCTCGGCTTCGGCGGCACGCAGACCCTCTTCAGCGGTGCCGACAACTACGTCCGCGCCCTGACCGCCCCCGCCCTGCAGAAGGGCTTCCTCAACATCGCGGCGTACTGCGCCGTCTACATCCCCGTCATGATCGGCGGGGCCCTGGCCCTCGCCCTGCTCATCGACTCGTCCCTGGCCCGCGCCAAGCGGTTCTTCCAGCTCGCGGCGTTCCTGCCGCACGCGGTACCCGGTCTGATCGCCGCGATCATCTGGGTGTTCCTCTACACCCCGGGCCTCAGCCCCGTGCACCAGTTCCTCGACTGGGCCGGCGCCCGGGTGGACTTCTTCGGCGACGACGCCATCCTCTTCTCGATGGCCAACGCCACCGCCTGGCAGTGGATCGGCTACAACATGGTGATCTTCTACGCGGCCCTGCAGGCGATCCCCCGCGAAACGCTGGAGGCCGCCACCGTCGACGGATCCGGCCCCCTCCGCACCGCCCTGTCCGTCAAACTCCCCATGATCCGCTCCTCGGTGGTCCTCACCACCCTCTTCACCTGCATCGGCGCCATCCAGCTGTTCACCGAGCCGGAGACCTTCCGCTACGACGCCACCGCCCTGTCGCCCGAGTGGTCCCCGACGATGTTCATCTACCAGGCCGCCTTCTCCAAGCACGACTACGGCATCGCCGCCGCGGCCTCCCTCATCCTGGCCCTGCTCGGCGCCCTCCTGTCCTTCGTCGTCACCAGGCTCGGAAACCGCTGGAAGGAAGCATGAGCACCCTCACCGCGGACAAGACCACGCCCCCAGCGCCCGGCCGCACCCGCACCCGCAGCCGCCGCCACCCGCACCCGCCCCGCCGCCCGCGCACCGGCGGCCGCATCCTCGCCTCGAAAGCCGCGGTCAACGGCCTCCTCGTCCTGACCGCCCTCTACACCCTGATGCCGCTCACCTGGCTGCTGTTCGCCGCGACCAAGAACAACGCGGACCTTTTCGGCAAGCCCGGCTTCACCCTCGGCGACTTCAGCCTGTTCGCGAACCTCGGCGACCTGTTCACGTACGGCGACGGCATCTTCGGACGCTGGCTGCTCAACAGCTTCGTCTACTCGGTCCTCGGGTCGCTCGCCTCGACCCTGCTGAGCCTCGCCGCCGGCTACGCCTTCGACACCTACGACTTCCGCGGCAAGGAGAAGCTGTACGGCTTCATCCTCCTCGGCCTGCTGGTCCCCGCCACCGTCATCTCCCTGCCCATGTACCTGCTCGCCTCCAAGGCCGGCATCATCAACAGCTACTGGGCGATCCTGATCCCCGGCCTGGTCAGCCCGTTCGGCGTCTACCTCTCCCGGATCTTCTCCGAGGGCTACGTCCCCGACGAGACGCTGGAGGCCGCCCGCATGGACGGCGCCGGCGAACTGCGCATCTTCGGCTCCGTCGCCCTGCCCATGCTCGCGCCCGCCTTCGTCACCGTCTTCCTCTTCTCCTTCACCGGCAGCTGGAACAGCTTCTTCCTCCCGCTGGTCATGCTCAACGACCACGCGCTCTACCCGGTGGGCCTCGGCCTGTTCAACTGGAACGCCACCCTGAGCCAGTACCCCGAGCAGTACGCCCTGCTCATCACCGGCTCCCTGGTCTCCGTCCTGCCGCTCGCCGCTGCCTTCCTCTGCCTCCAGCGCTTCTGGCGCTCGGGCCTGACCGCGGGCGCGGTGAAGTGACCGTGACCACCACCGCACCCGTCCACGAACAAGGGCGCCCTGAGGCGGGAAGGCCTCCGCGCACCCTGCTGGCCATGGGCGCCACCATCCACCGCACCCTCCTCGAATCCGCCGCGCTCGAGCGGCTGCCCCGCATCGCCGACACCGACACCGCGCTGCTCGTCACCGACTACCGGGCCGCCGACCCGCACCTGCTCGCCCGCACCGAGGTCCTGTTCACCCACTGGGGCTCCCCGCTCCTCGACGAGGACGCGCTGCGCCGGATGCCCGCGCTCACAGCCGTCGTCCACGCCGCCGGATCCGTCAAACACCACATCACCCCGGCCGTCTGGGAACGGGGCATCACCGTCTCCTCCGCCGCGGACGCCAACGCCCGGCCCGTCGCCGAGTTCACCCTCGCCGCCATCCTGTTCGCGAACAAGCGGGTCCTGGAGAGCGCCCGCCGCTACCGCCGGGAGCGGGCGGCGTACGCACTCCTGCCCTGGTTCGCCGGACACGGCAACTACCGGCGCACCGTGGGCATCGTCGGTGCCTCGCGCATCGGCCGCCGCGTCATCGAACTGCTGCGCCCCTTCGACCTCGACGTGCTGCTGTACGACCCGTACGTGGACCCGGCGGAGGCCGCCGCCCTCGGCGTGCGCCCGCTCCCGCTGGACGAACTCGTCCAGCGCAGCGACGTGGTCTCCATCCACGCACCCGAACTCCCCGAAACGCGCCACATGTTCGACGCCGCCCTCCTGGGCCGGCTCGCCGACGGCGCCACCCTCGTCAACACCGCCCGCGGCTCCCTCGTCGACACCGACGCCCTCGTCACCGAACTGCGGACCGGCCGCATCCACGCCGTCATCGACGTCACCGACCCCGAAGAGCCCCCCGCGCAATCGCCCCTCTACACCCTTCCCAACGTGCTCCTCACCCCGCACATCGCGGGCTCCCTCGGCAACGAGCTGACCCGTATGGCGCACTGGGCGATCGACGAGGTGGAACGCTACGCACAGGGCCGGCCCTTCGCCCACGGCGTCGGCCCGGAGGAACTGCTGCGTTCCGCGTGACCCGGCCACCGCCCCGGCCACGACACCCCGGAGGAGAACGGCCGGCACCGGCCGCCTCGCACCCGAACCGGACTCCGGCCGAACCGCACACCACGGCATCGGCACGGCCTCGTGCGGCCCGGGTCCGCTGCCGGAACACGAGCTGCACGCACGGCCGACGACGCTGCGGCCCGGCTTCGCGCGGGCTGGACGGCGCTCAGGCGCTCAGGCCGCGAAGTCCCGGGCGAAGCCCTCGCGGAAGCCGGGCCGCGCCACCGCCCCCTCGAAGGCGCGGGCGGCGCGGTCGAGGGCGGCCTCGTTCTCCTGGGCGGCGGCGAGTTCGGCCAGGTAGGCCCGCAGGCTCAGTCCACGGGCCGCGGCCAGCGCGGCGAGGCGGTCGTGGACGTCGGTGTCGACCTCGACTGTGGTGGTGTCAGCCATGGTCCGAGTATGCGCCGTCCGCGACGCCGACGGGGGAGGTTACGGCTTCGCCCACCGGGCAGTCGAACGGGTGTGGCGGGAAGGCCCCGCCGTCCGCCCCACCGGAGGAGCTGTTTCGCGTGACGGAGCATGTGTGGACTTTCCGTTCGACCTCGGGCCACCTGGCCGGTACCGATCTGACGGGCTACACGGTCGAGGCGACGGACGGCCGCATCGGAAAGGTCGACCAGCACAACGACGAGGCCGGCGACGCCTATCTGGTGGTCGACACCGGCCTGTGGATCTTCGGCAAGGAGGTGCTCGTTCCGGCGGGCGCGGTGACCCGCGTCGACCCGGACAGCCGGACCGTGTACGTGGACGGGACCAAGGAACAGATCAAGGCCGCCCCGGAGTTCCACCGGGAGCACCACCTCGGCGACCCGGGCTACCGCGAGGTGCTGGTCACGTACTGGGGCTTCGCGGGCCCGTTCGGCGGCCCCTTCGGCGGAAACCGCGTCTAGGGGGTCCGGAAGGGTTCACCGGGTTCGAGCAGGTTCTCGCGCAGGGCGGCGACGAGGGTGTCGTCCGCGCCCAGCAGGTCTGCCGCGTAGGCCCGTACGGATCCGTGCTCGCGGGTCAGGGCGGCGAGGAACAGGCGCATCACCTCGGGGGGCGCCTGCCCGAACCCCGGCCAGGCGGGCTCCTGGCCGGGGTGTTCCGCCCGCCAGTCCGCGAGCAGCCGGCCCGTCGCGAGCCCGGTGAGGGCGAAGTCCTCGACGACGACCTCCTCGGAAACCCCCAGCAGGGTCAGGACCAGCGCCGCCAGCAGCCCGGTGCGGTCCTTGCCGGACGCGCAGTGGAAGGCCACCGGACCTTCCTGGCCGGCGATCACCTCCAGGGCCCGGCGCAGTTCGCCGACGCCGTCGTGGGCGACTTCCACGTACCGCTCGGCGAGGTAGGGGCCGGTCTCGACGTCCGGGCCGAGGGCCGCCTGGTCGTAGGGGCGGTGCTCGATGCTGAGGTGGTGGTAGGCGAATGACGGATGCTCGGGCACCCGCCCCTTCGCGTCGATCTCCCACGAGTACCGCAGATCGATGACCGCCTCGACGCCGAGCTCCAGGAAGCGCTCCCAGTCCCGGCCCCGCAGCTTGCCCAGGGAGTCCGACCGGAACAGCCGGCCCCAGCGCACCGTCCGGCCGTCCGCGGTCGGATGGCCGCCCAGGTCACGGAAGTTGTGCAGCCGCTCGAAAGCTATGTGTCTGTCCACGGACAGGACCCTATGCCGTGCCCGTTCTGCTCCTTCAGCCCGCCCACCGCCCCGTCAGGAAGGTGACGGCGACCGTGGTGCCCAGCGGGGCCACGACGCACACGTACCCCGTCAGCACCTGGGGGCGGCGCAGGCTCCACGAGGCCAGCCCGATCCAGAGCGGCCACCACAGCAGCGTCGAACGGGGAACCGAGGTGTACCAGTACGAGGTGCCCAGGGCCCACAGGGTGAGGCCGATGTAGAGGGCCTCGGGCCAGCTGCGGGCCCGTACGAGCAGGATCACGAGGGCCACCCCGGCCGGCACGGCCAGCAGTTCGGCCTGCCACATCAGGGCGTACCCGGTGGGGTGGAGGTGGTGGAAGGCGGCGTCCCAGGTGTGGGACCAGGCGTCCCACGGCGCGTGGAAGTCTCGGTACCAGCCGCGTTCCTGGGCGTGCTTCCAGGCCATCCAGTCGCCGGTGCGCGCCTCCAGGTACCAGCTGTACAGCACGGGGGAGAGGGCCGGGAGGCACAGCCAGGGGGCCGCGCGCCAGTCCCGGCGGCCCCGGACGGTCAGCACGAAGTGCAGGACGAGCGCGGCCACGAGGAACAGCCCGGTGACGCGTACCGCGCAGGCGAGGCAGGACAGGACCGCGGCCGCCGGCCAGTTCCGGCGCTGGGCGGCCAGCCAGGCGGGCAGCGCCAGGGCCAGGAACAGCGCCTCGGTGTATCCGGCGGCGAGGAACACCGCGCACGGCGAGAACAGGAAGAACAGCACGGTACGCCGCCCTGCGTCCGGGGCGGGCAGCCGGCGGCGGGCGAGGCGGGCCAGGGCCAGGACGGCGATGCCGCCCGCGACGAAGGAGATCAGGGCTCCGGCCGCGGCCCAGTGCGGGACCACCGCGTGCACGGCGCGCAGGGCGAGGGGGAAGCCGGGGAGGAACGCCTCCCGGTTGTCCCAGCCGGCCGTCCAGGGACCGGCCCCGCCGGGGAAGTAGCCGTCCCTGGCGATGTGCAGGTAGTGCCACCAGTCCCACTGCTGCCACGGGGACAGGAACGCGGCGGGCTCGCGGGCCTGGCCGTCGGAGGGGAACAGCCAGCGGACGGCTCCCGCCGTGCTCCACAGGCCGACGCGGGTCAGCAGGTAGAGCCACAGCACCTCCCGGTCCGCACGGCCGGGGCGCCAGGCGAACACCGGGCGCCAGGCGAACACTTGGCGGCGGGCGGCGTACCCGCGGGGGGCCTCGGCGGGCCGGGGCGGGGCGGAAACGGACATGGGCGGATCTCCTGCTCGGCTGAAGGCGTGCGGAAGCGCCGGCCGTGGTTCCGGGCCGGTGTCCGCGGTGCGGGGGAAGGGCTAGCGGGGCGGGCTACTGGGAAGGGCTATGGGGGCGGGCTCGTGGTGGCGGGCGCGGATCCGTCCGGGTCCGCGGTCGTGGCCGGCGGCGCGGGGGGCGAGGTCGACGCGCCCGCCGAGGTGGGGACGGGGGACGGCGGCGCAGGAGTGGGAGTGGGAGTGGGAGCGGGAGTCGGAGTGGTCGCCGGGAGGGTGGGGCCCGAGTCCTGCGGCAGCAGTGTGGCCAGGGCGGCGCCGGTCCCGCCGAGGAGCAGGACGCAGGCGGCCGCCAGGGAGACCGTCCTGCGCCGCCGGGCCCGCTGCCCGCGCCGGGCGATGACGGAGACCGGCGGGAGTCCGGCCCCGGACTGCCCGGCGGAGGCCGCCTCCCGGAACAGGGACCGCAGCGGATCCTGGGAGTCATGCATCGGGCGCCTCCTCAATGCGGGGGTCCTGCAGGTGGCGGGAGAGGGTGGCCCGGCCCCGGGACAGGTGGGTCTTGACCGTGCTAGCGGACAGGGAGGTCTCGGCGGCGATTTGCTCGACCGTCAGATCGCACACGTAGTACAGCGCCATCGTCCGGCGCTGCTGGAGGGGCAGGTGCGCCAGCGCCTGGACGAGGGCGACCGCCTCCGGCCCCGGACCCTCCACATGGCCCGCGGGGGCGGTGCGCTGCCAGGCATCGGCGCTGCGGCGGCGCACGCGCCACCGGCTCACCGCGAGCCGCCACGCGACGGTGCGGATCCACGCCTCGGGCCGGCCGTCCCGGTCCAGCCGGCTTCGTCTGCTCCAGCCCCTGACGAAGGCCTCCTGCACCACGTCCTGCGCCTCATGGTGATCGCCGAGCATGACGTACAACTGGCCTGTCAGCCGTCCCGCCGCCTGCGCGTAGAACTGTTCGAACTCCTCGACGGTCAAAAATCGCTCCCGAATCCATGTGACCCTCTCACCGGGCATACGCCCCCCGCACCGCATCCGGTCGACACGCAGCGGCCGGACATCGTGTGAGTGCCGTCACAGGCAGCCGGGCCGGTTCGCCGAACCGCTCGGCGTTCGGCGTTCGGCGTTCGGCGTTCGGTGGCGGGCGGGGTCAGGCCGATTCGGTGAGTACGGACAGCACGTTGCCGGCCGGGTCCTTGAACCAGGCGATCGAGGGCATGCCCTCACCCTGCTCCCTGACGATGCCCTTGGCGTCGTGGTCGAAGCCCGGGTACCGCTCGAAGGCCACCCCGAGGGCCGTGAGGGCGTCGACGGTCTTGTCGATGTCGTCCACCGGGAAGTTCAGGACCGTGTACTCCGCCGGACGGTGGTTGTCCTTGGGGTACACCAGCACGGTGCCGCCGCCCCCGAGCCGCAGGAAGAGCATGCCGTTCTCCTCCGAGACCTGCAGGCCGAGCGTGCCGCCGTAGAACTCCTTGGCCTTCCCGATGTCGTCCACGGAGAACCCGCTGAACGCCTTGGTTTCCTGGAACATGATCACTCCCGTGGCCGGACCGCCCCCTTCCATCCTCCTCCCGGCGGCCTCAGCCCGCCTCGGGGCCGAGACGGTCCAGCTCCTCCCGAAGGGAGCGGCCGGTCTCGTTGTCCCGCACCTCGGGGTCCAGACCGGCGGCCAGCAGGGCGGCGATCCCCGGGCGGTCGCCGTGCCGCGCGCGGTCGAAGACCTCCCGCCGGAGCGTGCGCAGGGCGCGCGGCAGCCGCCCCCGCCCCGAGGCCCACGCGCGCTGTACGGCGAAGCAGCCGGCGACATCGCCGCCGAAGGCCAGCAGGGCCCGCTCGCGCTGCTGTTCCGCCGCGCTGTGCGGTACGCGCAGCTCCCCGTCGCGGAAGCCGACCAGGTGCCACTCGCCCCCGCACCGGACCCGTACCGGTTCCAGGACGGCGGTCGGGCCGGGCGGCCCGTAGGCGGGGCCCGATGCCGGGAACAGGGCGGCCGCCACCAGCGGATGGAGCTCCTCCGGCGCGAGGCGCCCGGTGCGGACCAGCTGGAGGTCGGGCTGGCGCCGCCACACCGTGCCCGGGACCGTGGGCACCGCGGAGTTCGAGTACGGAGCGCCGACGTGGGCGCGCAGGGCGGCGGGCGCGCCCGGGCCGGCCGGTTCGAGCAGCACGTCGCCGCGGTACGCGCCCGGTATCCGGAACCGGGCGGCGTCCCCCGCCGCGGCCAGGCGCCGTACTTCCCGGACGATGCGGGACAGGTCCAGCGGAAGCCTCGTGATGACGGCTTCCGGCTCCTGCGGGCCCCAGCCGGAGGGGCGCGCGAAGGTGGCCAGGTCGATGTGGATCCCCGCGGCGGCGAAGGCGCCCGCGATGTCCCCACGGGCCTGGAGGACGGCGATCCACTCCTCCCGCGCCGCCGGATCGGTGGACCCGGGGTCGGTGTCGGGCAGCTCCTGCGGTTCGAGCGGTGTGCCGTCCGCGCGGAAGAAGGGGAGCCGCCCCGCGCCGCCCCCGCACCAGGCGCGGAGCTCCGGGGCGTGCCGGGCGTCCCAGAAGTGGCGGGCCGCGGTCCAGTCCTCCACGAGGTAGTGCCGCTTCACGTCGGGGTCGCCGGCTGCCACGAGGTCCAGCGCCAGCCGCTGCGGAGCGTCCCATCCGGGGGTGCGGACGGCCAGGTACGAGGCCTCCGCGTCGGCCCGGGATTCGCGCCCGCGTCCGCCGTAGCGGGCGAGGAGGACGATCCGGCCCCCCGCCGGCATCGTGCCGGCCGCGAGAGCCCGGGGCAGGTGCCAGCGCACCAGGTCGGGCGCCAGGTTCGCGAGGTCGGCCTCGACCGCGTCCCGTACGGCGGCACCGTACCGGGCCCGGAGCCAGGAACCGATCCGCCCTGCGCTCCCCGCCCCGCTTCCCGTCCCGGTCTTCGCCGGGTCCAGGGCGACGTCCACGGCCGCGACCGCGCAGGCCGCGCGCCAGTCCCCGGCCAGCCGGGCCTCGGTCGCGCCCTCGATCATCCAGCGCGGCACGGCGTGGCGCCGCACCCGGTGCCAGAGGGCGACCTCCTCTACGGGGAGCCCGCCCACCAGCGGTGTTCTGCTCATGAGTCATCACCCTTCGAGGCGGCGGAGGGCGGCAGGGCCGGTCGGATTCGAACCGACGTCCTCCGGCTGTGCAGGCCAGGTGCGACGACCTCTGCGCTACGGCCCTGCCGCCGGTGATCATAACGGCGGCCCACCTGCCGGCCATGCGTAGGAAATCTCCTACGTTTGACATGTAGGAAAATCCCTACCTATCGTGGGGCGCATGACCATCACGCACGCTTCCTTCGTCACCCTCCCCGTCGCCGACCAGGACCGGGCCCTCGCCTTCTACACCGGCGTACTCGGCTTCGAGGTCCGCGCGGACCGCCGGGTGGGCCCCATGCGCTGGCTCCAGGTGGCCCCCGCGGGCGCGCAGACCGTCTTCACCCTCTCCGGCCCCGGGATGGGCGATTTCACGCCCGGCTCCGCCCGGGGGATCATGTTGGTCACGGCCGATGTCGACGCCGACTGCGCGCGGCTCGAGGCAGCCGGTGTCGAGGTGAACGGTCCGGACGAGGCCCCCTGGGGGCGGATGGCCGGCTTCCGCGATCTCGACGGCAACGCCCTGATGCTGCTCACGGAGAAGGAAGGCTTCTAGCGCCATGACCACGACGGGTGTCGCCGAGGACCGCGTGTTCGCCGCTCTCGCCAACGGCACCCGCCGCGAAGTCCTGCGGCTGCTGCGCGAGCGCGGCCCGCAGCCCGTCCAGTCCCTCGCCGACCACTTCGACATGCGGCGCCCCAGCCTCTCGGAACACCTGAAGGTGCTGCGGGAGGCCGGGCTCGTCTCGGAGGAGCGCGCCGGCCGGCAGCGCATCTACCGCCTCGAGGCCGCGCCCCTGGCCGACGTGCAGGACTGGCTCCATCCGTACGAGCGGTTCTGGCGCGACCGGTTCAAGGGTCTGGGCGATCTGCTGGACCGCATGCCCGACGATGAGACATGACCTCCGCCTCCGAAGCCCCCGACGCCTCCGGCCAGGGCTCCGACGAGGACCTCACGACGGTCCGCGTCGACCAGTTCCTGCCGCATCCGCCCGCCAAGGTCTGGCGCGCCCTCACCGAGCCCGACCTGATCGCCCAGTGGCTCATGCCCTCCGACTTCCGCCTCGAAGTCGGCCACCGCTACACGATGACCTCGCTGCCCCGCCCCAACACGGGCTACTCCGGTACGACCGCGGCCGAGGTGCTCGCCTACGAGACCGGGCGGATGCTCTCGGTCCGCTGGACGGACGCCTCCGACGCCCCCGCCGCCGGCCGGGCCGACTGGACCATCACGTGGACGCTCGCACCGGAAGGCCGCGGCACCAGGCTCTTCCTCGTCCACGAGGGGTTCGACCCGGACGACCCGGGCCAGATGAGGGCCCGCACCCTCATGGGCGGCGGCTGGCGCAGCCACGTCATGGACGCCCTCGGCGCCGTGCTGGAGCGGCTCTGACCGCCGGATGAACCAGGTGGGACAGCGCCCTCCGGCCCCCACAATGCGTCCCTGCGCATACGAGCGGCACGCCCGGACGAACTGCCCCTCCTCCAGGACATCGAGCGGGCGGCCGGGCGGTGCTTCCGGGACATCGGCATGCCGGAGATCGCCGACGACGAGCCGCTCCCGCTCGATGAACCGTGGAACGCCCCTTCTGCGAGCGCTGCGGATTCCGGCTCCTGGACGAAGCCGCGCTCACGCCGGGCCTGCGGAAGATCCGCGCACAGGAAGCGAGGCGCGGTCTGGACCGGTGGCCGCGCGTCTGCATGCGCCGGGCCCTGTGACGGGGGCTCAGGGCGCGGGGCGGCGGTGTGCGAACCGGTCCGCGGCGCGTCGGCCGCGGGCCTCGACCGGAAGGACTCCGGTGGCCGCCGCCAGCCCGGAGCGCGGCATGTCGAAGTAGATGGACTCGTACGACCCCTCGGGCACGACGTACGACTCGTGCCACAGCCCCACGTGCCGGCGCACCGCCCCCGCCCGCTCCTTGCGGTTGATGATCCCCCACACCTTGTGGTGGAACATGTCCGGGGCCGCCGCGTACGCGTAGAGCTTCTCCTTGGACTCCCAGTACTGGACCACGTAGTACGTGCGCGGTGAGCCGGAGAGCAGGACGTGCCCGAGCAGGCCCCTGCCCGGGTCCCGGGCCAGTTCGCGGAGCATGCGCGGCATGGCCAGCAGCACCGGAACCCAATGGTGCACGGCCCAGAAGTGGTTGATGCGCATGCCGATGAGCAGGACCACGACGTCCCCCTCGGCTGCCGCGGTCATGCGGCCCGGTAACGGCTTCGCGAACACGATGGCCCCCTGTTGGATAGCACTGCTGCCCAAGGTTCTGTGGTGGGATAGTGGCACTCCCCAAAGGAAGGTTCAAGGGATGCGGCTGGCGGAGTTGAGCGAACGGAGCGGTGTCTCCCTCGCGACGATCAAGTACTACCTCCGCGAAGGGCTGTTGGCGCCCGGCCGCCGGGTCAGCGCGACCACGGCCGACTACGACGACGGCCACCTGCGCCGGCTGCGCCTGGTCCGCGCGATGATCCAGGTCGGCCGGGTCCCGGTGGCCACCGTCCGGGAAGTGCTCCGGCACGTCGACGACGACTCCCTGGGCCGCACGATCCGCCTCGGCGCGGCCCTCTGGGCGCTGCCGCAGGAGACCGGGGCCGCCGGCACGGGCGCGAGGCCGGACGCGGGCGCGGAAGCGGACGAGGACGAGGACGAGGCCACGGCCGCCGCGCGCGGTGAGGTGGACCGGCTGCTCGCGATGCTCGGCTGGTCGACGGCGCGGGAACTGGGCGGGCTCTCACCCGTCCACCGCTCCCTGGTCGTGGCGGTGGCCACCCTCATCCGGCTCGGCTATCCCTGGGACGCCGAGCTGATGGCCCCGTACGCCGAGCTGATGCACCAAGCGGCCGTGCGGGACCTGGACTTCGTGGAGACCCACCCCTCCGAGGCGGAGAAGATCGAGACCGCCGTCGCGGCGGCGATCCTCTTCCAGCCCGTGCTCAAGGCCCTGCACGGGCTGGCCCAGGAGGAGGAGTCCGCCCGGCGGTACGGGCTGTCGTGACGGGCTGCCGTGACGGGCCGTCCAGCCCCGGCCGCGCTCCCTACAGGGCCCGGACGAAGCGCAGTCCCGGGCGGCCGTCCAGCTCGATCTCTCCGGCGGGGGTGAATCCCGTACGGGCCAGCACGGCGCGCGAGCCGGCGTTGTCGAGCGTGGTGACGGCCCGCAGGGAGGCCAGCCCGTACTGCGCGGCGGCCAGCGCGCAGACCTCGCCGACGGCGGCCGTGGCCAGCCCCCGGCCGGCGGCCCGCTCGGCCATCCGGTACCCCAGCTCGGCCGAACCGTCCGCCACGCCGACCAGGTTGACCCGCCCGAGCACCTCGCCGCCCCCACCGACCAGCACGTGGAAGTGGTGCAGCCCGGCGGCCTGCTCGGCCAGCAGCTCGGCGTGCCGTTCGGCGAAGCGCGCGAAGTACAGGTCGCCGCGATCGGGAACCGACGCGGCGAAGTAGGCCCGGTTCTCGCGCTCGAACGCGAGCAGGGCCGGGGCGTGGTCGTCGCGCAGGCGCTGGAGCCGCGGGCGGGAACTCGGCCTCGAGCCGTGCGGGGTGTCTGGCAGGGAGTCGCGCAGGGAATCGGGCATGCCCGGATGCTACGCACCGCCCCGATCGGCGCTGCCGCCGGCCCGGACTGTGCTCCGTACGGGTTCACTTGGGGTGCCCGTTCGGCCGAAGAGCCGAGTTCATGATCATCATTTTGGCTCCCGATCGTTTGGATGCTGCCACCGGCCGTGTCGGATCTGACGGTGTGAAATGCGGGAGGGCAACGAATGCAACTGACCAAGGCGTGGGGCGTGGTGGCCGCCGTGACGGGAGCCATGCTGGTGGCAGCGGCTGCGCCGGGCCGGGCGTCCGACACGGACGCCGCCGAGCACGCGGCCGGGAGCGGGCCGAAGGAGGCGGCGGTCACCCTGCTGGTCGGCCGGGCGGTGGACGAGGGCGGCCGGACCGGCGCCGGCCGCTGCTCCGTCCACACCTCCCGGCCGGGACTGTGCGGCGGCTGGCGGGAACAGCGGGTCCGGGCCACCGCCCGCGGCAGCGGAACCCTCCTGCGGACGCCCGCCCTCGGCGACGCGTCGGGCGCCGCCCGCAGGGACGAGCTGCCCACGGACGCCGGTGCGCCGCTGGAGATCGCCCTCGCGGAACGGGGCCGCCTCACCGACGTCACCGTGACCGACGGCCACGGCCGCCACCTGGCCGGGGAGCTCGCCCCCGACAGCGGACGCTGGCTCAACACCGAGCCGCTCCGGGCGGGCGAGACGTACACCGTGCAGGTCGGGGCGCAGGACGCGGCCGGCACCCCGGTCGGCGTGACCATGGCGTTCAGGACCGCCCCGCCCACCGACTCAGCCCCGCCCGCCGACTCCGCCGCGTCCGCCGACTCCGCCTCCGGGGGCCGCCTGACGGCCGACTTCGGGCCCCGCCCGGGGACGTACGGCGCGGGGGAGATCGTCACCGCCGAGCTCAGCCGCCCGGTGCCGGCCGGCGACCCGCTGGCCCGCGAACGGGTGGAGCAGGCCCTCCAGGTGACCTCGCAGCCCCGGGTCGAAGGCGCCTGGCACTGGGTGGACGCGTCCACCCTGCACTACCGCCCGCGCACCTACTGGCCCGCCCACACCGTGGTCCGCGTGCGCAGCGGGCTCGACGGGGTCGAGGTCGGGGACCTCGGCTACGGGGGCCCCTCGGAGCCGCTGGAGTTCACCATCGGGGACCGGATCGAGGCCGTCACCGACTCCGCCGCCCACGAGATGACCGTACGCCGCAACGGACGGATCATCAGGACGATCCCGGTCACCACCGGCAAGGCCGGGTTCCGGACGCGCAGCGGCATCAAGGTCGTCCTGCGCAAGGAGCCCAAGGTCCGGATGCGGGGCGACACGGTCGGGATCAAGCGCGGCACCAAGGAGTTCTACGACCTGCCCGTCCGCTACGCGACCCGCGTGACGTGGAGCGGCGAGTACATCCACGCCGCTCCCTGGTCGGTCGAGGCGCAGGGCGAGGAGAACGTGAGCCACGGCTGCACGGGCATGAGCACCGAGGACGCCCGCTGGTTCTTCGAGACGGTGCGCGAAGGGGACATCGTCGAGGTGGTCAACAGCGGAGGCGAGAAGATGGCCCCCTTCGACAACGGCTTCGGAGACTGGAACTTGGACTGGGAGAGCTGGCTGGCCGGCAGCGCCCTCGCCGCCGCCGACGCGCGCCGGGAGGGTGCGCCGCCCGCGCCGTCCCGCCTGCATCCGATCACCTGATCCGAAACGGCGGCGCCGGGGGGCGTCCGTTGGCATCATGGTCGCGGCGGGTCGGTCGGGACGGGGTGGGGTGGCGGGGCCGTGGGCGATACGGGGATGCACGGGCGGGACCTGCCCCAGGGCGGGCCCCCGGACGGGCCGCCGGGTGAGCCCCTGCGTGAACTGGCGGAGCGGGTGGCCCTGCTCGCGGACCAGGCCGGGGCGGACTCGGCGGCCTCGCTGATCCGCCGGGCCGCCCGCAGGGCCGAATCGCCGCTGGCCCGGATCTGCGTCATCGGCGGCAGCAACGTCGGCAAGTCCCGGCTCGTCAACGAACTGATCGGCACCGACTGCCTGCCGGTGTCCGTCCACCCGACGACCGGACCGCCCGTCGTCGTCCGCCCCGCCCCCGAGGCAGAGGCCGAGGACGCGGATTCCAAGGCTGCCGGTCCCGGGGACGCCGGACCGGCGCAGCCGCGCACCGTACGGGTCCGCGTGCCGGCCGATTCCTGGCTGGCCCGGGCCGGTATCGAACTCGTGGACACGCCCGGCTGGGAGGGCTGGTCCGGCGTACGGCAGCCCGACACCGCCGCCCTCGCCCGGATCGTGGCCGACGGTGACGTGGTGGTCGTGGTCACCGAGGCCCGCCGGGCGCTGCTCGCCACCGAACAGGCCAGGATCAAGGCACTGGCCGCCGCCCCGCACACGCCGCCGCTCGCGGTCGTCGTCACCAAACTCGGCGAGGTCGGGGAGGAGGCGGCCGACATCCTGCGGCGCGTCCACCACCTCGTCGGGATGCTGGCCCCCGAGGCGCTGGTCGTCCCCGGACCGGTGCGCACGCCCGGCACCACCTCCGCGAACGGGGCCGCGGACGCAGCGGGGGACGGGGAGGCGACCCGGGAGCCGGACGGGATCGACCGGCTGCGCGCAGTCCTCGCGCAGCTCGCCGGCGTCCGCCTGCGCCGCGCGTTACGCACGATCCGCCGCCTGTACCTGCTCGCGGCCACCTGCGACCTCGTCGAGGAGGCCGCCGCCCGGGCGCTGGCGGACGCGGACCGCTCCGACCCGGTACGGGCCCGCGCCGCAGAGATCTGGCACACGGCGCACGAGAGCGCCCGCTTCCACTGGATCGTGCTCAGCGCCGACGTGGGGGAGTGGCGCGCGGCGCTCGTCTCCGCGATCGCCGCCGAGGCGCGCAGGCGCCGGGCCGCCGCGGCCCGCGAACTCGCCGCCCGCTTCTCCGGGATGCTGGAAACCCCGGAGGAACAGCACTTCATCCGGCTGCACACCATCCCCTACACCGCGGAAGCGCTCCAGGGCTTCGAATCCTGGATCACCGCCACCGTCGACCGGGTGCTCGAAGAGGACACCCGCCGGCTGAGGGACGTCCTGCTGCGCAACAGGCCCGGCGAGGAACTGTTCCAGGGACTGGCCGCCCCGCGCGCCGGACGGATCGTGCCGACGGCGGCGCTGCCCGGGGTCGCCGGCACGGCGGCGGCCGCCGAATCACAGAACGCGACCGGCTGGGACGCCTCCTGGCTGCCCGAGTTCGTCGGCACCGCCATCGAGAGCGTGCTGACCCCCGTCTCCACCGAGGTCGTCGCACAGATCGCCGGAGCGGCCGGCACGGCCCTGGTGACCGAGGCGCTCGAACACGGCCAGGCGGAACGCCGCGAGCGCACCATCGACGACCTGGAGCGGATCGTCGAGGCCGCCTTCACCGAACAAGTGGCCCGCACGGAAGCGCGGATCGGCCAGGTGTACGACCGCCTGCTGAGCGAGGCCCGGGACCGCGACGAGCAGTGGTGGCGGCTGCACACGACGGCGGTCGCCGCCCGCCCGGACTCGCTCGGGCACTGGAGCTCGCTGCGGAGCACCGCGCGCTCGCTCGGCCGCTCCGTACACGCCCACCTCTCCCCCCTGGAAGGGGCCTGATGGACCACGAGACCCGGCCGTCGTCCGGCCAGGAGTCCCCGGCCACGCACTTTCGCGGCTGGAGCGACAACATCGGAACGCTGCGCTCCTACTACCAGCGGCTGCAGCAGGTGGCCGGCGAGGCGGCGGAGGCCGTCGCCCCGCCCGGCGGCCCGGCCGGGGTGCTGGAGCTGGGCATCAACGGAGCGGTCTTCGAGCGAGAGACCTTCCGGATCATGGTGCTCGGCGAGTTCAGCAGCGGCAAGAGCACCCTGATCAACGCCCTGCTGGGGAAGCGGCTGCTGCCCACCAAGGCCAATCCGGCGACCGCGTTCACCACGGTCCTGCGCTGGGGCGAGACCGAGCGGGCCTGGCTCTACCGGGACGCGGACCGGCAGGGCGGCGAGACGGCCGTCACCACCGAGGAGTTCGCCCGCGAGGTCTCCCTCCAGATCGACGCCCACGGCGCGCCCCGGGCCCCCTCGTTCGCACTGGCCGTCGTCGAGCAGCCGCTGGAGCTGCTGCGCAGATCCGTGGAGATCGTCGACTCGGCGGGGATCAACGAGAGCCCGGACCGCGAACTGGTCACCTTGAGGTATCTGGAGGAGGTGGACGCCGTCGTGTTCGTCACCGACGCCGGACGGCCGTTCACCCTGCACGAGACCGAGAACTACCTCGAACGCGTCAAGAGGCTCGGACACCGCGACATCTTCTTCGTCGTGAACCAGTTCGACCGGATCGAGCCGGAGGAACGGGCGGAGGTCATGAGCCGCTGCCGCAACGCGGTGGCCGAGCTCAGCGGGGACACCGGCTCGCCCGCTGCCCCTAACGTCTACTTCGTCAGCGCGCTCTCGGCGCTGAAGGCGCGGCTCAACGGGGACGAGGAAGGGCTGCGGGCCTCCGGAATCGGTCAACTGGAGTCGGCCCTGGAGGTGTTCTGCATGCGGGACGCCGCCCGGGTGAAGTTCGTCCGGCTCGCCGAGTTCCTCCGGAACAACGCCGTCAACCTGCGCCTGCGGCTGCACGACGAGGGCGCGATCCTGATGAAGTCCACCGCGGAACTGCGCGAGTTGCTCGACCGCAGCCAGGCCACCCAGGACCAGCTGCGGGCCAGTGCCGACGCCATCCGCGACATCGTGGGCGGCAGGATCCTCGACATCGAGAACGAACTGCAGCTGAGGTTCGCCAGGTTCCTGACCGACACCAGTGGCGGGATCGCCGACTGGCACGTCACGAGCGGCCCCGGACGCTTCACCCGCGCCGTCCGCTCCTTCACCAAGGGCGGGCGCGTCGCGGCCCAGCACGCGCTCATGGACGCGTACACCGCCCAACTCCAGGAGCGGATGCAGGTCTTCTGCACCAAGACCCTCGACCGGCTCATCGAGCAGCGGCAGACGGATCTGCTGCGCCAGCTCGAACCGCTGATCCGGGCGCACGCGGACCTCCTCGACAAGCTCCGCGCGGAGCTCACCGGAGCCCAGTCCGTCCGGGACCAGAACCACCTCCTCTACACCCTCGCCATCGCGGCGGGCAAGGGCAACGGCCGCAGCGGACGGCGGCACCGCGACGACGTGCCCCTGATGTTCCGGCCCAGCTCGCTCATGGCGATCGGTGCCGGCACCGGCGCGGCCGTCGCGGGCGGTACGGCCGCGGCCGCCACGGCCGGTCTGATCACCCTGGGGCTGACCATGCCCCCGGTCGGCATCGCGATCGCCATCGGCGCCGCCGTCGGACCGCTCATGGCCTCCGGGGCCGTCCTGTTCGCCGACGGCAAACTGCAGGCCAGGGCGGCGCAGGAGTTCTCCGACCACGTGAAGGAGTCGGCGACGCTCGCAGCGCGCCAGTACGCCGACAGCCGCGCCGCCGATCTGCGCGCCGTATGGGGCGGGATCAGCGAAACCCTCCACACCCAGCTCCAGGACCTCATCGGCATCGTCCAGCGCAACATCGACGAGTCCCGGCACGACGAGCAGGGCAAGGCGGTCCTGCGGGACCAGCTCTACACCCACGAGCAGCGCATCACGGAGATCGAACAGCTCATCGGGGCCTTCCTCCAGCCCTTCGTCTCCGAGGCCGAACGCGAACGCCAGCACACATAGGCAGGCCCCGCCCGGCGGCCGCCTGGCCCGTGTCGTACCGGCCCCGGACGGCCGTCGTGGGCGGATAGTGGGGCTGTGAGCGACTGGTCGCAGGGATCCGGGGAACCCGGTGTCGAAGAGAGCGCCGCATGGTCCGGCCGCGAGGGTGCGCAGGCCTTCGCGGCGGTGGACGCGGCCACGGACTGGCTCCTCGGGTACCCGTTCGTCTTCCGGGAGCTCTCCCGCCGGCTCGCCGGCGGCGAGGTCCTGGTGGACTACGGGTGCGGGCCGGGCACCGTGGCCGATCAGGCGGCCCGGCGGCTGGGAGCGCGGGTACTGGGCGTGGACACCTCGCCCGAGATGCTGGCGCTGGCGCGCGGCTCGGGCACGGCCGTGGCGGAGTACCACCTCGTACGGAACGGACGCACGGCCGGCCTGGCGGACGGCTGCGCGGATGCCGTGATGTGCAACCACGTGCTCGCCTCCCTGCCCACGGAGGAGGCGGTCCTCGCGGTGTTCACGGAGATCCGCCGGCTGCTGCGGCCGGGATCCCCGTTCGTACTGCTGGTCACCGACCCGGACTGCACGGGCCTGGACTACGCCTCGCTGCGCATCGGCCGCCCCGGCGAGACCTACGGGCCGGGCGAGCAGCTGACCGTACGGCTCCGGCGCACCGACGGTTCCTGGCAGGAGGTGCGCAACCACGCGTGGCCCGTCGCCCTCCTCCCGGCGCTGCTGGAACGCACCGGGTTCCGGGACGTCGTCCAGCACCGGCCCACCGTGGAGGAGGCGCTCCCCCTCGCGGACCCCGAGCTCGTCCGCGGCCACACCTGGTCGGCGGAGCGCACCAGGCCACCGCTGGTCGTCACCACGGCGCTGGCGGCCTGACCGGATTCCGGCAGCCGCCGGTCCGCTCTCGGCGAAGCCCCTGGGCACGGGCCGCCGCCCGTGCTGGGGTGGGCGCATGGAGATCCTGGTACTGGGTGGAACGGCATGGGTGGGACGCGAGATCTCGCGGCAGGCGGTGGAACGCGGGCACCGGGTGACGTGCCTGGCCCGCGGCAGGAGCGGCGAAGTCGCCGAGGGCGCCGGGCTGGTGGCCGCCGACCGGCGCGCGGAGTCGGCGTACGACAGCCTGACGGGACGGGACTGGGACGCCGTGCTGGAGGTGTCCTGGCAGCCCGGCTTCGTACGCGGCGCACTGGAGGCACTCGGCCCCCGGGCGGCCCACTGGACGTACGTGTCCTCGGTCAGCGCGTACGCCTCCCCCGCGCGGCCGGGCGCGGACGAGACGGCCGAACTGCTGCCGGCGGCCACGGCGGACGAGCTGGGCCGCGAGGAGTACGGGCAGGCCAAGGTGGCCTGCGAGCAGGCCGCGACGGCCGCGCTGGGCGACCGGCTCCTCATCGCGCGGGCCGGACTGATCGGCGGACCCGGCGACAGCAGCGGCCGCACCGGATACTGGGTCGGCCGCGCGGCCCGGGAGCCGCTGGCGCCGCTGCTGGTACCGGAACCCGCGGACGTTCCGACGCAGACGGTCGACGTACGGGACCTTGCGGCGTGGCTGCTCGACTGCGCGGAGAAGAAGACGACCGGTACCTACGACGCGGTCGGCCCGGTGGTGCCCTTCGGGGAGTGGCTCGGCCTGTCGAGGGAGATCGGCGGGCACACGGGACCGGTGGTGCCGGCCGCCCGCGACTGGCTGCTCGGACAGGGCGTGGCCGAGTTCATGGGCCCCGAGTCGCTCGCGATGTGGATGGCCGACCCGGAGTGGGCCGGCTTCAGCGCTCGCAGCGGCGCCGCCGCACGCGCGGCGGGCCTGCGCCACCGCCCCCGCAGGGAACTCCTGACGGACACCCTGCACTGGGAACGCGCGGAGGGCCTGGACCGTCCCCGCCGCGCCGGCCTCAGCGCCGGCCGCGAACGAGAACTCCTGGCCGTGCTCGGGGGGTAGCGCACAGAGGGGTCAGCCGACAAAGGGGTAGCCGGCCGGGGGCCAGGGCTGTGCCGGGACGCGACCCCGTCGCAGCCTGGTGGCCAGATCGCGCCCCGTGCGGTGCGCCTACCCGCCGCGGTCCGGGGACATGCGCCGCCCGACGGCCGCCGACGGGGCCGACCGAAGGAAGATCGGGGCCCGGAGCGGCGGCCCTCCGCGTGGCACGGCGGCCACAAGGCCCGGGGCGGGATAGTCGACGTGTAAGCGACGTCCCACCCAGTCGAAGGGAGCCGGCGGTGGCGAGTGGAACCGAGCCCCCAGCCTCCTCGGTCACGCTCCGCGTCAACGGCACGGACCACCTCCTGCGGCTCGACCACCGCGTCACCCTGCTCGACGCCCTGCGCGAGCACCTCGCCCTGACCGGCGCCAAGAAGGGGTGCGACCACGGCCAGTGCGGCGCCTGCACCGTGCTCCTCGACGGGCGCCGGGTGAACTCCTGTCTGCTGCTCGCCGTCGCCCAGGACGGCGCGCACGTCACCACCGTGGAAGGCCTCGCCGACCCCTCCGGCGCCCTGCACCCGCTCCAGCGGGCCTTCATCGACCGGGACGCCTTCCAGTGCGGGTTCTGCACCCCCGGCCAGCTGTGCTCCGCCGTCGCGGCGATCGAGGAGGCCGCCGCGGGCCACCCGTCGCACGCCACACCCGCCGAAACCATCGCCGACCCCGGCTCCGGGCCCGTCCCGCTGACCGTCGAGGAGATCCGGGAACGGCTCAGCGGCAACCTCTGCCGCTGCGGCGCCTACCCCCGCATCGTCGACGCCGTGCTGGACGTGATCGCGTGAAACCCTTCGCCTACGTGCGCGCGACCACCCTCGAGGAGGCCACCGCCGCTCACGCCGGCCTGCCGGGCTCGCGCTACCTCGCCGGCGGCACCAACCTCGTGGACCTCATGAAACGGGGCGTCGAACGCCCGGCCACCCTCGTCGACATCGGCCGACTGCCCCTGAACGGCATCGAGGAGCTGCCCGACGGGACCCTCCGCATCGGCGGCACGGCCCGCAACAGCGACGTGGCGGCCCACCCCCTGGTCCGCTCCCGCCACCCCGCCCTCAGCCAGGCACTGCTCGCGGGGGCGTCGGCGCAGCTGCGCAACGCGGCCACCACCGGCGGCAACCTGCTCCAGCGCACCCGCTGCCCCTACTTCCAGGACGTCTCCACCGCCTGCAACAAGCGCGATCCGGGCTCCGGCTGCGCGGCCCGCGACGCGGTCCACCGCGACCACGCCGTACTGGGACACTCCGCGCACTGCATCGCCACACACCCCTCCGACCTGGCCGTCGCCCTCGCCGCCCTCGACGCCGACATCGAACTGCACGGAGAGCAGGGCACCCGGACGGTGCCCGCCGCCGCCTTCCACCGGCTGCCCGGCGAGCAGCCCGAGCAGGACACCGTCATCCGGCACGGCGAGATCGTCACCGCGGTCCTGCTGCCCGCCGCCGCCCCCGGCGCCGTCTCCCTCTACCGCAAGGCCCGCGAGCGCGCCTCGTACGCCTTCGCCCTGGCCTCGGTGGCCGCCGTACTCGAACTCGGCCCCGACGGCGGGCGCGTACGGCGCGTCGCCCTCGCCTTCGGCGGCCTCGCCCACCGGCCCTGGCGGGCCACCGCGGCCGAGGCGCGGCTGACCGGCGCCGAGCCGACCGCCGAGGCCGTGCGGGAGGCCGTCGAGGCGGAACTGGCCCAGGCCCGACCCCTGCGCGACAACGCGTACAAGATCACGCTCGCCCGCAACCTCGCGTGCGACGCGCTCGCCACGCTCGCCCGGCAGGCCTGAGCGGTCTCCGGGCGGAGAGCCCCGCACCACCCCGTAGGAGCAGCAATGCCCGCCGACCGCCCCCACCGCCCCGGACGCCCCGACACCGTGCTCGGTACCTCCGCCGTCCGCGCCGAGGGCCCCGAGAAGGTCACCGGCGCCGCCCGCTACGCCACCGACCAGCGCCCGCCCGGCCTCGTCCACGCCTGGCCGGTGCCCGCCGCCGTACCCCGCGGCCGTGTCACGGCCGTGGACACCGGCCCCTGCCTGGAGGTCCCCGGCGTCCTGGGCGTCCTCACCCCCGGGGACGCGCCCCGCCTGGGCCCCTCGGACGACCCCACGCTCCAGGTCCTCCAGAACGCCGAAGTCCCGCACCGCGGCTGGTACGTGGCCCTGGTGGTGGCCGAGACCCTCGAAGGGGCCAGGGCCGCCGCCGACGCCGTGCGGATCGGCTACGCGACGGGGGAGCACGACGGAGCACTGCGCGCCGACCACCCCGACGCCTACACACCGCAAGAGGTCAACGGCGGGTATCCCGCCCTCCGGGAACGCGGCGACCCGGACGCCGCCCTCGCCGCCGCACCCGTGCGCGTCGACTGCTCCTACAGCGTGCCGCCCCTGCACAACCATCCGATGGAACCGCACGCCGCCACGGCCGCGTGGGACGCCGACGGCGAGCACCTGGCCGTGTGGGACTCCAGCCAGGGCGCGGGCGCCGTCCGCACCGCGCTGGCCTCGCTGTTCGGCCTGCCCGAAGAACGCATCACCGTCATCAGCGAGCACGTCGGCGGAGGCTTCGGCTGCAAGGGCACCCCCCGCCCGCACGTCGTACTGGCCGCCATGGCCGCCCGCCGCTTCGGACGCCCCGTCCAACTCGCCCTGCCCCGGCGCCACATGCCCGCCGTCGTCGGACACCGCGCGCCGACCCTGCACCGGATCGGCCTCGGCGCGCGCCCCGACGGCACCCTCACCGGGCTGGTCCACGAGGCCACCACGCACACCTCCCGGGTCAGGGAGTTCGTCGAGCAGGCGGCCGTCCCCGCCCGTGTCATGTACGCCGTACCGGCCAGCCGTACGCTCCACCGGGCCGTCGCCCTGGACGTGCCCACGCCCTCCTGGATGCGCGCCCCGGGCGAGGCGCCGGGCATGTACGCCCTGGAGTCGGCCATGGACGAACTGGCCGATGCGCTGGGGGTGGACCCGGTCGAGCTGCGCATCCGCAACGAGCCCGCCCTCGAACCCGACACGGACCGCCCCTTCAGCAGCCGGCACCTCGTGGAGTGCTTCCGGGAGGGCGCGGCCCGCTTTGGCTGGTCCACCCACCGCACCCCGCGCCGCGACGGACCGTTCCTGCGCGGTGTGGGGACGGCCGCGGCGACGTATCCCGTGTGGATCGCCCCCTCGGCCGCCCGGGTGCTCGCCCGGCCCGACGGCAGCCACCTCGTCGAGATCAACGCCACCGACATCGGGACCGGCGCCCGCACCGTCCTCGCCCAGGTGGCGGCCGACGCCCTGGCCGTCCCGGTGGACTCCGTGACCGTGGCCCTCGGCCGTACCGACCTGCCCCGGGCCCCCCTCGCCGGCGGATCCTGCGGCACCGCCTCCTGGGGCTGGGCGGTGCACGAGGCCTGCACGGCCCTGGCCGCCCGGCTGGCGGGCCACCGGGGCGGCCTGCCCGACGAGGGGCTCTCGGCGTCGGCCGACACCACGGAGGCGGTCCGGCGGGGGTCGCCCTACGCCCGCCACGCCTTCGGCGCGCACTTCGCCGAGGTACAGGTCGACACGGTCACGGGAGAGGTGCGGGTACGCCGCCTGCTCGGCGTCTTCGCGGCCGGGCGCATCCTGAACCCGGCGACGGCCCGCTCCCAGTTCACCGGAGGGATGGTGATGGGCATCGGCATGGCGCTGACGGAGCGCAGTACGGTCGACCCCGTCCACGGCGCCTTCGCCGAGGACGACCTGGCCGCGTATCACGTCCCGGTCCACGCAGACGTGCCGGCGATCGAGGTCGGCTGGATCGACGAGCACGACGAGCACCTCAACCCGATGGGCAGCAAGGGGATCGGCGAGATCGGCATCGTCGGCACGGCGGCCGCGATCGGCAACGCCGTGTGCCACGCCACCGGCCGGCGCCTGCGCGACCTCCCCCTCACTCCCGACCGCGTCCTGACGGCACTGGCCGCGGACACCGGATCCTCCCCGGGCAGCGGGTGAGGGCGGTTCCCTACCGGGAGGACAGGACGCAGAACTCGTTGCCCTCGGGGTCGGCGAGCACGACCCACGTCACGTCATCGCCCTGTCCGATGTCGACCCGGCGCGCGCCGTGGGCGAGCAGGCGCTCGACCTCCGCCGCCTGGTCGGCGGGGCGGAAATCCAGGTGCAGACGGTTCTTCGCGGTCTTGGCATCCGATACCGGTTCGAAGATCAGCCCGGGGAGCCGCTCGGGCGCGGGACGGATCTCGTACTCCTCCGGCGAGTCGTTCACCACCACCCAGCCGAGGGCCTCCGCCCACCAGCTGCCCAGGGCGACCGGATCCCGCGCGTCCATCACCGTCTGCTCCCACTCCAGCGTCATGACCCCGAGCGTAGCCCCGGCCCCGGCCGCACCGCAGGCGGGTGGGAGGGCTCGAGGGCGGGTTTGGGGGGAGGATGAAGTGAGCCGCGCCGGAAGGGAGCGCCTTGGATGGATGCGACCGAAGCCTTCGGGGGAGGCCGTGCGGACATGGCCGGGCGCGCCGCGCCCGGGGTGTCCCCGCCGAGCGGGCTGCTCGACGTCCTGAACGTCGCCGCCGTGGTCCTGGACGCGAAGGGCCGGGTCGCCCTGTGGAGCCCCCAGGCGGAGCAGTTGTTCGGCTGGACGGCGCAGGAGGCCCTCGGCCGGCCCGCCGCACGCCTGATGGCGTCACAAGACCACGTGGACCTGGTGCTGGAACTGTTCGCCCGGGTGATGGGCGGCGCCGGGGACTGGGCCGGGGCGTTCCCCGTACGGCACAAGGACGGCAGCACGCGCCTGGTCGAGTTCCGCAACATGCGGCTGCTCGACGAGCACGGGGACCTGTACGCCCTGGGGATCGCCACGGACCGTACGCGGCTGCGCCGCCTGGAGCGGGACCTGGCCCTCTCCGCCCGGCTCGTCGCCCAGTCTCCGATCGGGCTGGCGGTCCTGGACACCGACCTGCGCTACGTCCTGGTCAACCCCTCGCTCGAGCGCATCAACGGACTGCCCGCCGCCGAGCACATCGGACGCAGCGTCCGCGACGCCCTGTCCTTCCTCGACGACGCGGGAGCCGTCGAGGCGGCCATGCGGCAGGTGCTGGCCACAGGAACCCCGCTGGTCGAGCAGTTCACCGCGGGCCACACGCACGGCGACCAGCACCACGAGCACGCCTGGTCCGTCTCGTACTACCGGCTGGAGGACGCCACCGGGCGGGTCCTGGGCCTCGCCACCTCCGTGGTGGACGTCACCCAGAGTCACCAGGCGGCCAAGGAGATCGCCCACAGCCGCCGCCGCCTCGCCCTGATCGCGGACGCCACCGTACGCATCGGCACCACCCTCGACCTGGAGCAGACGGCCCGGGAGCTCGCCGACGTGGTCGTACCCGAGCTCGCCGACGTCGCCGCCGTCGACATCCTCGACTCCGTCCTGGAAGGCCGCCCCAGCCCGAAGGCCTCCGACCACGAGCCCGCCGTGTTCCGGGCCCTGGCCGTGGCGGCCGCCTTCCCGAGCGAGGCCGTCCGCGCCGCGGACCCGCCGGGCGACATCGCCCGCTACGCGGCGGACCGGCTGGTCACCCGGTCCGTGACCACCGGCCACCCCGTCCTGGTCGCCCACGTCCAGGCCCGTGACATCTCGCGGATCGCCCGTGACGACGACGCGGCCGCCCTGCTGGCCCGCGCCGGGCTGCGCTCCTACCTGGCCGTGCCGCTCATCGCCCGCGGCGAGGTCCTCGGCGCCCTCGACCTCAAGCGCACCCGCAATCCGCTGCCCTTCAACGACGACGACATCATCCTGGCCGGGGAACTGGCCGCCCGTGCCGCCGTGTGCATCGACAACGCCCGCTGGTACCGCAACGCGCACCACACCGCCCTCGCCCTCCAGCACCACCTCCTGCCGCACCACCCGCCGCCCACCCCCGGCCTGGAGGTGGCCTACCGGTACCGGCCCGCCGCGGCCACCAGCGAGATCGGCGGGGACTGGTTCGACGCCATCGCCCAGCCGGACGACACCACCGTCCTCGTCGTCGGGGACGTCATGGGCAGCGGCATCAACGCCGCCGCCGGGATGGGACAACTGCGCACCGCCACCCGCACCCTCGCCGAGCTGTCGCTCGACCCGACCCGTGTCCTCCAGCAGCTGGACCGCACCACCAGTGCCCTGGAGGAAACCATCGCCACGTGCGTCTACGCCGTCTACGACCCCCACCGCGCGGAATGCCGCATCGCCGTCGCCGGACACCTGCCCCCGGTCCTCATCGGGTCCGGCCGGGCGCCCCGGCTCCTGGACCTGCCCACCGGTACTCCGCTGGGCGTGGGAGGCATTCCCTTCGAGGTCACCTCCGTGCGCATGGACCCCGGAGACCAGCTGGTCCTGTACACGGACGGGCTGGTCGAGACCCGGGACCAGCCCATCGACGAACGCCTCGGCGTGCTGCTGGAGCTGCTCGCCGACACCAGCCGCCCGCTGGAGGAGACCTGCGACCGGCTCCTGGACACCCTGCGCCGGCCGGACGACCACGACGACGTCGCCCTCGTCATCGCCCGCGCGAAGCCCCTGTGAGGCCGTCGGCCGGCCAGCGGTGGTGGTGCCGGTCGATGACGTAGTGGTGCCCGTGCCGCCAGCCGCCGCCCGCCGCGGGGCGCGCATCGGCGAGGTGCGGGTGGCCGGGGGGCAGGTCGGGATGGACGTGTTCGAGCCGGGACGGGTCGCGGGCGGGCCATACGGCGGCGGCCGCCGCGGTGGCGGCCAGGGAGACGGCGCCGAGCACCAGTGCCGTCACCGGCAGTCCGGCCGCGGCGGCCAGCCAGCCGGCCACGGGGTAGGTGAGCAGCCAGCAGCCGTGGGACAGGGAGAACTGCGCGGCGAACGCGCACGGCAGGTCCGGATCCGCGGTGGAGCGGCGGATGACCCGGCCGCCGGGGGTCAGCACGGCGGAGGAGGCGGCGCCGATCGCGGCCCACCCGGCCAGCACCGCGTACCAGGACCAGGTGCCGGGCGGCGCCGAGGTGGAGGCGGCGACCCCGGTCAGGACCACGGGCAGGGCGAAGGCGGCCGGGAGCATCACGGCGCGGTCGGTACGCCTGCCCAGCAGGCGCGGCAGCAGCAGCGTGGTCGCCATGGAGCCGGCCCCGTACGCGCCGAGGGCCACGGACACGGCGCCCGCGGAGCGCCCGAAGTGGTCCCGGACCAGGACGACGGTGTCGACGAAGACGATGGCTCCGGCGGCGGCCACCGCGAGGTCGAGGGCGAGCAGGGCCCGCAGGCGCGGCGTCGCCCGGAACAGCCGGGTGCCGAAGACGGCCTGGGCGTAGGCGCCGCCGGTGCGCTCGACCGGCGCCGGCCGCGGCAGCACGGTGGCGAGGACCAGGGCGGCGGAGGCGAGGAATCCGAGGGAGGTCCCGGTGAAGAGCCGGTCGTAGGAGACCAGGGTCAGCAGGGCGGCGGCCAGCGCCGGGCTGAACAGGCTCTCCAGGTCGTAGGCGAGCCGGGACATCGACAGCGCCCGGGTGTAGTCGCGTTCGGCGGGCAGCACCTCGGGGAGGGTCGCCTGGAAGACGGGGGTGAACGTGGCCGAAGCCGCCTGGAGCAGGAAGACCAGGAGATGGATCTGCCAGATCTCGGTGACGAACGGCAGGGCCAGGGCGATCGCGGCGCGGCTGAGGTCCATCGCCGCCAGGAGGGCGCGCCGCGGGATCCGGTCGGCGAGGGCGCCCGCGAGCGGGGCGATGCCGACATAGGCGATCATCTTGATCGCCAAGGCCGTGCCCAGCACGGCCGAGGCTTCGTCCCCGGCGATGTCGTAGGCCAGCAGGCTCAGCGCGACGGTCGCGAGCCCGGTGCCCACCAGGGCGACGGCCTGCGCCGTGAACAGGCGCCGGTAGGTGCGGTTGCGCAGGACGGACAGCACGGCACCACCATAGCCAACATGTGCGCACCTGTGCACATGTTGGCCAGGGCGGGGGCCGGCGGCCGGCCGTCGAGCGGGGGTCAGTCGTGCGGCGGGAGGGAGCGCAGCTGGTGGTCGGCGACGCTCAGGGCCTCGTCCACCAGGCGGCGCAGGTGCCCGTGGCGCAGCGCGTAGACCACCCGGCGGCCGTCCTTGCGGCTGGTGACCAGCCCGGCGAGGCGGAGCTTGGCGAGGTGCTGGCTGACCGAGGGCCGGGCCGCCCCGCAGGCCTCGGTGAGCGTGCCGACATCGGCCTCGCCCCGCCCGAGCTCGTCCAGCAGCGCCAGCCGGGTGGCATCCGCGAGCAGCGCCAGCACGGACACCGCGACCCTCAGCCGCTCGTCCTGCTGCTGCGGATCCTGTGCACCTGCCAGGTGCGCGCTTGCGCTCATGTGCACATGTTAGGCGGGCCCGGTTTCGTCCAGTGCGGCGAGCAGGGCCCACGCCTGGTCCTGGGCCCGGACCACGTCGACGTCGTCGCACACCACCTGCAGACCGAGGGCGGCGACTTCCGCCCGGCCGTCAAGGGCGGGGAAGACGTAGTACGACTGGTACGCGAAGTAGGCGCGGAGTCCGTCGGAGGGGTCGCGGCCCACCGTCAGGGTGGCCTGGCGCTCAACGCGCTCGCCGGACTCCCAGAGCTCGATGTCGTGCTCGTGGAACCGCGGCGCCAACGGCAGTTCGAGGACGGCCCGGGCGAACTCCCGCGCGTGCGCGGCATCGTCGAAGGCCAGCAGTTCGCTGAAATCGGGCTGCGCCGCCAGGAGCAGCCAGCGCCGCGGCCCGCCCGCCCCGTCCGGTTCGAACGCCACCGACAGGACGCCGGAACCCTTCCCCGTGTGGTGCGGCCAGGCGTACGCGAAGACCTGATCGAAGTTCATGACGTCCGTTCCCCCTCAGTTCCGGCCGTATGGAGGATCTGCGGGCATATGTGTGGGCAGCGGTGTCGCAGCGGATACGGATGGTGGGTACCGCATCCGCTGCGCGAGGAGACCCCGATGAGCTGTATGAACCGCCGTGACCTCGCCCTGCTGGCGCTGCGCGCCGGTACGGGCGCGGTGCTGATGGCGCACGGGACGCAGAAGCTCTTCGGCTGGTTCGGTGGTGCGGGCTTGGCGGGTACGGCGGCCGCGATGGAGCACATGGGTTTCCGGCCCGGGCGCCAGAGCGCGATCGCCGCGGGTCTGGGGGAGGCCGGGGGCGGGGCGCTGCTCGTCCTCGGCCTGGCCACGCCGGCCGCCGGGGCCGCGGCGGCGGGGGCCATGGCGGGAGCCGTGTCCGTGCACGCGCCCGCCGGGTTCTTCAACCAGGGCGGCGGGTTCGAGTACCCGGCCTTCCTCGGCTTCACCGCGGCCGCCGTCGGCCTTGCCGGAGCGGGCCGGCTGTCGGTCGACCACGCCACCAGGCACCGCTTCGACCAGCCGTGGATGGTCGGGCTGGCCTTCGCGGTCAGTGCCCTCGCGGCGGCCGCGGTGGTCGCCAAGCGCGCCCAGGGGCAGGAGCAGGAGGAGGAGTGAGGGCCGCCCGGCCCCCTGCCGCTGCCGCGGCGGGGGCCGGCAGCGGTCACGCCGCCGCGACCCTGGCAGCGAAGGCGTCCAGGTTGCCCGCCATGCGCGCGAGGCGCTCGTCCAGGGTCAGCGACTCCTCGTACCGGCCGGTGCGCAGCTTCGGCAGGCGCTTGCCCCGGACGTACAGGGGGCAGGCGAGGTCCGCGCAGACGTAGATGCCGACCGTGTTCCCGTCCCGGCCGCGGGCGCCCGCCAACGGGGCGGCGAGCAGGGTGACCCCGGACGAGGCGTGGCCGGTCAGGCAGATCTGGCACAGGCTGGACTTCACCGCGCTGGTGCGGCCCACCGAGGGCACGCGCAGCGAGATCCCCACCGGACCCTGCGGCCGGGGCACGACGAGATGGGCCCGCAGCGGCGCCCCCGGATCCACCCACCCCAGGAAGTCCAGGTCCTCCCAGGGCAGTTCCGTGAAGTCCAGCGGCAGCCGCAGCCGCGCCGCCTCGCCCTTGGTGCAGTTCACGAACGACGAGCGGATTTGTTTTTCAGTGAGTGGTTCCACGTGGATCGACCCTACGCACCGGCTGACCTGCCCGCATCCCCTTATGCGCGGCCCTGGACGAGGAACCGGCGGAGGTCGATGACCTCGTAGCCCGCGTCCTGCGCCGCGTCGATGATCCGGGGGAGTGCCTGGGCGTCGAGGACGGTGCCGTCCCCGGTGCTGCCCACGTGCATCTGGATGATCGCGCCGGGCCTCAGGGCGTCGACGGCGCGCGCGACCGCCTTGTCCACGCTCATGCCGCCCGCCGGGCCGAGGTAGCCGTTGGTGTCGGCGGTGAACTCGATCGCCGCGTAGCCGAGGTCGTTGACGTCGGCGATCGCGTCCGCGCTCGTGGCGCTGTAGGGGAAACGGAAGAACGGCAGCGGCTCCGTCCCGGACGCCCTGCGGATCGCCGCGTCGGCGCGGAGGACTTCGTCCGCCCGCTCCTCGGACGTCAGGTCATCGAAGGAGGGGTGGCTGTACGAGTGGTTGCCCAGGCCGTGTGCGGCGCCCATGGCGCGCACGGCGGCGGGATGGGCCAGGGCGTACTCGCCCGTCGGGAAGAACGTGGCGGGCAGCTTGCGGCGGCGCAGTTCGCCCAGCACGGTGTCCACCCCGCTCTCGTCCCACGCGGCGTTGAAGGTGAGCGCCACGACCTTGCGGGACGTGGGCAGCCGGCGGATCTCGTCGCCGAGCAGTTCCGCCGGCGGTCGGGGGCCCGCCTGCACGGTCGGCGCGGGCGCCGGCGGCCGGGCCTGCGCCGCCGCGCCCGTACCCGTCGCGAGCCCCGCGGCCAACAGCGCGGTCATCGCGGCGCGTCGTCCGGTATCCACCACGGCTTCTCCCTCCGGCACCACGCCGTGGCTGCCACGGCGTACCACGACTATGCGAGAGAGGTGGCCCGGCCCCCGTCGGAACCTGCCGGGCACCCGGGTGATCCCGCAGTGGACCCGCGCTGGTACCGGCGAGTTCAGGAGGGGCGCCGGCGCAGATGGGCCGTGAGGTGGTGCTGCAGCGGCTGCCCCACCGCCGCCATGTCATGGGTGACCGTCATCTCCGCACCCCGGAGCGCGTAGTGGCGCCGGGTACCGGTGACCTCCTTGGCCAAGGGCGTCAGCGCCACGTCCTGGGTCTCGATCTCGATCTCGCTGTCGGACACCCGCCCGACGTAGGTCTCGACGATGCCCGTCGGATGGGCCAGGACCACTTCCAGGGTCGCCTCGGGGGTGACCCGCCACCACCCCGCCTCCCGGCCCGCCGGGCGTACGGGGTTCCCCGACGCGTCGATCAGCCACGCGCGGGCCTCGTAGCGCAGGAAGGGGCGCCCGTCGTGGCTGAAGGTGATCTCCTGCTCGTACCGGAAGTCCTGCTCCAGGGTCGGGTACTCGCCCGTGCCCCGGCCGTGCCAGCGCCCCAGCAGCGGCAGCACGGGCCGCAGCAGCGGGTGCGGTGTGGGTCCCTCGCCGAGGACGTGGCTGTCCGGATACGGATTCTCCTGCGGCGACTCGAACACGTGCGCACCTTGCCTGTCGTGGTGGACATCCCCGGGCCCGGGGACGCCGGGACACGCAGCCTAGTGCCGTGAGCCTGCCGTTCCGGCAAGGCCCCGCCCCGCCCCCGCCCCTGGCCAACGGGGCGGGCAGCGGGGCAGGGCCGCGCGAGCGGACGCGGGGCCCGCGGTCGGCGGCTACCGGCTCAGGAGGGTCCCCGCGACCGAGGACGGGACCGGCGCGAGGCCGGCCTGGCGGGTGGTGAACGTACCCCTGCCCTTCGTACGGCCGCGCAGCCGCGACGCGTACCCGAAGAGCTCGCCCAGCGGAACGGCCGCCGTGACCACCGCCGTCCCGGACCGGGACGTGGATCCCGAGACCCGGCCGCGGCGGGCCGCGAGATCGCCCAGGACCGCGCCCACACCGTCCTCCGGGACGGTCACCGTGACCTCCACGACCGGCTCCAGCAGCTCCACGGTGCTCACGCGCAGCGCCTCGCGCAGCGCGAACCGTCCGGCCGCACGGAACGCCAGTTCCGAGGAGTCCTTCGAGTGGGTCGCCCCGTCGGTGAGGGTGACCCGCAGCCCCGTCACCGGGAACCCGCCGAGGGGACCCTCGGCGAGGGCGTCCCGGCAGCCGGCCTCCACGGCCCGCGCGTACTCCTGCGGCACCCGGCCGCCGACGACCGTCGACCGGAACTCGAAGCCCGTCACCTCCTCCTCCAGCGGCTCCACATCGATGACGACGTGCGCGAACTGCCCCGCACCACCGTCCTGTTTGACGTGCCGGTAGACCAGGCCGGCCACCCCGCGCACGACGGTCTCCCGGTAGGAGACCTGCGGACGCCCGACGACGACCTCCACCCCGTGGCCGCTGCGGATCTTCTCCACGGCGACCTCCAGATGGAGCTCGCCCAGCCCCGACAGGACGGTCTGGCCCGTCTCCGCGTCGGACCGCACCACCAGGGAGGGGTCCTCCTCGGCGAGCCGGGCCAGGGCCGACGCGAGCCGTCCCGTATCGGTGCCGCGACCGGCCTCGACGGCCACCGACACCACCGGTTCGGCCACCGAGGGCGGTTCGAGGACCAGCGGCGCCTGCGGCGCGCACAGCGTCGTACCGGCCCGGGCCGCCTTCACCCCGATCACGGCGACGATGTCACCGGCCACGGCCTCCTCCCTCTCCTCGTGCCGGTCGGCCTGCACGCGCAGGATCCTGCCCACCCGCTCCGTACGGCCCGTACCGGCGTCCAGTACGGACTCGCCCTTGCGCAGCGTGCCCGAGTAGACCCGCAGGTGGGTCAGGCGTCCGGTCGGTGTCGCCGTCACCTTGAAGGCGAGGGCCGCGAACGGCGCCGCCGGGTCGGGCGCGCGCTCGACCTCCGCTCCGTCCGCCGTCCCGCGCACCGGCGGCACGTCGGCGGGCGAGGGCAGGTAGGCCAGGACGGCGTCCAGCAGCGGCTCGACCCCCCGGTTCTTGTACGCCGAACCGCACAGCACGACGACGCCGTCCCCGCGCAGCGTCAGCCCGCGCAGGGCGCGGGCCAGGGTCTGCTCGCTCAGTGCCGAGGTCGCGCAGAACTCCTCCAGCGCGTCCGCGTCGAGCTCCGCCACCGCCTCCTCGAGCAAGCGGCGGCGCCGGCCGGCCTCCTCGCGCAGCGACTCGGGGACCGGCCCCGCCTCGTACGTGTCGCAGCCGGCGCGCCAGACCAGCGCGCGCATGGCGAGCAGGTCGACGACGCCCGTGAACGCGTCCTCGCTCCCGATGGGCAGCTGTACCACCAGCGGTACGGCGCCCAGCCGTTCGCGGATCGAGGTGACCGCCGTGTCGAGGTCGGCGCCCGCCCGGTCCAGCTTGTTGACGAACGCGATCCGCGGCACGCCGTGCCGGTCGGCCTGCCGCCACACGGACTCGCTCTGCGGCTCGACGCCGGCCACCGCGTCGAACACCGCGACGGCTCCGTCCAGCACCCGCAGGGAGCGCTCGACCTCGTCGGAGAAGTCGACGTGGCCGGGGGTGTCGATGAGGTTGACGCGATGGCCGTCCCAGGTGCAGCTGACGGCCGCGGCGAAGATGGTGATCCCGCGGTCGCGTTCCTGGGCGTCGAAGTCGGTGACGGTGGTGCCGTCGTGGACCTCGCCCCGCTTGTGGATGGCGCCGGTCGCGAAGAGGATGCGTTCGGTGATCGTGGTCTTGCCGGCGTCGACGTGGGCGAGGATGCCGAGATTGCGGACGGTGTGGGTGCGCATGGCCCGAGGCCTTTCGAATGATGTCGAAATGATGAGGAGAAGGGCGGCGCGATTCCCGGACGGCGGAGCCCTGCCCGCACCGCCCTGCCCGCCGGGAGGCCCGTACGGGCGTGGCAACGGCAGGGGAGGGCGGGCGGGCGGAAGGGAACTGAGGATGCGTCACGGGGGAACGGTGGCGGCCGCGCAGCCGGCACCGTCAGGCGTGAGACACCGGGATCACGTCGTACCGGCACCGGGACGGGGCAGCGAAGGCGTGTGCGGTGCGGTGAACGCACATGGCCCGGCTCCCCTTCTCTTCACTCGGCTCGAGGCGCGCCGCTCTGTCGGCGGCGCGTGTGGCGAGTGTAGGGAACGGGGTCGCGCCGGGGCACCGCATTTTTCCGCGGCCTGGCAGACGGGCCGGATGCGGCGATAGTGGAGGGAGAGGGGCAGTCCTCAGTCAGGCCACATGAGGTGTGACATGGCGCATTTGGTTGTCGACGGAGACGATCTGGTGGTCCGTACGGCGTGGTGGGAGAGGGTGGCGGCCCGGCACGGAGCCGTACGCGTTCCGCTCGCGGCAGTGTCCGGGGTGGGGGCCACGGCGGACTGGTGGCGTCCGCTGCGCGGCGTACGGAAGCGGGGCACCCTGATTCCCGGCGCGCTGTGCCTGGGGCTGTGGGAGCACCCCACGGGCGTGGACTTCGTGGCGGTCCGCCTCCGGCACCACGGAGTCGTCCACTGCGACCTGCGGCCCCCGTCGCGCTTCGCCCGGATCGTCGTCAGCGATCCGCACCCCGACCGCGTGGCCGCGACCGTCCGGGAGGCGGTGGAACGCGCCGGCTCCGCGGCCGCCGCGGCGGGCCCGTCGGCTCCGTGGGGGCGGCGTGACCGAGGGCCCGGGGAGTGATGGATCTCCCCGGGCCCTGGGCCGCGGACACCGCGGGGGACGCGGGTGTGTATCTGCGACGTACGGAGAAACGATCCGCCGCGGGATGGGTTACGCACCCGCCGCATGACGTTGCGCCGTACGATGCAATCAGGGAGGGGCACACGTCGTCCCGGGAGTGCGCGATGGCCATCCGGCACCGTTTCCACCTGGACCAGCACGGTCACTCGATCAGCGTCCTGTACGAGGGCCCGCGCCGCCCCGTTGAGGTACTCGTCGACGGCAAGACCGTCGCCATGGGCCGCGTCCCCAGGGCCGCCCGTACGGTGCTGACGGCCGAACTGCCGGGCGAACAGCCGGGCGATCCGCCGCACCCCTTCGCCATCGACCTCGCCTGCCCGGACAACCCCGACGACAGCCCGTCCTGTGCCCTGGTGGACTCCGGCACGCGGTACCGCATGCCGGACGTACCGCTGACGCCGGGCCGCTGAAGCACCCTTCCGTGGCGTGGCGTGATGGCATCGACGCGGAGAGTGTGCGAAGAAGGGGAGCATGGGCGAGAAGAAGACCATCACAGTGTTCGGTGCCACGGGCGCGCAGGGCGGCGGTCTGGCGCGGGCGATCCTGGCGGACCCGGAGAGCGGATTCGCGGTTCGCGCCGTCACCCGCCACGCGGACTCCCCGCAGGCCCAGGAGCTGGGCCGGCTCGGGGCGGAGGTGGTCCAGGCCGACATGGACGACGAGGCGAGCCTGGCACCCGCCCTCGAGCACGCGTACGGGGCCTACGTGGTCACCAACTTCTGGGAGCACCTGTCCGCCGAGCGCGAGAAGGTCCAGGCGCAGGCCGTCGCCCGCGCCGCCTCCCACGCGGGGGTCCAGCACGCGATCTGGTCCACGCTGGAGGACACGCGCGCGTGCATCCCGCTCGACGACGCGCGGATGCCCACGCTCCAGGAGCAGTACAAGGTGCCCCACTTCGACGGCAAGGCGGAGGCGGACCACTACTTCACCGAGGAAGGCGTACCCACCACCTTCCTGCGGACCACCTTCTTCTGGGACAACCTGCTCACCACCTTCAGCCCGCAGCGCGGCGAGGACGGGGTCCTGGAGCTGCTCTTTCCGATGGGTGACAGCAGGCTCTCGGGCATCGCCGTCGAGGACGTCGGCAAGACCGCCCTGGCCGTCTTCAAACGCGACACCGACCTCATCGCCGCCACGGTCAGCATCGCCGGCGAGCACCTCACGGTCGGGGAGATGGCGGCGGCCCTCACCGAGACCCTCGGTGAAACCGTGCGCTACCGCCCCCTGAGCGCGGACGCCTTCCGGGCGCTGGGCTTCCCGGCCGCGGACGAGGTCGGGAACATGTTCCAGTACTACGCCGACTGCGCGGACCGTTTCACCGCCGCGCGGGACCTCGCCGCCGTCCGCGAACTCAACCCCGAGCTCCAGGACTTCAGGACCTGGCTCGCCGCCCACCGCGACGAGCTGCGGACCGCGTTCACCGCGTAACGTCAAGCCCGGTCTGCACCCGGGCTACGTCGTGAAAGCCCGCCACCGGGCGGGAGGATGGCCGGGGCGTCGGCCGCGCCGGAGCGGCGGCCCCGCACGTGGGAGGCCGAGGGCCGCCAAGGCGTCGTACGCCGTACTCACCAGTAGTGGTTGCGTCCGCCGACCGCGTGTCCGACGGACCCCAGGATCCACAGGATGGCGCCGATGACGATCAAGATGATCCCGAGCGTCCACAGGATGGAGATACCGGCGATGTAGCCGATGACCAGCAGGATGACTCCGAGGATGATCATGACAAGCCTCCGCTCTCGCACCCTGCTTCTGCCCCGTGCCGGCGAAGGAATGCGCCCGGAGCCGCCCCCCTTTCGGCCGTGTACGACCGGCTTCGGCCCCCGGCACGTCCCGGTGGCAGACTTCACCTTCGATCACGCGGGCACGGGGTCCGCGTGTGCAACGGGAACGGGTTTGTCGTGCGCAAGGCGAGGTGGGCGGCCGCGGCCGCCGGTGTGGTGCTGCTGGTCGCGGGCTGCGGCAGTGAAGGCGGTTCGGGCCAGGGCGGAGCCGGTGACGCACCGTCATCCGGTTCCTCCGCCCCGGCGAAGGCCGGGTCGGGCGGCGGGCTGGACGCCGCGGCGGTGAAGAGGGAGATCGAGACCGCGGCCACGGCCGCCGGGTTCACGGAGGAGCCCGCGGACGACGTCCCCCCGGCCCTCAAGCCCTGCATGGTCACCTGGCAGGCGGACGACAAGAAGGTCAACGACTCGGGCAAGTCCTACGACAGCACCGTCGCCGCCCTGGTCAAGGGTGGGTGGAAGGAGGGCAAGAGCCTCAATCAGCAGGTGGCGGTCATCAAGACGCTGGACAAGGCCGGCTGGAGCCTGAAGGCGAGCCATCACGGCAAGGCGGGCGTGCTGGACATGGTCACCTTCATCGCCACCGACACCGGCCCCACCTGCGAGAAGCTCTTCCAGGAAGACCTGGCGAAGAACAAGTAGTCCCGGGTCGCGCACACGCCGGAGGCCGGGAGCGCGAGGGGTGCTCGGGGCTCCCGGCCGTGCCAACGGGAGGGTTCCGGCCAGGGCGAGTCGAAAAATTTTCTAGAACTAGACTCCAAATCGGTGGGGTGGCTGGGCCAGACTCGGCGCATGGCCAACCACCTCGTTCGCCCACGCCCGACGAGACCGTCCCGCTCCGCCCGCCTCCTGCGGGCGAAGGCGGTGGTCATCGCCCTGGCAGCCGCGGTACTCCTGCTGGGCACACCGCCCGTGCACGCGGAGCCGCCGGGGCCGCCCGCCATGGCCGACGGGTTCGGCCTGACCCAGAGCGCCGCCGTGACCGGCACCGCAACCAACTTCGTGCTCACCGTCACCACGCCCCAGGTCTCGGGCGAGCACCGCATCCGGATCCTGCTGCCCGGCGACTACGCCGCCAGCCCGGCCAAGCGCTACCCGGTCCTGTACTTCCTGCACGGTGCGTCCGACGACCCGGGGAACCCGGCGCTCGCCTACCCGGCCCTCACCGCGGCCCAGTCGATGATCACGGTCATCCCGGACGGGGGCCGCCGGGGCTGGTACAACAACTGGCTCGACCAGAAGACCGCCGCCGGGGCGCAGAACTGGGAGAACTTCCACATCAACCAGGTGATCCCGTTCATCGACGCCAACCTGCGCACCGTCACCGGCAAGCAGGGACGGGCCGTCGCGGGCCTCTCCATGGGCGGCTTCGGGGCCCTGCACTACGCCCAGCGCCACCCCGACCTGTTCAGCCAGGTCGCCACCCTCTCCGGCGCCAACGACCTGTCCCGCAACCACGCGGTCATCCGCGGGGCCGTCGTCGCCACCCTGACCAACGTCGGTGCCCCGCTGTGCGGTTCCAGCTCCGGACCCACCTGCAACCTCGAGTTCGGCCCCACGGTCTCCAGCGACGCCGTCTTCGGCACCCCGTACCCTGTGTTCGACGCCGACTGGCGCTGGAACGCGGCGGATCCCACGGCGCACATGGCCGCCCTCAAGGGCATGGGCATCGCCGTCTACACCGGCACCGGGAACGGCAACCCGGGCGACTTCGAGTTCTGGGCCGAGTCGGCGGCCAAGCACGCCAAGGACGCACTGGACGCCCTCGGATTCCCCTACCACTACGTGAACTACGGCAACGGCTCCGGCTGGGGCGAGAACTGCCGCGGCGGCCACGAAAGCGGCTGCTGGAGCCAGGACCTCGTGGACTGGGTCCCGCGGCTGGAGGCGGCCTTCGCCGCCGCTGCCACCGCCTGAACCGCCCCTGACCCTCCCGCATCCACCGAACAGCAGAAAGGCCCGACCCATGTCTTCCACCCCGGCCCGCGCACCCGAACGCGCCACGTCCTGGCTGCGCTTACTCGCCGCCGCCCTGGCGACGTGCTGCGTCGCCCTCGGCGTCATGGCCTCCCCGCTCGCGGCGGCTCCGGCGAACGCCGCCGCCCGGGCGGACGCGGCCGACCAGAACAGCGCCTCCGAGCTCGAGGGCCTGAACTTCACCTCCGTCAGCAACGGCCGCCGCCTCGACGTACAGAACGGCTCGCGCGACGACAACGCGTACATCGTCACCAACTCCGCGCCCGGCTTCCACCAGTCCTGGAACCTGGCCGTCGACCCGGCCGACTTCAGCTTCGCCATCGTCAACGGCACCACCGGCAAGTGCATCGACCTGAGCTGGCCCGCGCTGCGGCAGCAGACCTGCCGCGGGCAGAAGAGCCAGAAGTGGTACTTCCAGCCGGTGGCGGGCTCCACCACCACGTTCATGATCCGCAACGCGAGCGACAACTCCTGCCTCGACCTCATCGGCAGCGCCCAGTACGACGACGCGTGGACCGGGCAGTCCCGGTGCCACGCCGGTGCGAACCAGCGCTGGACCACGAACTCGACGGCCGCCTGGAACCTGGCCGTGGACCACGGCGCCAAGGTCTGCCAGCGGGACCCGGCCAGCTGCTCCTGGACCGTGAAGAGCGAGGCCCCCGCGGCGCCCCTGCCGAAGGTCTGCGCCTCCGCCGTCTGGTACAACAACTCCGCCTCCCCGGTCAGCCAGACCTTCTCGGTGACCAAGACCACCGGCTGGCAGAGCAGCATCGGGACGCAGCTGTCCTCGAGCCTCAGCGGCGGTACCGCCGGGGTCCTGCAGACGGAGGTCGGCGTCACCCTGTCGTTCCAGAACGTGTGGAGCGGCTCGACGAGCGTCGGTGACGCCATCCAGGTCTCCGTGCCCGCCACGCACTACGGATGGGTGACCCTCTCCGTGCTCGCGCGGAAGGTGACCGGCAACTGGACCTTCGACGCACAGGGGTTCCCCTGGAAGGCCGACGACACCATCACCGTCCCGGTCAAGGACGACCCGACCGGCGGTGCGACCCTCTACATCGCGAACACCAGCCCGACCTTCACCACCTGCGCCTGAACACCGGCCAGGAGCCGGACGGTTGACCCGGAGGCGGCCGTGCGCACAGCATGCTCGCATGGCCGCCCTCTCCGGACTCCCCGCCGAGAACCGTGAGTCCAGCCCCCACACCGGCTACACACGGGACCACTGGGAGGCGGCCGCCGACGGACTGCTGCGCGCCGCCTGGCGGTGGGCCACACCCGGCGGAGCCCTGCTCGACCTGCCCGGCCCGCCCTCCGCCTCCGGCGTCCGCTCCGACGGGCTCGAAGGGTACGCCCGTACCTTCCTCGCCGCCGCCTTCCGCATCGCGGGCGGCGGCGGCAAGGACCCGTACGGCTGGCTCGACCGCTACGCGGAAGGACTCGCGGCCGGCACCCGCACACCCGGCCGGGACGACACGGAATCCTGGCCGCTCATCCGAGATCTGCACGTCCAGGGCCAGCCGATGGTCGAATCCGCCTCCGTGGCCCTCGGGTTGCGGCTGACCCGCCCCTGGCTGTGGGACCGGCTGGACAGCGCCGTGCGGGACCGGGCCGAACAGTGGCTGCGCGGAGCGCTGCGCCACGTGCCCGCCCCGAACAACTGGTACCTCTTCCCGTTCACCGTGGCCGGATTCCTGGAGTCGGCGGGCCGGGGCGACGCGGAGACGGCCCGGGCCCGCCGCCGCGGCCTCGAGCTCCTGGAGCAGTGGTACCGCGGCCAGGGCTGGTACGCCGACGGCGACGGCCGCGCCTTCGACCACTACAACGGCTGGGCCCTGCACCTGTACCCCGTACTCGACACCCACCTCGCGGGCGCGGACGCCGCTCCGGCCGAGCGGCACCCACCGCACGGCGCCCGGCTGCGCGAGCACCTCGACGGCCACTCCCTGCTCTTCGGCGCCGACGGTGCGCCGCTCTACTTCGGGCGCTCCCTGACCTACCGCTTCGCCGCCGCGGCCGCCGTCGGCCTCGGCGCCGTGACCGGCCACACGCCGCTGACCCCGGGAACCTCGCGCCGGCTGCTCAGCGGATCGCTGCGCTACTTCCTGGACCGGGGCGCCGTCGACCGGGCCGGGCTGCTCTCCCCGGGCTGGCACGGCCCGCACGCGGCGACCCTGCAGCACTACTCCGGACCGGCCTCGCCGTACTGGGCGTCCAAGGCCTTCGTCTGCCTGCTCGCCCCGGCGGCGGACCCGCTGTGGACCGCGACCGAGGAGGCGGCTCCCTGCGAGCGGGAGGACCGGGTGCTCGCCCTGCCCGCGCCGGGCCTGCTCATCCAGTCCACCCGCGCCGACGGCCTCGTACGCCTGCACAACCACGGCAGCGACCACGTCGGACCGGACGAGGCCGAGTCCGCGGAGCACGAGGACCCGCTCTACGCCCGCCAGGCCTACTCCACCCGCACCGGGCCCACGGCGTACGGCAACGCCGCGGACAACCACCTCGCCGTGGTCGTGGCCGGAGTGCGCAGCGCCCGGCGCCGCATCCACCCGCTCGGCGCCGGGCACGGCGACGGCCCGGGCTGGGCGGCCTCCTGGCACCGGCCGGTCTTCGCGGCGGGGACACCCGTCGTGCCGGGGCTGCGCGTGGAGAGCGTCACCGTCGTCAGGGGACGCCACGAACTGCGGGTCCACCGGGTGCAGGGGGCGCCGGAGGGGTCGCGCGTGGAACAGACCGGCTGGGCCGCCGGCCCCGGGGACGCGGTCGTCTCCGCACTGCACCCGCTGCACGGATGGGAAGACCAGGATGAGGTCCGAGCGCCCGCCGGCACGGCCTTCACCCCGTGGGCCCTCGTACCGCGGCTGACGGCCGGGGCGGCGGGCACGGGCCTGTACGCGGCGCTGGCCACCCTCACGGCGGAGCCGGACCCGGCCCCGCTCGCGGCGGCGGTCGCGGACGTGCGGGCGGAGGCCGGCGCCATCGGGGTGCGGTGGGCGGACGACGGATCACTGACCCGGATCACCTTCGAGCCGGTGGCCGTGGAGCACCTGCCCAGCGCCCGCCTGCCTAGCGCTCCGGCACCGCCAGGTACCGCGTGAACCAGTCGCGGGCGAGGCCGGCGACCTCCTCCAGGGCTCCCGGTTCCTCGAAGAGGTGCGTGGCGCCGGGCACGACGTCGAGCCGGTTCTCGCAGCGCAGCTGTGCCTGCGCCTGCCGGTTGAGGTCGAGCACCATCGTGTCGCGGCCGCCCACGATGAGCAGGGTCGGTGCCCGTACGGCGGCGAGCCGCGCCCCGGCGAGGTCGGGGCGGCCGCCTCGGGACACCACGGCGCCCACCTCGGCGTCGTCCGCGGCCGCCCACAGCGCCGCCGCCGCTCCGGTGCTCGCTCCGAAGTAGCCGACGGGGAGGGACTCGCGGCGGCGCAGCCAGTGCGTGGCGTCCGTCAGCCGCCGGGCCAGGGTTTCGATGTCGAAGACGTTCGCCCGCCGGGACTCCTCGGCCGGGGTGAGGAGGTCGAAGAGCAGGGTGCCCAGGCCCGCCTGGCGCAGCCCTGCGGCCACCGACCGGTTGCGCGGGCTGTGGCGGCTGCTGCCGGAGCCGTGGGCGAACACCACCACCGCCGCGGCGCCCGGGGGCAGGGCGAGGTCACCGATCAGCCGGACGCCGCCCGCGTCGACCTCCACCTCCACCTCAACCTCGGTGTCCGCCTCCCTGTCCGCCTCGGCCTCGGCCCCGCGCTCCGGTCCGGCGTCGGGTTCGGCCTCGGGCCGGGTTTCGGCGGCGGCCTGCGCCAGCAGCGAGACGACCTCCTCGTCGGGGGTCTGCGAGAAGTCCTGGTACCACTGGCCGACGGCCGAGAATCCGCTCGGCGTGGACAGGCACACCACCTCGTCCGCCGCGGTGCGCAGCCAGGCGACCGCGTCCGGTGGCGCCACCGGGGCCGCCAGTACCACGCGGGCCGCGCCCATCGCGCGTACCACCTGGCAGGCCGCCGCGGCCGTGGCCCCGGTCGCGATCCCGTCGTCGACGAGGATCACCGTCCGCCCGTCGAGCCGCATCCGCGGCCGGCCGGCGCGGAACCGTTCCGCCTGCCGGGCGAGCTCCGCCTCCTCGGCGTGCTCGACCGCCTTGAGGTCCCGCTCGGCGACCCTGCTGTGACGTACGATCTCGTCGCTGATCACCCGTACCCCGCCCTCGCCGATGGCACCGAAGCCCAGCTCGCGGTGGTACGGGACCCCCAGCTTGCGGACGACGATCACGTCGAGCGGGGCACCGAGTGCCCGCGCCACTTCGAAGGCGACGGGGACCCCGCCGCGCGGCAGGCCGAGGACGACGGGACGGTCCTGCTTGAGGTGTCCGAGAACGGTGGCCAGACGCTGTCCGGCATCGGCCCGGTCGGAGAAGAACACGGTGGTTCACCCCCAAACCCAGGGGAAACAGGGAACGCACCTACTTCGAAACAACCCCACAAAGGGCCGCGCCGCAAATCGGCGGCGGTGCATAAAGTCCGGTCCGGCACCTCGCCGACGTGGAGCGCCGCTGGTTCCGCCAGGTGCTGGCCCGCCAGGGCGCGGGGCGGGCGCGGTGCGTAAAGGTTCGGCGTTTCGTGGTGCGGGGCCGCTGCGTCGTGGGCGAGGGTGGGACCCACCTGATCCGTTCGGTCCGGTCCGCCGCGGCGAGCCGGTGTTCGTGAGGAGACGCGCCGTGAACTGGACGCTCGAAGTCGTGCCGGTCCCTGTCACCGACATGGACCGGTCGAAGGAGTTCTACGCCGACAAGGTGGGCTTCACGGTCGATCTCGACGACGAGGTGGCCCCGGGGGTGCGCATCATCCAGATGACCCCGCCCGGCTCCCGCTGTTCGATCGCGATGCTCCAGGGGATGCCCCCCGCACCCGGTACGAAGCCGATGGCACCGGGGACGCTCCAAGGACTCCAGATCTGCGTGACGGACATCGAGGCTGCCCACGGCGAACTCGTGGGACGGGGCGTGGACGTCTCCCCGGTCCGCCACCTCGGCGACACGGGCTGGGCGGACGGCAAGGGCGGGACCTGGAACTCGTTCATGACCTTCGAGGACCCGGACGGCAACGGCTGGGTGGTCCAGGAGGCGCCGTCGGAACTCTCGGAACGCTGAGCGGGCGGCGGCCGCCGGGCGCAGGCGTCGGCCGCCGCCCTCCGGTCACGGCCTGATGTTCTGGTTCAGGTGGAAGAGGTTGCCCGGATCGTACGCCTGCTTGACCTCCACCAACCGGTCGTAGTTGCCCTTGTAGTTGGCCCGGATCCGCCCCTGGTCGTCTTCGGCCATGAAGTTGATGTAGCCGCCCTCCTCGGAGTGCGGGGCGGTCGCCTCGTAGTAGTCGCGCACCCACGCGATGTTGGCGTCGTTGTCGGCGGGGTCGGGCCACATCCCGGCGATGACGGTGGCGAAGTTGGCGTCGCGGTAGGCGAAGGCCGTCTCCTCCGGTGCCATGCGATGGCAGGCGCCGTTGATGGGGTAGATGTGCATGGTCGAGTTCACGGCGGGCAGCCCCGGCCCGAACCGCAGGTGCGCCTCGATCGCGTCATCGGTCAGTTCGGTCACGAAGTTGGCCTTCCAGTAGTGCTGGAGGCCGGGCGGTACGAGCGCGTCGAAGGCGCTGTTGAGCGCCGGATACGGCATGGGGCCGACGTGCTCGGCGACCACCGGCGCGATGTCGCGGAAGGCCTGCACGGCGCGCTCGCCCTCGTCGACGGGTCCGGCCCAGCAGGCCACGATCAGGACGAAGGGTTCGCCGTGCCGGTCCTCCGGGATGAAGGGGAGCGGTGGTGCGATCTGGAAGGCCGGGAAGCCGCCGAGTTGCTCCGGGGCGTCGGCGATCAGGTCGCGGAAGGAGCGCAGGACGGTGCCCGCGTCCTCGAGTTCGAACAGGATCGGTCCGCCGTAGATGTCCTTGACGGGGCTGAGCTTGAACTCGAAGGAGGTCACCGCGCCGAAGTTGCCGCTGCCGCCGCGCAGGGCCCAGAACAGGTCCCGGTTCTCCTCCTCGTTCGCGACGAGCATCTGGCCGTCGGCGGTCACCACATCGGCCGACAGGAGGTTGTCGCAGCTCAGGCCGAGTCCGCGGGCGAGGTAGCCGATGCCGCCGCCGAGGGTGAGGCCGCCGAGACCGGTGGTGGAGATGATCCCGCCGGTCGTGGCCAGGCCGAAGGCGTGCGTCGCCGCGTTGAAGTCGCCCCAGGTCGCCCCGCCGTCGGCGCGGGCGGTCCGGCGGGCGGGATCGACCCGGACGGAACGCATCCCGGACAGATCGGCCACCAGGCCGTCGTCGCAGGTGCCGAAGCCGGGCACGCTGTGCCCGCCGCCGCGGACCGCCAGGTCGAGCCCGTTGTCGCGGGCGAAATCGACCGAGGCCATGACGTCACCCGCATTGGCGCAGCGCACGACGGCCGCCGGCCTCTTGTCGATCATGGCGTTGTTGACCGCCCGCGCGTCGTCATAACCGTCGTCCTGCGGGGTGACGACCGCCCCGCGTACCCGTTCCCGCAGTTCATCGATCGAGGGCTTGCCCATGGCCACCGCTCCTCGTGTGCGTGGTGCCGCCGGCTGTGCGGCCACTTTCCACGCTACGCCGGTGTCCCGAAGCCTCAACCCGGCCCCCGCCCGGCGGCCGGCCCGGTCAGCTCCCGGGCTGCCGCAGGTGGGTCTTGGCGTCCTCGTACGTCCCCTGCCCGACCGAATCCGCCGGGGCGTAGTGGAGGTTCAGCACGCCCGTCTCGAAGGTCTCCGAGGAGAGCAGCGTCAGCGGGATCGGGGCCTCGCCCTCGTCGAAGAGCCGCATGCCCTTGCGGACGGCGATCGGGTGCAGCAGCAGGTGCAGTTCGTCCAGCAGTCCCGCCGCCAGCAGCTGGCGCACGACGGAGACCGAGCCGCTCATCCCGATGGGACCGTTGCCCGGCCCGGCCTTCAGGGCGGTCACCGCCTCGACGAGGCCGCCCTCGAGCTGCTCGGAGTTGCGCCACGTGAACTCCAGGGGCCGGTTCGACACGACGATCTTGCGGGCGTCGCCGAGGACCTTGGCGAAGGCGGCGTCCTCCCCGCCCGCGGCCTCCCGCCCGGGCCAGGCCCCGGCGAAGCTGTCGTACGTCTTGCGGCCGAACAGCATGGTGTCGGCCGAGCCGAGCGTCGCGTCGACGGCCGCGCCCATCTCGTCGTTGAAATAGGGGAAATGCCACTGGTCGGGTGCCTCGACGACCCCGTCGAGCGAGATGAACAGCCCTGCGATGATCTTCCTCATGTCAGCCTCCACAGCTGCCGTGGTCGAGGTCCCGCCCCTGGTCCGCCCCTGGTCCGGCACGGGTCCGTCACTGGTCCTGCGGGGCCACCACGGTGAACAACGCGCCGTCGGGATCGGCCAGGGCGACCGAGCGGCTGGTGGTGGTGGTGTCCACGGGCGAGACGACGCGGCCGCCCAGCGCGGTGGCGGATTCCACGGCCGCCTCGAGGTCGGGGACGCGGAAGTGGACGTGCCAGCGGGGTCGGACCTGCGGATCCGGGGCCTCCTCCAGGGCCCCGCCCACGATGCGCGCCATCGTGTCGTTCCCGTGGCGCAGGACGACGTGGTCGTGCTCGTAGGAGACCGTGCAGCAGCCGTCCCGTTCGCCGGCCCAATCGAGGACCTCGCCGTAGAAGACGGCCGCGGCGAAGGCGTCACGGGTGCGCAGTTCGATCCAGGCGGGGGCGCTGCCCCGACCGACGGTCCAGTCGGGGATGACCTGGCCCTGCCAGAACCCGAAGACCGCTCCGTGGGGGTCGGCGGCCAGCGCGGCGCGTCCGGTGCCGAAGGCGAGCGGGCCCACCGCCACGGTCGCGCCGCGCTCGACGATCCGCGCCGCCGTGACATCGGCGTCGTCGACGGCGAAGTACGGGGTCCACGCGGCCGGAAGGCCCAGCCGGTGGGCCAGAGCGCCGATACCGGCCACCGGAGCCCCGCCGCCGAAGGCGATGGAGAAGCCCTCCCCGAGCCGGGTGGCGCGGAACCGCCAGCCCATGACGGCCCCGTAGAACCGCTGCGCCGCGGCGAGATCCCCGGTCATCAGGCTGACCCAGCACGGGGCGCCGAACATCTCGTGACTCGACGTCGACACAGCGGTCCACCTTGCTCGCGATCAACTACGGCGGGGTTCGGCCCACCCTAGCGCCGTCGGCGCCTCCGCTCACGAAGCGTTACGGCGTACGGGTGAAGGAGCGCCGGTAGGAGCGGGGCGGCACCCCGCGCCGGCGTACGAACTGCTCGCGGAGCACGGCCGCGCTCGCGAACCCCACCGCGCGGGCGATCTCCTCGACGGACAGGTCTGTGGTCTCCAGCAGCTCCTCGGCGCGGCTCAGCCGGAGGCCGACCAGCCAGGCGTGCGGGGTCGTGCCGGTCGCCGCGGTGAAGCGGCGGGCGAAGGACCGCTTGCTCATCACGGCCCGCCGGGCCAGTTCGGCGACGGGAAGCTGCTCGTGGAGGTGCTCGCGGGCCCAGGCGAGGACGTCGGCGAGTCGCGTGTCCTGGGCGTCCTCGGGTACGGGGGCGGCGAGGTACTGGGCCTGTCCGCCCTCGCGGTGGGAGGGCAGGACGAGGTCGCGCGCGAGGGCGTTGGCGGCCGCGGCGCCGTGCTCCCGCCTGACCAGGTGCAGGCAGAGGTCGAAGCCCGCGGCCGCTCCCGCCCCCGTGACGACGCGTCCTTCGTCGACGTACAGCGCGTGGGGGTCGACCGTGACCTCCGGATGGCGGGCGGCCAGCAGTTCCGCGAACCGCCAGTGCGTCGTGGCCCGCCGCCCGTCGAGCAGTCCGGCCGCCGCGAGTGCGTACGTGCCGACGCAGTGCGCCGCGACCAGGGCGCCGCGGGCGTGGGCGGCGGACAGCGCCTCCAGCACGGCCGGCGCGAGCGGGGCCCGGAAGCCGGCCCAGGGCAGGGCGAGCACGAGATCGGCGGCGGCCATCCGCTCCAGCCCGTTCTCGACGGCGAGGGGCACGCCCAGATCGGTGGGCACGGGCCCGGGCCGTTCGGCGCACAGCGCGAAGTCGAAGCGGGGCAATCCCTCGCGCGGTCCGAAGACTTCGGTGACGACACCGACGGCGAGCATCCCGACACCGGGCGGGGCGTAGGCGGCGACGGAGGTGAAGGGCGGCATGCGCGGAGTCTGGCAGATTTCCCGCGATCGCCCGACTCCGGCCTCGGACACCGCCTATCCGAGGAAGGCCGCTGTGGTGGCCACGAACCGCTCGGCGTCGTCGACCCAGGGGTAGTGGCCGGCCCCCCGCTGTACGGCGAACGAGGAGTGGGGGAAGAGCCCGGCGAACTCTGCCGTCGACCGAGGCGGGCTGTTCAGGTCGAACTCCCCGGCGAGCAGCAGCACTGGAGCCCCGAACGCGGCGAGTGCGGTGCGCGTGGCCCGCGGGTCGAACGCTCCCTCGGCCGCGAAGAGGGTGACCGCCTCGGTGTTGCCGGGCCGGCCGGCCGCGTGGTGCCGGCGCGCGCGGTCGTCCCAGCGGCCGCAGAAGAAGGGGGCGATGGCGTCCCAGTCGCTGCCCGTGCCCGCGCCGATCGCCTCCAGCGCGGCGAACGCCTCCGGGAACCACGGCTCGTCCGCGCGGAGCCGGGCGAGCTCGCGGCGCGTCTCACCGGTGATCTCGATGCCGACGGCCCGGGTGCCGGGAGCGATCAGGGCGAGGCGGCTCACGCGGTGCGGGAACCGGGCCGCGTACTGCGCCGCGAGGTTCGCCCCGGCGGAGTGGGCGAGCAGGTCCATCGCGGGGAGCCCCAGGTGTACGCGCAGGGCCTCGACGTCGTCGACGAGGCGGTCGCAGCGGTAGGTGGCGCGGTCCTCGGGGCGTGCGGACCGGCCGGTGCCGCGGTGGTCCGGAACGATCAGCCGGCGGTGCGCGGACAGGCCGCCGAGGTCGCCGAGGTAGGCGGAGTCCGCGGGGCCGCCGGGGAGGCAGACCAGGGGGGCGCCGTCCCCGTGGGTGCGGTACGCGAGCAGGGTGCCGTCAGGAGCGGAGAAGGTGTGCATGACGCGGATCCTGCCACCCATAACCAGGTTATACAACCTGGTTATGACGATCGGGGCGGTGGTGTATAACGTGGTTATGGCAGGTGGAGAGCAGGACCCCCGGAATCCCGGGGCGCTGACCGAGGAACAGGCCGAGCGGATGCTCGCCGGCATGAACGAGGTCATCCGCGCGGGCGAGGAGATGCGCAAGCTGCGCACCGAAATGATCAAGGTGTTCGTCGGCTTCGGCTGGACCCAGGACAAGATCGCCCGGCTCACCGCCATGAGCCAGCCCGCCGTGTCCAAGCAGGTCGCCAAGTACAAGACGGACGAACCGCTGCCGCCGCTCGACCTCGCCCTCGACCAGTACGACACCCCATGGCTCGAAGGTCGCCTCTGGGGCCTCGCCGAGGAGGTCTCCGAGGCCCTCGACAACACCGCACACTGCACCCGGACCGTCGACGCCCTCGCCCGCGGCCGCAGGCGCTTCACGCCCCGGACCGTCGACGACCTGCGACGCCACCTCGAAGAGGACCTGCGGCAGCACCGCGCCCGGCTGCCAGCCGGTCACCGCAGTGCCTACGACGAGATCAGCCGCGCCCTGGACGTCCCGCCGAAGGCGGCCGCTGTCCCTGCCGGCGCCGCACCGGCCTCGGTGCGCCGGGCCCTCGCCCACCGGCTCCAGCGCGACCGGCTCCGCGGCGACGACGCCTGAACCCGGTTTCCCGGAGCCGCCCGGAAACCGGGCGGGCGGCGGCGCGCGTCCCCTGTGCGGGGGTGGTGTTCATGTCGGGGACGCAACCACAGCGCCGGCGGCCCGCCGCAGGCCTGCCCGCCGTTGCCGCGGCGGTCGTGTACGGCTGGGCCCACTGGTGCTACGCGGGCCCCGCCCCGCCGCCGACCGCCGTCGCGGTGGCGGGCGGAGCGGTCCTGCTGGTCGCCGCCTGCGCGGCGTACGGCCTGATCACCGGCGGCAACGGCGCCTTCTTCGGCGGGCTCCTGCTCGCCTTGGGGCTGCTGCTCACCGTGGCGGCGGCGGATCAGACGGCGGCGCGCGCGGAGACCGCCACCTGTGTCGTGCGCGAGGTCCGCAGCAAGCTCCAGGACGCCTTCGGCGAGGGGGCCGCCCAGAAGACCGTGTACCGGATCGAGTTGGACTGCCCCGGCGGCTACCCCGACGCACTCAAGGACGACCGGCCGGTCGCCGACGCGGGCGAGGAGGTCCGTGTCGCGTACGACCCGCGGCGCCGGGTGTCCCCGGCGCTGGAGGGGAAGACCTCGCCGTGGCCGGCCGTGGTCTGCGCCGTGCTCCTCCTCGCCGTCAGTACGCTGATCGCCTCACGGCGGCGGCCCGCCCCGGAACCCGTACCGGACGCCCCGCGGCCGGCCCCCTGAAGGCACCCCTCACGACCCGGATCCCGTACCCCGGCGGCGGCGCGCCGGGCACGCCGCGCCGGGCGGGGCCGGGGAGCGGGGTTACCGTCGGCGGCATGGACGGTGATCGCCGAGGGTGGCGCCAGTGCTTGCTCAGCGGGGCGGTGTTCGCCGTCTGCATGGCCGGCACCACGCTGCCGACCCCGCTCTACGGCCTCTACCAGGAGAAGTTCGGCTTCTCCGAGCTGATCGTGACCGTCGTGTACGCGGTGTACGCCTTCGGGGTCATCGGCGTGCTGCTGCTGGCGGGCAACGCCTCGGACGCCGTGGGCCGGCGGCCCGTGCTCCTCGCCGGGCTGGGCTGCGCGGCGGCGAGCGCCGTCTGCTTCCTGTGCGCCACCGGACTGGGCTGGCTGTACGCGGGGCGGCTGCTGTCGGGGCTGTCCGCCGGCCTGTTCACCGGCGCCGCCACGGCGTACGTGATGGAGCTGGCCCCGTCCGGCGGGGCGTCCCGGGCCACGTTCGTGGCCACGGCCGCCAACATGGGCGGGCTGGGCTGCGGTCCGCTGCTCGCCGGCGTGCTCGCGCAGTACGCCGTCCGGCCGCTGTACCTGCCGTTCATCGTGCACCTCGCCCTGGTGGCCGGCTCGGCGGCCGTCCTGCTGCGCCTCGCGGAGACCGTGCGGGAACGCCGGCCGCTGAGCACCGTACGGCCGCAGCGCCCCGGGCTGCCCGCAGAGGTGCGGGCGGTGTTCGGGCCCGCGGCGATCGCCTCGTTCGTGGGATTCGCCCTGTTCGGGGTGTTCACCTCGGTCAGCCCGGCGTTCCTCGCCCAGTCCCTGGACGTCCACAACCACGCCGTGAGCGGGCTGGTCGTCGCCCTGGCCTTCTTCGCCTCGACCGCCGGACAGCTGGTGGTCGGCCGGGTCGGGGTGGCGCGCTCGCTGCCCCTGGGATGCACCGGACTCCTCGCCGGGCTGGCGCTGCTCGCGGGCGCGCTGCACTGGGACCTGCTGTGGCTGGTGGTCATGAGCGCGCTGGTCGGCGGCGCGGGACAGGGGCTGGCGTTCCGCGGGGCGCTGGCGGCGGTGGCCGGGGCGTCTCCCGCCGACCGGCGGGCGGCGGTGATCTCGGCCCTGTTCGTGGTCGCGTACGCGGGCATCTCGGTGCCGGTGATCGGCGTGGGCGTCCTGTCGGGCCCGATGGGCCTGGAGGGCGCGGGCCTGGTGTTCATCGCCACCATGGCCGTCCTCGTCTCGACCGCGGCCGTCTACCTGCTGCGCCGGCCGGGCGGCGGCGCGGGACACCCGGGTCGAGGATGACCCCGGGCGCCCGCGCCGCCGGCCGCCGGGCTGCTACCAGAGCACGGGCAGCCGCTCCGGCAGGCGCTTCATGAAGCGGGTGCGCCACACGAGCTGGTCGACCGGCACGGCGAGCTGGAGCCCCGGCATCTTCTCGACGAGCACCTCGAGGGCGATCTCGGTGTGCCGCTTGCCGAGGGCGGTGGCCGGGCAGTAGTGCTGGCCGCCGCCGAAGGAAAGGTGCGTACCCGCGTTCGGCCGGCCGATGTCGACGGTGTGCGGGTCGGGATACACGTCCGGATCGGTGTTGGCGGCCTCGACCAGGACGAGGAGGAGCTCGCCCTTCTTCACCTCGACGTCCCCGAGCGTGACGTCCTCGAGGGCGAGGCGGGGCAGGCCGTCCGCGATGGAGAGGTTGATGCGCAGGAGCTCGTCGACCGCCGCGGGGATCTTGGAGGGGTCCTGGCGGATCTGCTGCCACACCTCGGGGTGCTGGATGAGCGAGACCAGGGCCATGGTGAGGAAGCCCATGGTGGAGATGACCCCGGCGCCGAAGAGGGTGACTCCGACCGTGGCGAGCATCTCGTCGGTCAGGTGGGCGTAGTCGGGGTCCTTGCGCAGGGCCGCGAGCTCGGCCATGAGGCCCGTGACGGCGGGGTCGTCGAGGCGCTCGACCATATAGGCCATGTCCCGGTCCCAGTTGAGCTTGGCGCCGGTGACGGGGCAGGCCGAGTTCATGAACGCGATGTCGAGGCTCGCGGCCAGGCGCGGGGCGTCCTCGCCGGGGATGCCCAGGATGCGGCAGTGGAGCTGCTCGGCGTACGGGCTGGTGAACTGGCCGCGCAGGTCGACCGGCGCGCCCGTGGCCAGCAGGCCGTCGACGAGGCTGCGGGCCTGCTCCCGCATCCAGTCGGTGAGGCCGTCGGTCTTCGGGTTGATGGCCTTGAGGACGGCCTTGCGCAGCCCCGCGCCGGTGATGTTGCCCATGTTGTTGACGACCTCGGGCGGGATCGTCAGGGCGTACTGGCGTGGAACCCCGGGAGCCGAGGTGTCCTTGAGGCTGAATCGGGGATCCTCGAGGACCTGCTTGCACAGGGCGTGGGAGGAGACGAGCCAGGCTTCGTCCCCGGCGATCGTGCGGACCCGCTTGACCGGCTCGCTGCGGAGCTGCTCGATCTCGTCGGGCAGCCGGTCGCCGCGCGCGGAGAACGGGAAATCGAGGAGTGTGTCAGTGGGCATCGGCGTGTCCTTCGGCGGGGGTGATGACGGCGTGGCCCTGGTTGCGCGAGGCACGCAGGCCCGAACCGCGGGAGTACAACAGCTCGGCCATCGGCAGGAGCTGGTGGTAGCAGTTGAGGGAGGAGGGCACGTCGAGAATGGCCGGGCTGTCCAGGAAGAGCGGGGCCTCGGCGCAGACGTACTCGAGGCAGACCTCGCGCTGGCGGAGCGTGGCGGTCTCCCCGCCGAGCACCTTGGAGGAGAGGAACGCGTCGACCAGGGCGTTGCAGGTCTCGCGGAACTCCGGGTCGGTGTCGAGGAGGGTCATCAGGTGGGCGTGCAGCCTGCGGTACGCCGGGATGTCGGTGAGGGACGACATCGGGCGGGCCCGCAGGCGGGTCCCCGTGGGATCGGCCTCGGCCGCGGCGTTGTTCACCTTCGCGCGGACCCCGCGCAGGTTCTTGACCGCCTTGCGCCGCGCCTCGTCCGGGCCGTAGCCGAGGGCCTCGTACATCTCGGCCACGTGCAGGTCGGTGTAAATGAGGTCGACCTGCCGGAAGTTGCGCATGCCCCACTGCGCCAGATCCGCGACGCGCTGCGCGGAGAAGTAGCTGTTTCCTGGTGAGATGCCTATCACCGCATGGTCGCCTTCGGTGTGAATCACCTGGCAGTGCGGGGTGTAGGGCCGGACCGTGAAGACTTCTGTGGCTGTCGTCAACAGACGTCGGTTCCTTCGGTCGCCGCGAGTCCCGTGGGGCCCTGTGCCCCGGGTGTGGCGACGACGTGATGGAAGGTACCTGAGCGTGACCGTCCGTTTCCATGTCTTGCCCTCGGTAACTCACATGCTGGACAGGGAAGTTACCTGGTCCAGGCCAAGTCCCCGGCAGGGGCTTCGTCAACAAGAATTGGGCATGGCCATGACGTTACGGTGAGGTTGCCTCCAGGTGACGTGATGATGCGATCACCGGATCGTCGCAATATGATGAATCCGGTCATTTGCGCCGGAAACTGAAGCGAACGTACGTTCGGAGCGGTCCAGGAGTCGTCCATGAGCCCCCATCGGTCCACGCGGTCGGCGACCGCGGACGACTTGCTGACCAGGCTCGGACGGCTCACCGCCCAGGCCCGGGAAGGAGCGGAGCTCCAGCGGGCCCGGGTGGAGCTGGCCGAGGCACTGCAGCGGGAGATCCTTCCGGCGTCCCTCCCCGGCGTGCCGGGCCTGCGCGCGGCGGCCCGGTACGCACCGGCCCGTCACGGCCTGAGCATAGGCGGCGACTGGTACGACGGCTTCCGGCTCCCCGAGGGCGCGCTGGGCTTCTCCATAGGCGACGTGGAGGGCCATGACGTCGAGGCGGCCGCCTTCATGGGGCAGGTGCGCATCGCCGTACGCGCCGTCGCCGCCTCCGCGGCCGACCCGGGCGAGGTGCTCAGCAGGGCCAATGATCTGCTGCTCTCGGTGGACTGCGACCTCTTCGCGACGTGCACCTTCCTCCGCTTCGACCCCGTCACCTGGGAGATCCAGAGCGCTCGCGCCGGCCACGTGCCCGGGGTCTGGGCCACCACCGACGGCGAACACGGCATCGTGGAAGACGAAGGCGGCCTGCCCCTGGGCATGCTGCCGGGCTCGCAGTACCCCGTGACCCGCCGCCGCCTCGCGGAGGCCGGCTCCTTCGTCCTGGTCACCGACGGGGTCGTCGAAGGCCCCTCCTTCCCCATCGACGCCGGCCTGGCCCGCGTGGCCGAGGTGGTCCGGGCGAAGGCGGGCGCGGACCCCGGCGACCTCGCCGCCGAGGTGATGAAGGTCGCCGACTCCACCGGCCACCAGGACGACGCCGCCGTACTCGTGCTGTGCCACGAGGCCTTCCTGGGCTGAACCGGATGACGCCGCGGAGGGCGTAGCGCGTGTCATGCCCGGTCGGTGGGCGCGGCCTGTTGTCTGATGATGCGATGCGCACCGAGGATTTCCGACGTCTGGGCATGACGGTGCTCCGGATCCTGGTCGTCGCCGCCGCCTACTTCGCGGGCGGGCGCATCGGGCTGTTCCAGCAGGTGGTGATCCAGGGCGCGGTCGTGACACCCCTGTGGCCGCCCACGGGCATCGCCCTGGCCTGCCTGCTGTGGCTGGGCCTGCGCGTCTGGCCGGGCATCGCACTGGGCGCCTGCCTCGTCATCCAGTCGATCAGCGGCTCGATCGACCTCGTCGGCTACGGGATCGCCGCCGGCAACACCCTCGCCCCCGTGTGCGCCTTCCTGATGCTCCGGCGCGTCGGCTTCCGCGTCACCCTGGACCGGCTCCGGGACGGTGTGGCGCTGGTCTTCCTGGGCGGCCTGGGCCCGATGCTGATCAGCGCCAGCATCGGAGCCTGGCTGCTCCTCATCACCGGGAGCATGCCCAACAGCGGATTCTGGATCGTGTGGTGGACGTGGTGGGCGGGCGACGCCATGGGCGTACTCGTCATCACCCCGCTGCTCCTGGTCCTGCGCATGGCCCGCCTTCCCTCCGGCGCCTACCGGTGGGCGGAGGCGGCCGCCCTGCTGGTCTCGGCCTTCGCCGTCACCCTCCTGGCGACCAGGAGCAGCCTGGCGCTGCTCTTCCTCGTCTTCCCGCTCCTCATCTGGGCGGCCCTGCGCTTCCAGCTGGAGGGCAGCGCACCGTGCATGCTGTTCGTCTCCGCCATGGCGAACGGGGCGGCGATCGAACAGGACGGCCCCTTCGACCACCACACGCTCGTCGAGGCCATGGCCAACCTCCAGGCGCTCAACGGCTCCGCGGCGCTGACTTCGCTGCTGCTGTCGGCGATCGTCACCGAGCAGAACATGATCCGGGCGAGGATCGAGCAGGCGTGCCAGGACCTCGCCGAGGTGGTGGAGCGGCTCGCGCCGGGCAAGGCGTCCGGATGGCCGCCGCAGGACGAGGACGGCGTGGAGACGGAGGGCCGATAGCCGCACGCCCGGCCAGTGCTGACGCGACACCCCCTAGGCTTCGGCCGTGACCAGTGCAGGGGTGAGCCGCCGACGGCTGATGGGCGCCGGGCTCGGAGCGGTCGCGGCCGCGGCGCTGGCCGGATGCTCGGGGCGCGCCGGTCCGGTACGGCGGCTCCGGCTCGCGACGGGGCCGGAGGGCGGCCCGTACAACGCCTTCGGCATGGCCCTGGCCCAGGCCGCCGCCGCGAGCGGACGCCGCCTGGAGATCGTGCCGGTGAGCACCTCGGCGAGCGTGGACAACCTGCGGAAGCTGGATGACGGGTCCGTGGAACTGGCGCTGGCCATGGCGGACGCGGCCGAGGACGCGGTACGGGGCCGCGAGCCGTTCATCCGCCCGGCCGCGGTGACGGCGCTGGCCCGGGTCTACGTGAACTACACCCACCTCCTCGTCCGGGCGGACGGCCCGGTGCGATCCATGCAGGATCTCGCCGGGCGTCCGGTCGCGGTGGGCGCGGCGGGGTCGGGCGTGCAGGTGGTGTCCGGACGGGTGCTGCGGGCCGCCGGTCTGAACGGCGGCCCGGCACCGGCCGACGAGCGGCAGCTCGGGCTCGCCGGGTCGGCGGCGGCGCTGCGCGAGGGCGCGGTCGACGCGCTGTTCTGGTCCGGAGGCGTACCCACACCGGCGCTGTCCGCACTGGCGACCGAACTCCCGCTCAGGTTCCTCCCGCTGGACGGTTACGTGGGCGCGCTGCGCCAGAGCCACGGCCCCGTCTACACGACGGTCACCCTGCCCGCCGGGGTGTACGGGCTCACGGAGCCCGTGGGCACCATCGGGGTCGGCAACTACCTCCTGGCCCGTGACGACGTACCCGCGAGCGCCACGCACGCACTGCTCCAGGTGGTGTTCGAACGGTGGAGCGACCTGCTGCGGGAGGTGACGGCGGGCGCACGCCTCGAGCCCCGGTTCGCGATCTCGACCGGCGCGGTGGCGCTCCACCCGGGCGCGGTCGCCTACTACCGCTCGGTGTACGGCTGAGCGCTGCCGCCACACCGGCCTGCGGACGGCGGGAGCCGGAACTCCACGACCAAGCCGTGCGGCACGTTGGCGAAGACACCGAGCCGCCCGCCGCTGATGCGTGCGGTCTCCTCGGCGATGGCCAGTCCCAGCCCGCTGCCGCGCACGTTCTGGTGCTCGGGGGCGCGGGCGAACCGCCGTAGCAGCAGCGGCAATTGGTCCGCCGCCACGCCCGGACCGTCATCGGCGACCCGCACGACGGCTGACCCGTCCGCGCCGTGGGCGGCGCTCACCTCCACCCGGCCGCCGCGCGGCACGAACTTGACCGCGTTGTCGAGGAGCGCGTCCAGGATCCGGCCCGCCGCGTCGGGCAGGGCGCGCGCCCGCAGATCGTCCGGCAGGGCGGTGACCGCCACCTCCAGCCCGCCGTCCAGGAACACCGGAGCCCAGGCCCGCACCCGTTCCCGTACGGTCCGTGACACGTCCTGGTCCGTCAGCTCCGCGCGGCCGGACTCCACCCGGGCCAGGGCCAGCAGTCCGTCGAGCAGCTCCTCCAGGCGCTCCGCCTCGTCCAGGGCGCGGGTGTGCTCCTCCCGGCCGGGCCCGGGGGCGAGGTGCGGTTCGACGTTCTCCAGCTGAAGCACCAGCGCGGCCAGCGGGTTGCGCAGCTGGTGGGAGGCGTCGGCGACGAAGTCGCGCTGGCGGCCGATGGAGTCGGCCACGGCCTCCGCCATGATGTTGAAGTGGCGGCGCAGACGGCGCAGTTCCGGCGGCCCGGTGTCGGAGACGGCCCGTGCGTGGAGACTGCCGGCGGCCAGCCCCTCCACCGCCCGGTCCAGATCGCGCACCGGGCGCATCAGCCAGCGCGCGATCCCCGCGGCCACCAGGGCGGCCGCCGCGAAAGCGGCGACGGCGCCGCCGGCGATGACCGACCAGCGGACCGTCACGTCCAGCCGTGCGGCGCCGGTGGGCACGGCCATCAGGACCGCCCCGCTCACCCGCTCGTCGCGGCCCACCGGCTCGGCGAGCACCACGGCCCTCGGACCCCACGGGCGAACGGTGGGCAGCCGGTCCGTGGAGCGGCCGGTGAGGGCGCGGCGCCGGGCCTCCGCCGCCGCGCGGGCGCCCTCCCAGTCCGGCCCCGCTCCGGCCCGCGCGACCGCGGCTCCCGCCGTGTCGACGACGACCACCCGGGCTCCGTACAGCTGGGCGTACCGGCCGATCTCGGCGGACAGCTCCGACCGGTCGGCGTCCGTGCGCATCCGGTCGGCGAGGTCGGCGAACCGCACGGCCTCCGAACGCCGTTGCAGGAGCAGGTGCTCGGTCCGGCCGCGGGCGTACGCATCGGCCAGCGGTGCGCAGAGCAGCAGCGCCGCCGCGCCCATGAGCACCATCAGTACGGCGAGGAGCCTGCGCCTCACCGCCCGCCGTCCCGCGTACCGCCGCCCCCGCCCCCGCCGTCGCCGTCCCGTGCGGCCGGGGACCCGAGCTGGTAGCCGAACCCCCGGACCGTGCGCACCAGGCCGGAGCGGCCCGTCTTGGCGCGGATGCCCGCCACGTGGACATCCAGGGAGCGGGAGGCGGCGAGGAAGGCGTCACCCCAGACCCGGTCCAGGATCTCCTCCCGGGAGTGCACCTCGTCAGGGCGGGCGGCCAGGATGGCCAGCACGTCGAACTCGCGGCGCGTGAGCCGGACCTCGGCCCCCGCCACCGTCACCGTACGGCCCGCCGGGTCCACCTCGACGTCCCCGGCGCGGACCGGTCCGCCGTCGGCCTCCGGCCTGCCCGACGGCGCGCCCGTCCGGCGCCGCACGGTGTCGATCCGGGCCATCAGCTCGGCCATCCGGAACGGCTTGACCACGTAGTCGTCGGCGCCGGCCCGCAGCCCCTGCACGATGTCGCGCTCCTCGCAGCGCGCGGTCACCACGATCAGCGGCGCGTCGCAGACGGTGCGCAGCCGCCGCAGCAGCTCGAGCCCGTCCAGATCCGGCAGGCCCAGGTCGAGCAGGACGAAGTCGGCCTCGCGGACGTGCCGCAGGGCGTCCATCGCACGGCCCGCCCTGCGGACGGTGTGCCCGCGCTGGGCGAGGGCGGTGCCGAGGGCCTGGGCCATGCGGTCGTCGTCCTCGACGAGAAGCGCGTGCATAGACAGTTCCCTCGCGACCGGTGACCGGGGTCAGCAGCTTACGGGAGCCGCCGAGGGCCGGTCCGGGCCGCCGTCGGCCTGCGCCTCGGCGTCGGCCCGCTCCTCGGCACGGCTGAGCGCGGCGTTGCGGGTGTCCGGCATGAGCACGTACGTCACCAGGGAGATCAGCGCGCACCCGGAGACGTACCAGAAGAACATGCTCTCGTGGCCGCTGCTCTTGAACCACAGCGCCACGTACTCCGCCGTGCCGCCGAACAGCGCGTTGGCGATCGCGTACGGCAGCGCCACGCCCAGGGCGCGCACCCGGGTGGGGAACAGCTCGGCCTTGACCGCCGCGTTGATCGACGTGTAGCCGGTGACGATCACCAGGGCCAGCAGCGAAAGGCCCAGCGCGGACCAGTACGAGGAGGCCGACCCCAGGGCGGTCATGATCGGGTACGTGCCGATCGTGCAGCCCACCGCGAAGGTGATCAGCAGGGGCCGGCGGCCGATCCGGTCGGACAGCATCCCGGCGAAGGGCTGCAGCACGGCGAAGAGGGCCAGGGCCGTGAAGCTCACCAGTGTCGCGGTGGTCTTCGGCATGCCGGCGCTGCCGACCAGGTACTTGGTGAGGTACGTGGTGTACGTGTAGTACGCCACGGTGCCGCCCAGGGTGAGCGCCATGACCAGTCCGGCCTGCCGCCGGTGCTGCCACAGGAGCTTCAGCGTGCCGCGCGTGCTGTCGTCAGGGGCGTCCTCGCCCGACGTCTCCTCCTTGAACGCGTCGGTCTCCTGGAGCCGCCGCCGCAGCCAGAAGACCACCACCGCGAACAACGCCCCGAGGACGAAGGGAATCCGCCAGCCCCAGCTCTCCAACTGGCTTGTGGTGAGCGTGTGCTGCAGCGTGATCAGGATGCCCAGGCCGAGGAGCTGCCCGCACGTCATCGACACGTACTGGAACGACGATCCCAGGCCGCGCCGGTTGCGGGCCGACGCCTCGGTGAGGTAGGTGGCGCTGGCCGCGTACTCGCCGCCGATGCTCATCCCCTGGAGCAGGCGGGCGAGCAGCAGCACCAGGGCGCCGAAGTAGCCGGCCTGGCCGTAGGTCGGCGCGACGGCGATCAGCAGGGCGGCCACCGACATCATGGTGACGGTCAGGGTGAGCGCGCTCTTGCGCCCGTGCCGGTCGGCGGCGCGGCCGAGGATCCATCCGCCGACGGGCCGCATCAGGAAGCCGACCGCGAAGATGCCCGCCGTGTTCATCAGCTGGGTGGTCGGATTGTCGCCGGGGAAGAAGGAGTCGGCGAAGTAGATCGCGAAACTGGCGTAGACGAACCAGTCGTACCACTCGACGAGATTGCCGAGCGACCCGCCGACCAGCGCGAGCCGGCGCTTCTTGCGCTCATCGCCCGGTGGCAGTGGCGGCGGCGTGGGCATGACGGTGGACGAGGACATGGCGGCTCCAGACGGAAGTCCCTGACGGGGACGGGGGGATGCCCCGGAGGCGGGGAAGTGCCCAGAGCATGCGGCTGCCGCGGCCCGCGGACAAGGTCCGCCACCCAGATCTAACGTCCCGCTAAGAAAGCCGAGGGGCGTGCGCGGGCGCCAGGGGGCGCACGGGGGAGCGGATGCGCTATTCCCGGAAGATTCCCGGGGACCGGCTTGCACGATCGGGCGTGTTTTCCGATTCGGTGGTGATGAGGAGCGCTTGGTGCTCCACGGCTGCCGGATGTGGGGGTAGGCAGACGCGCTACACACGCCATCGGGAAGGTTTCGCGCAGACGTGAACGTCGAGGTCGTTGCCCTCGTGCTGATAACCGCTACCGCGGTCCGTGTTTTCGCTTTTGACGTGGTCAGGGTGTTGCCGTCCCGGTGGGCGGCTACGAGCAGCCGTGGGAGAGTGCATGAGTGAGGGCGAGTTCGACCCATCCGGAGACCAGGCGGTCTCCAGCGAGCTGGCTGGTGTCCTGCCCGTGGAGTACACCGCCTTCCATTCCCAGCAGCATCGCGCCTACCTGCGCTATGCCCATCTGCAGCTGGGCTCCCGCAAGGACGCGGAGTACGTCGTCGACGACGTGTTCACGTTCCTGCTGAAGGTATGGCCGCACGCCCTGAAGGAGGCGAGCCTGCACGGGTTCGCGTGGGCGGTGCTCCGCGAGCACGTCGAGCGCAGGCTCGCGGTCTCGGCCCGCTCGGTGGCGATGGTGGAAACCGCGTGGTTCGCCGCGCTGCGCCGCGCCTCCCGGGAGCGGATGGAGCTGCTGGAGTCGAAACTCGGCCTGTACGCGGCGATCGCGGACCTGTCCGAGCGGCAGTACGACGTGGTGCTGCTGGCCTTCCTGCTGGGCAACGACAACGACACGGTCGCCCGGATGATGGGCATTTCCTCCGCGACCGTGCGCTCGCACATCCGAGGCGCGCGCCGGAACCTGTCCCGGAAACTCGGGGTGGAGTGGGTCCCTGGAGAGGAGAAGGACCAGTGAGCGATGTGACTCGCGACCGCGACCCTGTGACGTGGGATGGGTTGGACGCGGCACTGCAGGAAGCGGAGGTCCTGGTCGAGGAGTACGCCGGGTACGACGAGGGCGCGGCACGGCGACGGATCGCCCGCCGGATCGTCGCCGACCGTGCCCGGGCGGCGATCGGCACGGAGGGCGGTGTCCTGCCCGCGCCGCGGTCGGCGGTGGCGGCCGACGACCTCGTCCTGGACGCCACCTGTCACGTGCGGGCCGCCAGGACGCTGGACGAGATCGCCTGGGCCCTGGCGGAGAGCCGGTCCTTCGCGGAACTCGCCCTGGGCGCCGACTCCTGGCCCCACGGGGCGGACTCGGCACTGCTGTTCGGCTGCCTCCTGCACCTGAACGACGACGAGGGCGCGCAGTTCTGGTTCCAGTACGCGGCCGGCGCCGGTTCGCAGACCGCCGCCCGGTGCCTCTACCTCCACCACCTGGCCCGCGCCGAGGTGAAGACCGCCCGCCACTGGAAGCGACAGGCCCAGACCCTGCCGCCGGACGAGCACCTGCCGTCCCTGCCGGAGGTCCCGGAGACCCTCGAGGAAGCCCTGCGGGCCTCGATCATCTGGACCTCCCCGCCCATCACCACCCAGGACCTCACCCCCCTCACCGGCGGGGGCCGCTTTGTACGTCCCCCCTACCGGCTGCCCCCGCGGCTGAGCCGGGCCGTCACCGCACGGGTCTGGTCCGAGGACCCGGACCTGGGCGAGGTTCCGCTCCCCGGCCCGCAGGTCGCCGCGGCCGTGGCGCAGCACGCACGCCTCAACCCGCTGAACCTGACCGACGAGGCGGCGCACGTCTGGGCCCTCGAAGTGTTCACGGAGCCGCAGCCGGCCCGGCCGCTGCGCAGCGCACCCGGACGGCGCCCCGCGCCGGCCGCGATGCAATCGGTCCACCAGGCCCTGCGCGTCCTGGAGGTCGTCAACCGCTACGCGGGCGGCGTCAGCCTGACGCAGATCGCCCGCGAGACGGAACTGCCCCAACTGGCCCTGGCCCGGGCCGTGGAACAGCTGATCCGCGCCGCACTGGTCACCCCCGTCGGACCCGACGCCTACATCGGCGGCAGTGCGCTGCGGCTCACCCAGGGCGAGGACGGCCGCGCCCACCTGCAGGAGACGCTCGCCTGGGTGAGGGACGCGGTCGGGGCCGCCGTCTACGTGGCCCGCTACACCGACGGAGAGGTCTCCATCACCCAGTACGCCGACGGGCCCGCCACGCCGCTGGTCGAGGAGTACGTCGACTTCCGTGCCGCCGCCCATGCCTCGGCCGTCGGCAAGGCCCTGCTCACCCAGCTCGACGACGACCAGCGAAAGGACCACCTCTCCCGTCACCGGCTCACCCGCTTCACCGCCCACACCCTGGGCACCCCGCAAGCCCTCTTCCACGAGCTCGACAGCCGCCGGCCCAGCGCCCCCCTGCTCGACCTGCAGGAGTACGCGCTGGGCACGGTCTGCGCCGCGGTACCGATCACCGCGGGGCCGAACGCGGAGTGCGTGGCCCTGTCCATCCCGGCCACCGACCCCCGCCGGCTGCAACAGGCCGCCCGGATCCTGCAGAGCGAAGCCGCGGCCGTCCTGATCGCCCTGATCGTCGTCGGCAGCACGCAGTCCGCCATGCGTCCGAGCGGGGCGCAGGAGGGACGGACCGGCCCCGCGGGGCTGGGCAGCAGCCTCCTGTCACCGATCGCCTAGACCGGACGTCCGGCTCGGGACGGGCCCGCCGCACCTCACGTGCCGCGGGCCCGTCCCGTCGTGAACTCAGGTCGCCGAACGGCGGTGGCGGTGGTTCAGGCGGCGGGGAGCGTGACCGTGGGCGTGTTCCAGCCGGAGATCCGCAGCTTCGGCGCGGAACCGCGCAGGTCTCCCGTCCGGTAGGTCGCGGTCAGCGTCGCCGACTCGCCCGGCCAGAGGCTGATCTGGTTGTCGCTCCACCGGACGGGCAGTACGGGCGCGCCCTGCGCCGACACGAGGTGCACGTCGGTGAGCAGGGCCGGGGTGTTCCCGGTGCCCGTGTTGCGCACCGTGACCGTCGTCGTGGACGTCCCCGCACCACCGTCCGCCGTCGTCGACGCCGTCGCGGTGACGGGCGCCTGCGGCATCGCGTCGAGCCCCGTGAGGTCGGCGTAGGCGGTGGTGGGCGTGTGGTACCAGGTGCTCTTCGCGTAGTCGAGCACGTCCGCCCGGGTGGAGAGCCAGTAGACGTTGCGGCTCACCTCCCGCCCGTCGGCGTCGGTGAGGAGCAGCCGGGCCAGATAGGTGCCGGAGAGTCCGGGGACGGAGGCGGGGACGGGGACGGTCAGCGCGGTGCTGCTCCCGCCGCCGCCCGCGACGCCCACACCGGTCACGGTCCGGTCGTACCGCTGGGTGCCGTCGGTGCCGAAGAGCGTGACCCGCGCGGTCAGCCCGCCGGCCGCCGTGGTCCGGTGGTTGACCACGGTCACCGCGCGGTTGTCGTACCCGTACTGGATGTGCAGGGGCTCGTTCGCCTTCTTCGCCCCGAAGTACGACCCGCCCTGGTCGAGATACCGGTCCACGAGCTGCCACTGCAGCGAGGTCCAGCCGCTGTTGAACATCCAGTAGATGACGCCGGTCGACGGCCGCGAGGCGTCCTTGGCGTTGCGGGCGTACGCCTCGAACTGCGCGCGTACGTTCTCGTACTGGGCGAGCTGCGCCTTGCGCACGTAGTCCTCGAGGCCGGTCGGCGGACCGTACCGGCCGGCCAGCGCGGCGTTGTACAGCTTGAGCGTCGCGAAGGTGGGGGAGGGGGAGCGGTGGTACTGGGCCGCGGACGGGTTCTTCCACAGGGTCTCCAGCTCGGCCGGGGACATCATGCGGCGCAGCGTGTCGAGCGTCGGGATGCCGGGGCCCGCGCTGGTCTCGGAGTTGAAGCCGGTCGCGCCGCCCTCCCGCTTGGCGTACCAGTAGCCGGGCGGCACCCAGTCGTAGGGACCGGTCATCTTCATGCCGGAGCGTCCGGTGATCGGCGCGGAGGCGTCGGAGGCCGCGGGCACCACCGGGGTCGGCCAGTCGGCGGCCTTCAGCGCATCGACGTACATCTCCTCGATCTCCTCGTTCGGTGCGAAATCGCTGCCGATGAGGAAGGAGATCACGCTGGGGTGGTGGCGGAGCCGGGCCGCTTCGGCGGCCATCGAGGCCTTGGCGACGGCGTAGTCGGGCGCGTCCCACCGCTCTCCGGCCTCCGTGCCGTTGACCTCCCCTTCCCACTTGTCGCAGCACTCCCAGCCGGGCAGCGTCAGGATCCCGTGCCGGTCGGCGAGGTCGAAGAACTCGTCGGGCTCGATGTGCCCTTCGAGGCGCAGGGTGTTCAGGCCCAGGTCGAGGGCGTGGGTGAGGCGGTCCTCGACGTAGGCCGGGTCCCAGCGCAGGAACTCGTCCGGGGACCAGCCGCCGCCCTTGATCAGCAGCGGGCGGCCGTTGATCCGGTACTGCCGGGCGCCGTCGGCGTTCAGCGGTGCCCGCACATCACGGACGGCGAAGGACCCGCGAGCGGTGTCGGAGGCCGCGCCGTTCACCCTCGCGGTCAGCTCGAACCCGTACATCGGCTGCTCGCCCATCGCGGCCGGCCACCACACGCGGGGCGGGCTCAGCCTCAGCGCGGGAAGGTCGGCGGGGGAGAAGACGATGCTGCGGGTCTCGTGGGGCGCCAGCGTGACGGTGCGGCTGACGGAGGCCGGGCCCGCGGTGCCGGACACCGTCGTGGTGACGGTGTCCGCCGAGTCGTTGCGCACCCGGGCCTTGACGGTCAGGTCGGCCGAGGCCATCGACGGCATGGCCAGGGTGCTCACCACGTGCGCGTCGCGCAGGGCGACCGGACCGCCGCGGCGCACCGTGACGTCCCGGACGATGCCCATGTTCTCGTCGGGGGGCGGCTGCAGCCAGTCGAGCCAGCCCATGGTGAGCCGCTTGCGCGGGTTGTTGGGCTGGATCCGGAAGGCGACCGTGTTGGCACCCGTCTCGATCAGGTCGGTGACATCGAGCTCGTGCCGGGTGTAGGCGCCCGCGACCGTGCTCGCCGTGGCGATCTGCCGGCCGTTGACGAACACGTCGGCTGCGGAGATCACCCCGCTGAAGTCCAGGTACGTACGGGCGGTCGTGTCGGTGACCGTGAAGTCGGAGCGGTACCACCAGGGCACGGTGAAGTCCGCGGCCGGGATCTGCTTCTGCTGGGTGGAGTAGAAGGGATCCGGGTACACGCCGGCGGCGAGCAGTGCCGCGAGGACGGTGGAGCGGGGCCCGGCCGGATACCAGCCCGCCGCCGGATAGCCGGGACGGGACACGGCGGCCGCCGGGTCCTCGACCTTGGCCGTCGACTGGATCGCGTATCCGGTCAGGACCGTCGTGCTGCCGGGCGCCGCGGAGACCGGGGTGGGGGCGGGGACGGTGGCGGCCGGGGTGGCGCGCGGCCCGGGAGCCGGCCGGGTGGTGCCCGCCGTGAGGCCGAGGATCAGGCCGGCGGCGGCGAGGGCGGCGAGCCCGCCGCGTACGAGAGCGAGGCTGCGGAACACGGGGCCTCCCGCGGGAACGGGGTCGGAGCGAAATGGCTCAAATATGAGCAAAGCGGATCGAGCGGACCCGAGTGTGCCACGGCACGGGTCACACCCGACGGCGACAGGCCCACACCGGAGCGGCGGCTCGACCGCCTGCGGCAGCGGGTCCGCCATGGGAGGCGCATTCCGCGCCCGGACTGCGTGCCTCCCTGCCGACGGGCCGCCGGAGCGCCATGCTCGACGGCACGAGCCGGACTTCGGCGACCTCCGGCGGGAAGGCGTGGATCGGTGCAGGCGGACAAGAGGAGGGCGCGCTTGGCCGCACGGGCCGGGCGCTCGGCCGTACGGTCCGCCGCCGCGCTCGACGCCCGGCTCCCCCTGGGCGAAGTGGCCAAGGGGGCCGTACGGAAGGCCTTTCCGGACCACTGGTCCTTCCTCCTCGGAGAGATCGCGCTCTACAGCCTCCTCGTGCTCCTGCTGACCGGCACCTACCTGGCGTTCTTCTTCCAGCCGTCGATGAACGAGGTCGTCTACAGCGGCTCCTACGGACCGCTCCGCGGCCTGCGCGTCTCCGAGGCGTACGCCTCCACCCTGCGCATCAGCTTCGATGTGCGCGGCGGCCTGCTGATCCGCCAGATGCACCACTGGGCGGCGCTCGTGTTCGTCGCCGCCATCGCCGTGCACCTGCTGCGCGTCTTCTTCACCGGAGCCTTCCGCAAGCCGCGGGAACTCAACTGGACGGTCGGGGTCACGATGTTCGTGCTGGCCCTGGTCGAAGGCTTCGCCGGCTACTCGCTCCCCGACGACCTGCTCTCCGGGACCGGCCTGCGCACGGCCCAGGGCATCATGCTGTCCGTGCCCGTCGTCGGCACGTACGCCGGCTTCCTGGTCTTCGGCGGCGAATACCCGGGCGAGGACATCGTGTCCAGGCTCTACCCCGTGCACATCCTCCTCGTCCCGGGGCTCCTCCTCGCCCTGGTGACGCTCCACCTCCTGCTGGTCGTGCACCTGAAGCACACCCAGTGGCCGGGGCCCGGCAGGACCGGCCGCAACGCGGTAGGCAAGCCCTTCTTCCCCCAGTACGCGGCGAAGTCGGCGGGATTCTTCTTCCTGGTCGCGGGCGTTCTCGCGGGGCTCTCGGCGCTGGCGCAGATCAACCCGGTCTGGGCCTACGGGCCGTACCTGCCGGACCAGGTCTCCACCGGCGCCCAGCCCGACTGGTACGTGGGCTTCCTGGAGGGCGCGCTGAGGCTCATGCCGGGGGTCGAGACCAGGCTGTGGGGCCACACCCTGTCGTGGAATCCGCTCGTGGCCGGCGTCCTGCTCCCCGGCGCCCTGTTCACCGGCCTGTACGCCTATCCCTACTTCGAGCGCTGGATCAGCCCCGACCAGGGCGAACACCACCTGTGCGACCGGCCGCGGCACCGGCCGGCCCGGACGGCCCTGGCGGTGTCGGTGGTCTCCGGCTACACGGTGCTGCTGCTCGCCGGGGCGCAGGACCTGATCGCCTTCGTCTTCGACCTCCCGCTGCCGGGGCTGACGTGGGCCCTGAGGTGCGCCGTGTTCCTCGTACCGCCGGTGGCCTTCTGGCTCACCCGGCGGATCTGCCTGGCCCTGCAGCGCGCGGACATCGACGCCCTGACGCACGGGGAGGAGACCGACGAAGTGCGCCAGGCGGTCGAGGGCGGATACCACCCGTCCCACCGGCCCCTGAGCGCCGAGCGGCGGTATCCGCTGCTGGTGTACCCGGTGTCCGGCCCGGTCCGCCCGGCCGCGCCGGAGCGGGGCGGGCGGATCCGCGGCTTCGTGGAACGGCTGCGTACGGCCGCGAGCCGCTGGTACTACAAGGACGTGCTGGCGCCGCCGCTGTCGCAGGAGGACCGGCGCACGGTCGACGCGATCCTGGCGGGCCCCGACGCGCGGGACGCCTCCGCCGGGGACTGACCGCGCGCGGGACCGAGCCGCCGACGGGCTGACCGCGTCGGCGATCAGCCCGCGCGGTCCTCGCCCGGCCGGAACACGAACCCGAAGACACCGGGGACGAGGACGCCGAACCCGATGAGGGCGAGCCACAGCCCCTGGACGACGCCCAGGCCCACCAGTGCCGTTCCCACGGCCGAGACCACCGGTGCGTAACTCCGGGCGGGGAAGGAGAACCGCCGGTCCCCCGCCTCGCGGACCATCGCGTCCCCGCGGTCCTCGGGACGGTAGCCGTCGCGGCGGAACTGCCGCCACAGGAAGACGGCGATGAGCGCGGACATCAGGAAGGACACGGCGAGGGCGGCGGCCCCGGCCGGCTCGTCCGAGTACCGCACGTAAACGCCGCCGGTCACCGCGAAGAAGACCGCGACCCAGCTGAACAGCCATGCCTCCGTCTTCATACCGACTTCACCTCCGGATGGTGCAGGTCGAACGCCGGCGAATCGGACCGGATGCGCGGCAGGGCGTCGAAGTTGTGCCGCGGCGGCGGGCAGCTCGTGGCCCATTCGAGCGAACGCCCCCAGCCCCAGGGGTCGTCGACGTGCACCCGGCGTCCGTACCGGGCCGTCCGGACCACGTTGTAGAGGAAGGGCAGCGTAGACAGGCCCAGGAGGAAGGAGCCGATCGTGGACAGCGTGTTGAGGAGGGTGAACCCGTCGGCTGCCAGGTAGTCGGCGTACCGGCGCGGCATGCCCTGTTCGCCGAGCCAGTGGTGCACCAGGAAGGTCAGCTGGAAACCCGCGAACAGCACCCAGAAATGGATCTTCCCCAGGCGTTCGTCGAGGAGCTTTCCGGTGAGTTTGGGCCACCAGAAGTAGAACCCGGCGAAGGTGGCGAAGACGATCGTGCCGAAGAGCACGTAGTGCAGGTGCGCCACGATGAAGTAGCTGTCGGTGAGGTGGAAGTCCATCGGGGGCGAGGCGATCAGCACACCCGTGAAGCCGCCCAGGAGGAAAGTGACGAGGAAGCCGGCGGACCACAGCATCGGTGTCTCGAAGGACAGCGAGCCCTTCCACATCGTCCCGATCCAGTTGAAGAACTTCACCCCGGTCGGGACGGCGATGAGGAAGGACAGCAGTGCGAAGAAGGGCAGCAGGACCGCCCCGGTGGCGAACATGTGGTGCGCCCAGACGGTGGCGGACAGCCCGGTGATGGCGATCGTCGCGCCGACCAGGGCGGTGTATCCGAAGATGGGCTTCCGGCTGAACACCGGCAGGATCTCGCTGACGATCCCGAAGAAGGGCAGCGCGACGATGTACACCTCGGGATGGCCGAAGAACCAGAACAGGTGCTGCCACAGCAGCGTCCCGCCGTTCGCCGGGTCGAAGACGTGCGCCCCGAACTTCCGGTCGGCCTCCAGCGCGAGCAGCGCCGCGGTGAGGACGGGGAACGCCAGCAGGGCCAGGATCGAGGTGAACAGCACGTTCCAGGTGAAGATCGGCATCCTGAAGAGGGTCATGCCGGGAGCGCGCAGGCAGACGATGGTGGTGATGAAGTTGACCGATCCCAGGATGGTGCTCAGCCCCGAGACGGCCAGGCCCATCACCCACAGGTCCGCGCCCACCCCGGGGGTGTAGACGGCGCCGTTGAGGGGGGCGTAGGCGAACCAGCCGAACGAGGCCGAGCCGCTCGGCGTCAGGAACCCGCTGACCACCATCAGCCCACCGAACAGGTACACCCAGTAGGTGAAGGCGTTGAGCCGGGGGAAGGCCACGTCCGGCGCGCCGATCTGCAGCGGCATCACCGCGTTGGCGAAGCCGGTGAAGGTCGGCGTCGCGAAGAGCAGCATCATGATCGTGCCGTGCACCGTGAACAGCTGGTTGTACTGCTCGGCCGAGACGATCTGCAGACCGGGCCGGGCCAGCTCGGCCCGCATGAGCATGGCCAGCACCCCGGCGAACAGGAAGAACGCGAACGCGGTGACGAGGTACATGTTGCCGATCACCTTGTGATCGGTGGTCGACAGCAGCCGCAGGACGGTGTTCCCCGAGGCGACACGGCGCTCGGTATCCGTACCCGCATCCGCATCTCCCAGCGCCCGTTCCGGCGTGCTGTCGACCGAGACCATGGGGAACTCCAGGGGTGCCTGCGGGACGGTGATGCCTCGCCAGCCAACCCTGGCAGCCGTTCACGGTTCCGCCCGGCAGCCGAACGGCGCGCCGCCGGCGGTTAGCCGGATCGGGCCCCGCGGAGCGCGGGAACCTCAGCGCGGGGTGCCCGGCGGCAAGCGTGGCCGCGGTCGGTGAAGCGATCACCCGGCGGGCGACGGAGCAGAAGCGTGATCGGGAAGAGAGTGCGTTCATGGGTTCGATCATCGGCCGGTTGACCCGAGGTGTCCTCCCCCGCCAGGGGGAGACGCGATCCCCGCGCGGGGGATACGCGGGCCGCGCGCAGCCGGTTGTCTGGACGTATGAAACCCACGACGACACTCCGACTGCCCTTGCTGGTCCTGACGGTGATCCTGCTGACGGTCACGGGACTGTCCGCCCCGGCCGCGGCTCATCCCGTGGACATCGACCTGCGTGCCAGGGTCGAGGCCATAACCGGCATGCGCGTGCTCGGCGAACGGCCGGCCGACCCGGGGCAGACCGTCCTCGACCTCGCCTACCGCCAGCCGACCGACCACCGCCATCCCGAGCGGGGCTCCTTCGACCAGAGACTGACGCTCGTCCACAAGTCGGCACGACGCCCCGTCGTGCTCTACTCCGGCGGCTACGACCTCGGAACGTCGCCGCAGCGCCCGAGCGAGCCGACCAGAATGCTGGACGCCAACCAGGTCACCACCGAACAGCGCTTCTTCGGGCAGTCCCGGCCCGAGGGCGGCACGGACTGGTCCACGCTGACCATCTGGCAGGCGGCGAGCGACCACCACCGGCTCATCAGGGCCCTCAAAGCGGTCTACGACGGCCCGTGGATCTCCACGGGAGGGAGCAAAGGCGGCATGACCGCCGTCTACCACCGCCGCTTCTACCCGAACGACGTGGCCGGCACGGTCGCGTACGCCGCTCCCCACAACACGGACGACCGCGACGACAGCGCCTACGACGCCCGGCTCGAGCAGCTCGGACCGGCCGACTGCCGCGCCGCCCTCAAGTCCGTCCAGCGCGAGGCACTGATCCGCCGTCAGGCCATGACGGAGCGGTACGGCCAGTGGGCCGAGGCCGGCGCGCACACCTTCCAGACCATCGGCGGCGTGGACCGCGCCTTCGAACTGGCCACCCTGCGCCTGCCGATGATGTTCTGGATGCACCAACCCGCCGGAAGCTGCGCCTCCGTACCCACCGCCGCGACCACCGACGACGCGCTCTACGGCTGGATCGCCAAGGTGACCCAGCTCCCCGCCTACACCGACCGGACCCTCGCCGCCTACGCTCCGTACTTCTACCAACTCGGCACCCAGCTCGGGTACGCGCAGTTCACCACCCCGCACCTGGACGACCTGCTGCGCTATCCGGGCATCCAGGAGATCCGCTCGTACGTGCCTCGAGACATCGACCTGCGGTTCCAGCCCGCCGCGATGAAGGACATCGACCGCTGGGTCCGCCACCGCGGGAGCTCGCTCATGTTCGTCAACGGCGAGAACGACCTCGCCACCGCGGAACCCTTCCGCCTGGGCAGCGGCACACGCGACTCCTTCCTCTTCAACGTGCCCGGAGCCAACCACCACGTGTCCATAGCGGGCTTGCCTGCGGACGAGGCCCAACAGGCCACCGCCGCCCTGCGCCGCTGGGCAGGCCTGCCCAACTGAACGGCGTACGCGAGGACTAGTGTGGTTGCTACACGCAACCGCGTATGATTTTCCGACGCATTCGATTCAGGGGGAATGGAATGGCGCTTCGACCTGCCATTGTCGATCTGCTCGAGCTCAGCCCGGACTTCACGCGTGACCCCTACCCGGTCTACGCGGCCCTCCGGGAAAAGGGACCCGTGCACCACGTGCGCACCCCGGACGACGAAGAGATGTGGCTGGTCGTCGGCCACGAAGCCTGCCGTACGGCCTTCACCGATCCGCGACTGAGCCGGGACTGGCGCAGATCAGGCGACATGGGCCAGATCATCAACGCCGACCAGGACCACCCGGCGCTCGCCCACATGCTGATGTCCGACCCGCCCGACCACACCCGGCTGCGACGCCTGGTGGCCCGGGAGTTCACCCCGCGCCGCATCGAGACCCTGGCACCGCGCATCCAGCAGGTGACCGACGAACTGCTGGACGCCATGGAGGCGAACCCGGAGCGCCGGGGCGACCTGGTGAACTCCTTCGCCTTCCCGCTCCCGATGACCGTCATCTGCGAGCTGCTCGGCGTGCCCGAACTGGACCGCGAGGCGTTCCGCAGGTGGTCCAGCGAAATGGTGGCCCGTACCAGCCCGGAGGCGGAGGCCCTCGCGTACGCGGAGATGCCCCGCTACCTGAGCGGGCTCATCGAGGCCAAGCGTGCCGCCCCCGGCGACGACTTGCTCAGCGCGATGATCCACGCCGTCGACGAGGGCGGGGACCGGCTCGCGCCGAACGAACTGATCGGCATGAGCGTCCTGTTGCTCATCGCCGGGCACGAGACCACGGTCAACATGATCGGCAACGGGATGCGGGCCCTGTTCGCCCACCCCGACCAGCTCGCCGACCTGCGCGCGGACCTCGGTCTGCTCGACGGCGCGATAGAGGAGATGCTCCGCTACGACGGTCCCGTCGAGACCTGCACCGAGCGACTCGCCCTGGAAGACGTGGAGATGGGCGGGGTGGTGATCCCGGCGGGCTCGGCCGTCCTGATCGCCATGGCGGACGCGGACCGCGACCCGGCGCGCTTCGAAGACCCGAACCGCTTCGACATCCGCCGGGACGCCCGCGGCCACATCGCCTTCGGGCACGGTCTGCACTACTGCCTCGGCGCTCCGCTGGCCCGGATGGAGGGCCGCATCGCGCTCCGCTCGCTGCTGGAGCGCTTCCCGGAACTCGCCGCCGACGGCGACGAGGCGAAGCTGTCCTGGGTTCCCGGAATGCTGATCAGGGGCGTACGGGAGCTGCCCGTGCGCTGGTGACCTGAGGGGCGCAGGGCCGGTCCACCGCATCCGCCGGCGGACCGGCCCCCGGGTCACACGCGAAGGGCGACTGCGGGTCCGTCCTGTCCGTCCTGTCCGTCCCGTCCGGCCTGTCCCTCCCCGGACTGTCCGGTGATGCGCTCCAGGTCCGCCATGAGCGAGTCCAGCCACTCCGCGGCGGCGTAGTACGACGTCGGGGCGCCCGGTGGCTCGGCCGTGAATCCGTCGAACTCCGCGTCCCGCAGCGGCACCGGCTCCTGCGGGGTGTCGCCGCTCGGGTCCAGGCGCGCCGACACCAGCAGCATCCGTCCCGCCACCCGGTCCCCGAGCCGGGTCACCGCCGCCGCGGGCTCCCGCCCCAGCGGCGGTTCGGCGACCCGCTCGGGCGGCGCCAGCAACCGGCCCGCACCCCACAGCGTGTGGTGGCCGGTCATCAGCGCCGCTTGCCAGTCCGGCCCGGCGGACGGCGCGGCCGGCTCCTTCGGCTCGCTCTGGAACTGCGCGTACGCCGACTCCGCCATGATCAGCGCGTGCTGCAGGGACCGGTGCCCCGGCGCCGCGGTCACCGGCTTGCGCACCCCGCCCGCCGCCAGCTGCGCGGTCGTGGCCACCACGGTCTCCGCCGTGCCCCGCAGCAGCACCGCCATCGACCGCCGCAGCTCGTCCTGCGCGCCCCGCGGCCAGGCGAGCAGCCCGAACACCGCGCCGATCGCGCTGCCGGTCAGCACGTCCAGCAACCGGAACTCGGCCAGCTGCCAGGTAGCGGGCGCCAGCTGCGCGAACACCAGGGCGATCACCAGCGTGAACAGGGCCTGGGCCCAGCCCACCCCCTTGACCGGCCCCAGCGTGAAGGCGACCAGCATCAGCGGCGGCAGCGCCGCCGCGTACACCGCGATGTCCGTCCCCACCAGCGCCAGCAGCCCGGCCACGACCAGGGCGCCGATCAGCGTCCCGGTGAGCGCCACCCGCATGGTCGACCGGGTCTCCCGTACGGTCGTCCGCGTCAGGGTCAAGGTCGCCAGCAGCACCCAGAACCCGTGCGGCAGCGAATCCGCCCCCGCGATCACCCGGGCCGCCGCCAGCGCCAGGCTGATCCGCACCGCGTTCTGGAAGAACACCGACCGCCCGCCGGCGTGCCCCTCCAACCGCCGCCACCACAGCTGTGGTGCGGACATCCGGGCGTACCAGAACCGCCCCGGCGCCGCCCGCTCCGCGCCCGCGCGGCCCCGTACCGCGATCCCCGCGGCCGTCGACATCGCCAGCCCGGCGTCCGCCGCCTCCAGCACCGCCACGTACCGGCGCAGCATCGCCGGGGAGGCGTCGGCGGCCGGGCCCGCGGCCAGGGCCGCACGGGCCCGCAGTAGCTCCGCGTGCGCGTCCCCGACGGGTGCCCGGCCGCGCAGGAGGCCGGCCGTCTCCTCCGCCGCGTCCCGTACCGCGCGCAGCACGTCCAGCCCGGCCCGGCTCGGATCCGGCCCGCCGGGGGCGGGCGGCAGCACGGACAGCCTGCTCAGCAGGGTGCGCAGGGCCAGACCGGTATGGGCCAGGGCCCGGTCCCGCAGGCCCGCTCCGGCCGGCCGTTCGGCTTCCGGTACGAGCGAGGACCGCAGCCCGGTACCCGCCTGGTGCGCGGCCCGCACCGTCGCGTCGGACAGCGTGCAGGTCCCCCGGGTCAGCTCGTCGGCGCAGCGCCGGGCGGTGTCGGCGGCCCGCGCGGCCAGCTCCCGGTACGGGACGGTCGGCGGATCGGGCAGCACGAGCGCCTCCGCGAGGACGAGCAGCGCGAGGCCCGTCGTCGCGCCCGCCAGCCGTTCGCCGAGCGAACCGGGATCGTAGGGCGGGAAGGACGGCAGGATGTACATCAGCTGGAGGCCCGGCGCGGCCCCCGCCGGGCGCGGGCCGCCCACGGCCGCGAAGGCCAGCGCGAACCCGGCCACCAGCATCCCGAGGGCCGCGCTCCAGGTCCGTACGGACAGGTAGGTGCCGATCGTGATCAGCACCCAGCAGGCGGGCAGCAGCCGCAGGAGCACCGCGGCGCGCTGCCGTCCGGTACCGGGGATGTGCGACAGGCCCGCCATCGCCACGGCGGCGAACAGCGCGTAGGTCGCCGCGGCGGCCGAGCCGAAGCCGTACAGGAACAGGTAGAAACCGGCGCTGCCCGCCAGCGTGACCCGCACCGACCGCCGGGCCGCCGCCCGGTAGGCGGCGGGCAGCCGCACCCGGGGAACGCCAGCCATGCAACCAGCATCCCCCGGCCCCGGCCGACCGGCACGCGGCGCCGGTGTTTCCTCGCGTCCGGGCACGGCTGCCGGCAGGACGGTACGGCGCCCGGGGCGGACCGGGTCAGGCGGTGGCCGGGGGCTGTTCGCCGAGCAGCCGGGTGCGGAACAGGGCGAGGACCGTGTCCAGCGCCTGCCGGGTGGGCTGCCCGGGCTCGTCGACGAGGTGCTCGGTCAGGACGGAGTGCGGTGCGAACACGCCGTCGGGGTTCGCCGCGCTGTCGTCGAGTTCGACGGCGACGAACGCGTCACCGAGTTCGCGCCGCAGGTGCGCGAACCGCTCCCCGGGGACGAGGCGGTCGCCCCGGAACCGCAGCCCCAGGACGTGGAGCCCCTCGCGTTCACACCGCGCGCGGACGACCGCGAGATCCTCCGGGCTGATGTCGACGGCGCCGGCCCGCCCCGGCGTCCACGCCAGCGGCAGCGACGGCTGGGACAGGACGGGGGCCAACAGCCGCTCGTCCGTGGCCATGGCCAGGGCGAATCCGCCGGTCAGACACATGCCGACGGCGCCGACTCCGGGCCCGCCGCAGCGTTCGTGCTCCGCGGCGGCCAGCGCGCGCAGCCAGTGCACGACGCGCGAACTGCGGCCCGTGGCCAGCAGGGTGAACTCCCGGCTCACACAGACCCGCCACAGCGACGAGGCCACGTAGCGCCCGGTACCGGGCCAGCCGCGGGCGGCCGGGTTCGCGTCCCGGCCGGGCGTGCCGAAGAGCACCGGCAGCACGGCCGTACAGCCCGACGCCGCCACGCGTTCGGCGAACTCGACGACCTTCGGGGTGATGCCCGGGATCTCCGCCATGATGATCACCGCCGGGCCCGTACCGCGGCGCAGTATCCCGCGGGAGGCACCTTCGTGGGTGAACGTGCTCCGGGTGAAACCGGTCAGGTCGTGGTCCGCCACGGTACCGCCCCCTCCGTCAACCCGCTTGACCCGTCGGCACGTTACACCGAGGGGCTCAGGAGATTCCGTACCACTGGCTCGCCCAGCCGGTGTTGATGGTGCTGGTGGACTGCTCGGCGAGGTCGACGGAGGCCGGCAGCGAGGTCTGACCGGTCAGGATCGTGCTGTACCGGAGCTGCGGCGGCGTCAGACCGGCGTTCACGGAGATGCCGGCCCCGGTGGACTTCAGGGTGAGGGCGTTGGTGGCCCAGGTGCCGTTGAGCAGGAGGGCGATGAAGTAGGTGCCGGGCGCGGCGGTGAACGGCCTGGCGAGGGGGAGCGGCTTGGCGATCGGTTCGGTCATCAGCTGGGGCGAGATGTCCGGGGTGGCCGCGAGCAGGGTGCCCTTGGCGTCGTACACCCCGAGGTAGCAGTTGGCGAGCTGGGCGTTCGGGTCGAGTCCGGCCAGTCCCAGCCAGATGTTCGACCAGGTGATCTCCTCGCGCAGGACGATCCGCACCAGGGTGACCCGGCCCCCGACCCCCGCGGCGGACTGCGCGGTGACGTGCCCCGCGTCATTGGGGTCGCCGGTCCACGCCAGCAGGTTCTGGTCCTGCGGCCGGGGTCCCTTGAACGCGGACCCGCCGCTCGGTGCGGGCGCGGAAGGTCCGGAGCTCACCGCCCCGCGCGGGCTCGTGCCCGGTGCGGTGCAGCCGGCCAGGACGAGCAGCGCTGCGAGCGCGGCGGCGAGGCCGGTCGTGGCGGTGGTGGTGCGGGTGCGCATGGTCCCCCCATGAGGCGCGGGTGTGTCGACGAGCCATGGTCACACAGGGCACGGACACGCCATCGACCTGCCCCGACTCCTTCAAGCCGGACCGGTCTTCGGCGCGGTGGGCACCGCACGTCCGACCGATAGCCTGGCCGGTGGGCAGGGCCGGGCCGCTGACAGCCGCCCGGCCCGGCGACCGGCGCCCACCCGAAGACCGAACCATCAGAAAGAAGTCAAAGATGACCAACCTCGCCCTCAACCTGGCCCGCACCGCGGCGGCGAACCCCGACCGCACGGCGATCCAGTGGGACGGCCTGGCGCTCGACTACCGGTCGCTGGACGAGCGCAGCGCACGCGTCGCGGGCTGGCTGGCCGCCCGGGGCGTCGGGCCCGGGGACCGGGTGGCGATCCTGCTGCCGAACATCCCGCACTTCGCGGTCGTCTACTACGGCGTCCTGCGGGCCGGCGCGGTCGCCGTCCCGATGAACCCGCTGCTGAAGTCCCCCGAGATCCGCTACAGCGCCGGGGATTGCGGCGCCCGGCTGGTCCTGGCCTGGGGGCAGGCGCTGCCCGAGGCCGGTGCCGCGGCGGCCGAGCTGGGCATCGACTGCGTCGACGTCACCGCCGAGGAGTTCGGCGCCGCGCTGGCCGCCGCCGAGCCGCGTACCGACGTCGTGGACCGGGACACCGACGACCTCGCCGTGCTGCTCTACACCTCCGGTACCACCGGCCGGCCCAAGGGCGCCCGGCTGACCCACGGCAACCTGGGCAGCAACACGGCCGCCGTGGTGGACCTGCTGCACATGTCGGCCTCGGACACGGTGTTCGGAGGCCTGCCCTTCTTCCACGTCTTCGGCCAGACCTGCGGCCTGAACGCGGCCGTGCTCATCGGCGCCCGCATCACCCTGCTGCCGCGGTTCGACGCGGCGAAGGCGCTCGAGATCCTCGCCCGCGACCGGGTCACCGTGATGGAGGGCGTGCCCACCATGTTCCTGGGCCTGCTCGCCGCCGCGGACGCGGCCGGCTCGACCGGTCTGCCGGGCGACAGCGGCCTGCGGCTGTCCGTGACCGGCGGCTCGGCGATGCCCGTGGAAGTGCTGCACCGCTTCGAGTCGGCGTTCGGATGCCCGGTCGTCGAGGGCTACGGGCTGTCCGAGACCGCCCCGGTGGTCACGTTCGGGTCGCTCGACGGGCCCCGCAAGCCCGGCTCGATCGGTACCCCGATCAGCGGTGTGCGGGTACGCCTGATCGACGACGAGGGCAAGGACGTCGCCGAGGGCGAGGTCGGCGAGATCGCCGTGCAGGGCCCCAACGTCATGCCCGGCTACTGGAACCGCCCGGAGGCCGACGAAGCCGCGTTCGCCGACGGCTGGTTCCGTACCGGCGACCTGGCGCGGCGCGACGAGGACGGCTTCTACTTCATCGTCGACCGCAAGAAGGACCTGGTCATCCGCGGCGGCTACAACGTCTACCCGCGCGAGATCGAAGAGGTCTTCTACGAGCACCCGGCCGTGGCCGAGGCCGCCGTCGTGGGCGTCCCGCACGCGGTCCACGGCGAGGAGGTCGCCGCCGTGGTCACGCTGAAGCCGGGCGCCGAGGTCACCGCGGACGAACTCCGCGCGTTCGTGAAGGCCCGCGTGGCCCCGTACAAGTACCCCAGGATCGTCCAGCTGGTACCGGGCCTGCCGAAGGGCCCCACGGGCAAGATCCTCAAGCGCGAGATCGCGATCGAGGACTGACGGCCGCTCGCTCACGCGGGCGGGTCACGGGGATTGCCCTTCCCGGCCGCAGGCTTCACAATCGGCCTCCGTCACCGGGCGAGCGGCGGGGGAGCGGGGCGTGGACGGACCGGTGTTCGCGTGCTTCGCGCTCGCCGCGCTGGTGACGCTGTCCGTGGGGGTGAGCCGGGCTTCGTTCTGGTGGGTCATGTACCGCCCCCGGAGGCGCGAGCGGCCGCCCGGCAGCGCGGCGTCGGCGCCGCTGGGCCTGTACGAGGCGGCGTTCCTCCTCGGCGGGCGCGAGCGGGTGGCCGAGACGGCGATGACCGGGCTCCTGTTGGCCGGCCGGCTGTCGGTGACCGGCCGCTACGGGATCACGCTCGCACCCGGCCCGCGACCCCGGGATCCGGCCCGGGCCGCCGTGGCGGCCGCGTACGGCAGCGGTAGCCGCGGGCGCGACGCACGGCAGGTCCGCGACGCCGCGGCCCGGGCGGAATCCCTGCGCTGGGCGGGGAGCCGGCTGTTCGACGAGGGGCTGGTGGAGCGCCGGATCCCGTCCGGGCCGTACGGGAGCTGCGTCCGTGCGCACGGGGGAGCCCAGGCCCTGACCGCCTTGCTGGGGCTTGGCTGGATCGTGGCGGCGGCCGTCCGCGATGCCGAACCGGCCACGGCCACGGCCGCGGCCGTCGTCGTCGCCGTCCTCGCACCCGGGGTGCTCGTGGCCCGCCTGACGCCGCGGCCGCCGGCCCTGCAGCTCATGGGCGAGGGCCGGCGCCGTCTCGCCGAACTGGACCCGGACGGCGCATGGGTGAGCGCCACCCCGGTCGGGCGGAGCCTCTCGGCCGAGGAGGCCCGGACCCTGGCCGAGGTCGCCCTGCGAGGCCTCGGCGCGCTGCCGCCCGCCACGGGCCTCGCCCGCGCCCTCCGCGGACCGCAGCCCACCCGGCGCCGGTACGGCCGTGCAGCGCGAGCCCGTCGAGTCCGGCTTCGCGCCCCCTCGAACGGAGCAACCGCCGCCGGGTCGCACCCGCCGTGACCCACAACGCGGCGCGCGGAGCCCGACCGCGTCGCTCGGTGGGCGCATGTGGTCCGCCCCGCGTTCGACCGCGGGGCGGCAGTCCCCTTCTGCCCCGCGCCCGGTCACCCAAACGGCGGATGCCCGGGAAATCACGGCGGCGGCCACGCCCGGTCACGGGCGAAAGCGCAGGGGGTGGTCCGCCGGCACCTCCACCACGGCGATGCGCACGCCGTCCGGGTCGGCGATCCACATCTCGATCAGGCCCCAGGGCTCGCGCTGCGGCGGCCGCAGCACCTCCGCGCCGCTGCCGCGCAGTTCCTCGTACGCCGCCTGCACGTCCGCGACTTGGAGCCACAGCCGTACCCCGGGACCGGGCGGCGCCTCGGCGCGTCCCGACACCTCGAGGAAGCCGCCGCCGAGGAAGTAGACCGTGCCGCGCTCGGGGCCGGTGCCGAACTCGCGGTAGACGGCCAGCCCGAGCGTGTCCCCGTAGAAGACGCGCGAACGCTCGGGGTCCGTGGGGGTCAGGAGGACCCTGCTGCCCAGTACGTGCACGACCATGACTCCCAGCCTCGCCTTATGGTCGGAGCATGGTACGCAAGCGCGTGATCGTGTCGGGGACCGTGCAAGGAGTGTTCTTCCGGGACACCTGCCGCCGCGAGGCGCTCGCCCACGGCGTGTCGGGCTGGGTACGGAACCTGCCCGACGGCGGCGTCGAGGCGCTGTTCGAAGGCGGCGAGGCCGCCGTCGAGGCGATGGTGCGGTGGGCGCGCACGGGGCCTCCGGCGGCCGACGTGCGCGCCGTCGAGGTCCGCGAGGAAACGGCGGCGCCGGAGGAACTGCGCGGCTTCGAGGTACGGCTCACCCACCGGGACACGGGCTGAGCCCGGCCGGCGCGGCGTGCGGCGACGAAGGCCGGCGCCGCCGCGATGGCGTGCGCCTGGCCCCCCACGCCGCCGCGGCGGCCGTCGTCCTGTGCACCGCCACCCTCGCCGCCTGCACGGCCGCTCCCTCCGGCCCGCCCGTGGTCCGGGTGCGCGAGGACCGCGCGGTGCTGGCCGCCGAGGTGCAGCGGGTGCCGGACGCGGCGCTGGGCGCCACGTACCGGCCGGGCTGCCCGGTCGGCCCCGACCGGCTGCGGCTGATCCGGATGAACCACTGGGGTTTCGACGGCAAGGTCCACCGGGGTGAACTCGTCGTCCACGAGCGGGCGGTACAGCCCCTCCTGCGCGTCTTCGGCAAGGCCTTCGAGGCGAGGTTCCCCATCCGCCGCATGCGGCCGGCCGCGGCGTACGGCGGGGACGACGCCCGGTCGATGGCGGACGACAACACCTCCGCCTTCAACTGCCGGCAGGTCACCGGGGACCCGGGCCGCCGCTCCCGGCACGCCTACGGGGACGCCGTGGACGTCAACCCGCTCGAGAACCCCTATGTGGACCGCGGCGGCACTCCCCACCCCGCCGCCGGCCGCCCGTACCTGCGCAGGGACCGCCGGGCCCCGGGCATGATCCGCCCCGACGACGTCGTCACCCGGGCCTTCGAGGAGGTGGGCTGGCACTGGGGCGGCGGCTGGTCCCCACCCGACTACCAGCACTTCTCGGCGACGGGAGGCTGACCGGGCGTGGGCTGACGAGGCGAGAGGCGCAGCTCAACCGCCTTGGCGAACCCCGGCACCCTCCGCCGAGTCGAGCAGCCGCCACGCGGTGAGGGCCACGCTGGCCCGTACCAGTCCGGCCGGTTCGGTGAGTTCGATGCCCAGGGACCGCGCGATCTGCTCGAGCCGGCGGGCCACGCTGCTGTGGTGCAGGTGGAGGCGGTCGGCGGCCCGGCGCAAGGAGCCGGTGGCGCAGTAGGCGTCGAGAGTCTCCAGATCGTCCGGCGTGCCGGCGATGCGGGCGATCGCGGCCACGTCGGCATTGTCCCGGGCGGCGTCCTGAGGCACGTGCGCGAGCAGCGCCAGCGCCCCCAAGTCGTCGTAGTGGACCACTGGTTGACGTGCGCCGGCGAAGCGGAGGGCGGTGCGGGCCTGCCGCCAGGAGCGGTCGGGGCCTTCGGCGGCGCCGATGCCCGCGTACACGTCCGCCGGAATCCGGTCGGGGTCGACGGCCGTGGCCAGGATGACGCCCACATCGGCGAGGGAAGCCGCCTTCACCAGGCGGCCGGGGCAGAGCAGGGAGCCGATCCGGTCGAGCGGCAGGTGCGAGCGTACGGCGAGCACGTGCACCGGCAGCTCCGCGGTGAATCCGAGGAGTCGCAGCGCCCGGGCTCTGGCCGCCTCCTCGCTGTCCTCGCTGATCGCCAGCTCGACGAGGGCGGGGTCGGCCATGGTGGTGCGGGCCGGGCCGTACCGCTCGACGGCCGTCGCGGCGGCGATCGCGAGCCGGTCGAGGAGCACCTCGTCGAGCGGATTCGGCGAGCCGGGGCGTTCCAGCCACACCGTGCCGATCTCCTCGTCGTCGAGGGTGATCGGCGCCGTCGTGGACGGGGGTGCCGGCGGGCCGGACGCCGGCCTGCCGTCGGGCGACATGCGGGTCATCCGGCCGGTGCCGTGGAGCTGGAACCCCGCCACGCACTCGGCCAGAGCCGCCGAGGCCCGGGCGAGTGCCGGGAGGTCCACCCGCCGGCGCATCAGGGTGTCGTAGAACGCGACGACGCGGATCGCGCCCTCGACGTACGAGTCCATTCCCGACAGCCGTACGGCCAGTGCCTCCATTCCAGGAGGATAGGTCCCCACGGCAGCGAGAAGAAGCGCCGTTCGGCGCGCGATCCGGGCCGGACGCGCGACAGTTGGCGGATGATCCCGCGGCAGGCCGGCGGTGAGGATGGCCGACATGGATCCCGAACTCGAAGCATTCATCCCCCTGCTGCCCCGTACCGACCTGAGCGACCCGGTCGCCTTCCGCACGACGTACGCCGAGATGGCCACCTCACGGCCGGCACCGGACACCGCGGGACTGGAGATCACGGACCGCACGGTGGCCGCCGATCCCGACGTGGCCGTCCGCGTCTACCGCCCGCACCAGGCGCGGGGCGCCGTCATCTGGCTGCACGGCGGCGCATGGGTCGGCGGTGACCTGGACACCGAGCACCTGTGGGCCGCCCCGATGGCGCACCTCGCCGGAGCGGTCGTCATCACCGTCAACTACCGCCTGTCGCCCGAGAACCGCTTCCCGGCCGCACTCGACGATGTCTACGCCGTGCTGAACTGGACGCACGACCACGCGCCCGAACTCGGCATCGACCAGGACCGGATCGCGGTCGGCGGCCACAGCGCCGGCGCGGGGATCGCGGCCGCGGTGGCCCTGCGGGCCCGTGACGAGCAGGGGCCGCCGATCGCCTTCCAGCTCCTCAACGAGGCCATCCTCGACGACCGGCAGCAGACGTGGTCCGCCCGGAACTTCACCGACACCCCCTGGAACAACCGCGCCGTTCGCGCTGCCGCATGGGGCCACTACCTGGGCTCCCAGCCCGCCACCCCCTACGCCGCACCGGCCCGCGCCGAGGACCTGTCCGGCCTTCCGCCCGCCTACGTCGCCACCGCGGAATTCGACCCGAACCGCGACGAGGGCATCGACTACGCGCTGCGCATGCTGCAGGCGGGAGTGCCGGTGGAGCTGCACCAGTGGCCCGGCACGTTCCACGGATCGCTGGCGATCCAGTCCGCCGCCGTCTCGCAGCGGCAGATCACCGAACTCGGCTCCGCGCTGCGCCGCGCCCTCGCCCCGTGAAGCCGGGCACGGCGGGACTGCTGCGCCCGTACGCGGGGAGTTTCGCCGCCGTGGTGGCCCTGCAGGTCATCGGCGCCGTCGCGGGCCTGGCGCCGCTGCTGGCGGTCGCCGAACTGGGCCGGGCGCTGTTGTCGCCCGGCCCGGTGGATCACGGGCACGTCCGGTTCGTCGTCATCGCCGGTGCGGCGGGCTTGTTCGTCCGGCTGCTGCTGACCGCCGCGTCCTCCGGGCTCGGGCACCTCCTCGACGTCCGGGTGCAGCTCTCGTTCCGCCGCCAACTCGCCGAACGGCTGGGCCGGGTGCCGATCGGCTGGTTTTCCCGGCGCCGGACCGGCGAGCTGGCGAAGGTGGTCGGGGAGGACGTCAGCGCCGTCCACCCGTTCATCGCCCACGCCCCCGGCGAGCTCGTCTCCGCCTTCGTGGTCCCGCTGGTGTCGCTGGTGTACCTGTTCACCGTCGACTGGCGGCTCACGCTGATCACGCTGATACCGGTGGTGCTGGCGGTGGCGCTGGTTCCGCTGATGATGACCCCGACCCGGCTGCGCGAGCAGAAGGAGTTCGACGCGGCCATGGGGCGGATCTCGAGTTCCGTCGTCGAGTTCGTGCAGGGCATCGCGGTGGTCAAGGCGTTCGGCGGATCCGGGCGCGCCCACCGCAGGTTCCGCACGGCCACCGACGAGTTCGTCACCGTCTTCTACCGGATGGTGCGCGGCCTCGCCGGGATCGCCGCGGGCATGCAGCTCGTCCTGTCGCCCCCGTTCGTCCTGCTCGCCGTACTGATCGGCGCAACGGCTCTGATCACCACCGGGGGACTGGCGCCGGCCGACCTGCTGCCCTTCCTGCTGCTCGGACTGGGCCTGACCGCTCCGGTGGCGGCCCTCGGCCACGGCTTCGACGACATGCAGGCCGCCGGACGCGCGGTCGGCCGGATCCGGGACGTGCTCGCCGTGCGGCCCCTGCCGGAACCGGCGCACCCGGTCGCACCACGCGGCCACCGGATCGCACTGCGCGACGTCCGATTCGGCTACGAAGCCGGCCGCGAAGTGCTGCGCGGGATCGACCTGGTGCTCGAGCCGGGCACGGTCACCGCGGTCGTCGGGCCGTCGGGAAGCGGAAAGTCCACCCTGGTCCGGCTGTTGCCGCGGTTCTTCGACCCGACCTCCGGTTCGGTCTCCCTGGGCGGTGTCGACCTGCGCGATCTCGACAGCCGGGAGCTGCACCGGATGGTCTCGTTCGTCTTCCAGGACGTGCGCCTGCTGCGCGCGTCGGTCGCGGACAACATCGCGCTGGCGGTCCCGCACGCCGGCCTCGACGACGTGGAGCGGGCCGCCCGGATGGCAGGCATCCACGAGCGGATCCTCGAACTGCCCCGCGGATACGACACGGTGATCGGCGAGGAGGCCGGCCTGTCGGGCGGCGAGGCACAGCGGCTCTCGCTCGCCCGCGCACTGCTCGCCGGCACACCCGTGCTCGTACTCGACGAGGCCACGGCCTTCGCCGACCCGCAGACCGAACAGGCGGTGCGCCGGACCCTCGCGGCGCTGGGCGGCGAGCGGACGGTTCTGGTCATCGCCCACCGCCTGGAGACGGTCGCCGACGCCGACACCGTCGTGATGCTGGACGACGGATCGATCGTCGAGCACGGCAAACCGGCCGAACTGCTGGCACGGGGCGGAAAGTTCGCCGCGTTCTGGCAGTCGCGCCGGCCGGCGGCCACCCACGAGCAGGACACCCCCGACGCCGCAAGGCAAGGAGACGAGGACCGATGATCCGACTGCTGCTGCGCGTGCTGGGCCCCGAGTACGCCCCGCCGGTGCGCCGCACCGTGGCCCTGATGACGACGACCGCCGTGGTCGAGGGACTGTCCTACGCGCTGCTGGTGCCCGTGCTGCGCGCACTGTTCGGGAGCACGCCCGAGGACGCCCGGCCCTGGCTGCTCGCGTTCGGGACCGCCGTCGCGGTCTACGCGGTCCTGCGCTACGTCAGCGACCTGTCCGGATTCCGCGCCGGGACCACGCTGCTGCACGGCATGTATCACCGCATCGGCGATCACCTGGCCCGGCTTCCCCTCGGCTGGTACAGCGCGGGCCGCGTCGGGGAGGTGTCCGGCCTGGCCGGCCCCGGGGTCCTGCAGGCGATGAGCGTGATCGCGCACCTGCTGGCGCCGTTCGTCTCCGCCTGTGTGACTCCCCTGACGATCGTCGCCGTGCTGCTCTTCTTCAACTGGCAGCTGGGACTGGCCGCGCTGGCCGCCGTTCCGCTCGTGGCGGCGATCCAGATCCGGACCGGACGCTCGATGGCCGCCACCGACACCGAGCGCGCCGCACGCGAACACGAGGCCACCGCGCGGGTCGTCGAGTACCTCCAGGCCCAGCCGGTGCTGCGGGCCGGCGGCCGCACCACGGAACGCTTCCGGGCGCTCGACGACTCGCTGCGTGAACTCCGGCGCGCGTCCCGCCGCTCCACGCTGTCGGCGCTGCCCGGCGTACTGGGTCTGACGCTCACGGTGCAGGCCGTGTTCACGGTGCTGCTGGTCCTGGGGTCCTCCCTCGCGCTCAGCGGGAACATCGGCGCGGCGGAGGTTCTCGCGATCCTGGTACTCGCCGCCCGGTGCGCTGACCCCCTGCTGTCGCTGGCGGACCTGGGCGGTCAACTGCGCGGCGCCCGCGCCGAGCTGGAGAGGCTCGACACGCTGCTGCGCACGGAGCCGCTGCCCGAACCCGCCGAACCGGTCCGGCCGGCGGGCCACGACCTGGAGTTCGACTCCGTCGGCTTCCGGCACGGGGACCGCACGGTGCTCGACGACGTGTCGCTGACCGTGCCGGAAGGACAGCGGCTCGCCGTCGTCGGACCCTCGGGAGCCGGCAAGAGCACCCTGCTGCAGCTGATCGCACGGTTCTACGACGTCGACGCGGGCGCGGTGCGCGTGGGGGGCGTGGACGTGCGGGCGATCGACACCGAGGTGCTGATGGCGCGGATCGCGTTCGTCTTCCAGGACGTCTACCTCTTCGACGGCACGATCGAGGAGAACGTGCGTCTCGGTCGCCCCGACGCCGACGACTCCGAGGTGCGGGCGGCCGCGACCGCGGCGCGGCTGGACGAGGTGATCGAGCGACTGCCCGGGGGATGGGCGACGCACGTCGGCGAGGGCGGGGCGCTGCTGTCGGGCGGCGAACGCCAGCGCGTCTCGATCGCACGCGCGCTGCTGAAGAACGCGCCCATCGTGCTGCTGGACGAGGTGACCTCCGCACTGGACCCGGTGAACGAGGCCGCGGCCCACGAGGGCATCGAGCGCCTGATGGCGGGGCGTACCGTGGTGATGGTCGCGCACCGGATGCGGACCGTCCGACGGGCCGACCGCATCGTCTTCCTGGACGGCGGCCGGATCGTGGAGGCGGGCACCCACGACGAACTGCTGCACCTCGGCGGCCGCTACGCCCGTTTCCAGGACCTCTCCCTGGCGGCGGCGGCCGGTGAGTGAACGGGTGGTGTCCGCCCCCGGCCGGCCGGCCGGCGGGATGCGCCCGACGGCTGACGGCCTGCGGGGGCTCGCCGGACCGGTGATCGCGTTCCGTGGCAGGAGCGGGTTGGATGGCACGGCAGCGGCGAGGGGCATACCCGGCGCGGGCCGTCTCCTCGTCCTCGACTACGCAGGAGGAAACGCGTGGAGCAACTGCTGAGAGTCCAGAACTTCAACGTCTCGAGTGACGGATTCGGCGCCGGTGAGCACCAGACCCTCGAGCGGCCGTTCGGCGACGTCGATCCCGGGGCCCTGTTCGCCTGGGCCGGCGCCACGGCGAGCTGGCCCCGCCGCACCGACCCCGGGGGCAGCCGCGGCCTCGACGACTACTTCACGCGGGACTTCGCGCACAACATCGGCGCCGAAATCATGGGCCGCAACAAGTTCGGGCCCCAGCGCGGGCCCTGGCAGGACCACGACTGGCGCGGCTGGTGGGGTGACGAGCCGCCCTTCCACACCCCGGTGTTCGTCATGACCCACTACGAGCGCCCTTCGTTCACGCTCTCCGACACCACCTTCCACTTCGTCGACGACGATCCGGCCACGGTCCTCGACCGGGCGAAGGAGGCGGCGCAGGGCAAGGACGTCCGCCTCGGCGGCGGGGCCACCACCATCCGGGAGTTCCTCGACGCCGACCTCGTCGACACCCTGCACGTGGCCGTCTCGCCGGTGCGCTTCGGATCCGGAGTACGCCTCTGGGAGTCGCCCGAGGAGCTGCTGGACCGGTTCCACCTCGACGTCGTGCCCAGCCCGAGCGGTGTGACGCACCACCTGTTCTGGCGACGGTGACATGCGGGGCGGCCGTCGGCGGCGTGTCGCCGGCGCGCCCGGCGCGCCCGTTGCGCGCGCCGATCGGCCCCGGTCCGTGCGGCGGGCGAGGTTTGCCCGGCCCGGTGCGGGTTAGGCGCGTCGTACGAGGGACACCGCGCCTCCCGAAGGGAGCCCCCAGGATGACTCGCCCCCGCCCCCTGCCCACCGAACCCGGTGACGACGGCCTGCGGGTCGTGGTCGTCGGCGCCACCGGAAACGTCGGAACGAGCGTGGTCCAGGCCTGTGCGGACAGTCCGGCCGTCACGTCCGTCCTCGGCCTGGCCCGCCGGGTGCCCCAGTGGAGGCCCGCGAAGACGACCTGGGCCGCCGTGGACGTGGAACCGGACGGCCCGGACCTCGTGCCGCTGTTCGCCGGGGCAGACGCCGTGATCCACCTCGCCTGGAAGTTCCAGCCGACCCACCACCCGGCGCAGACCTGGCGGACCAACGTCCTCGGAAGCGTGCGCGTCTTCGACGCCGTGGCGGAAGCAGCCGTGCCCGCCCTCGTCCACGCCTCGTCCGTCGGCGCGTACTCACCCGGGCCCAAGGACCGGAAGGTCGACGAATCCTGGCCTACGCACGGGTGGCCGCAGGCCGCGTACACCCGCGAGAAGGCCTACCTCGAACGCGTCCTCGACGCCTTCGAGCAGGCGCACCCGGACGTCCGGGTGGTCCGCATGCGCCCGGCGTTCCTGTTCAAGCGGACCTCGGCCTCCGAACAGCGCAGGATCTTCGCGGGGCGGCTCCTGCCGGGACGACTCATCCGGCCCGGCCTGATCCCCGCCGTCCCCGATCTGCCGGGCCTGACCTTCCAGGCCCTGCACACCGACGACGCGGCCGCCGCCTACCTGGCGGCCGCCACCCGCCCGGTACGCGGAGCGTTCAACCTGGCGGCCGACCCGCCCCTGGACGCGGACGTCCTCGCGGGCATCCTGCACGCCCGCCGGCTCCCCATGCCGAGCGCCCCGGTCAGGGCCGCGCTCGCCGCCGCCTGGCGACTGCACCTCGCGCCCGCGTCACCGGACCTGTTCGACGCCGTCCTGCGGCTGCCCCTGCTGGACTCCTCCCGGGCCCGTACGGAGCTGGCCTGGCAGCCCGCGTACACGGCGGTGGAGGCCGTCGAGGAGTTCCTGGCGGGCTTGCGGGAGGGTGCGGGGATGGCCACGGCGCCCCTGGCCGCCTGAGGGGCCGCCTGAACGGTCTGAACGGTCCTGGGCGGGCCGCCCCCACTGCCGACCCGCCGGAGGGCCGACCCATCCGGGCCGGCCCTCCGGCGCGTGACCGCTCGGGTCACTCGTCCCGCGGGCTCGCCCAGCGCGTCCCCTTGCCGCCGGCGCCCGGTTTCTCGGGCTGCTGAGGCCGGTCGAGGCGGCTCGCCTCGTCCGTGTCGGCGGCCGACGTCTTCCCGTCGTCGCGGCGCTCCGCGTGCGGCTTGCGGTGACGGCCCTGCTCCTCCTCGTCGTGCAGCGGGACTCCTCCCGCGCCGCCCTGCTCGTCCATGGCGTCCTCCTCGGGTCTCCCCGCCCCACCGGTCCGTCGGGCGGGCTGTCCCGCAGCGCGCCTGCCCCCGTTCGCCCGCCCCCATGCACACGCGGCCCGTCCATTGCCGGGGTGCCTGCGGGGTGCCTGCGGGGCGCCTGCGGGGCGCGAGTGGCAGCGGAACGTCCGGCTCCGTAGCGGTGGCGCCGGGTCGGCGGTCACGACATGTCGGCCTGGCGTGATGGTGTACGCCCGTCCCCGGCGGCCGCCCGGCGCGCGCGGGTGCGGACCTGCACCGGACCGATGTCTCCCCACGCCCCCAACCCTCGTGCCATGATGCTGAGTTATGAACCAGGGGGAGGGTTTGGCGAAGACGGCTGTCCGGATACGCCTGGGGCACGGGGCGAGCGCGAGCGACGTCGGTGCCCTGAAGGCGTGGCTCGAACGGGAACACAAACTGGAGGCGCTCAGGAGCAGCGGCGACCTGGAGATCAGGGAGCAGGCCGGGGCCGAGGAGCACGCCGGCAGCCCGATGGGGACCGGCCTGGAGATCACACTGGTCCTGGTCGGCATCATCGGCCCCAAGCTCTTCGACGAGGTGTACGAGCAGGCGAAGAGCGGGGTACGGGCATGGCGGGAGAACCGCCGCTCCGTCGAACGCGGGGAACCCCCGGAGGTCGAGGTCGACGTCGTGCCGGACGGCGACGCGAGGTAGTCCGATGGCGCGCTTCGATCCGCGCGGGAAGGTGAACAGAGCGCTGCTCGTCGGCGTGCCCTCGTACGAGTTCACGCAGCCCGGCCACCCGTTCGGAGTGCCCGGCAACCTCGGGGCGGTCGAACACAACCTGGTCGGCCTCGAGGACGCCCTGCGCGGAGGCGGCGTGTTCCGCGAGGGCGAGATCGGAGTCGTCCGGCCGCGCAACGTGGACGAGTTCGACCGCCGCCTGGACGAGGCCGTCGAAGAGGCCGAGGGCCTCCTCCTGCTCTACTTCGCCGGACACGGCGCCGTGCCCAGCACCGGTGACGAACTGTGGCTCCTGATGCGCGCGGCGACGATCGTGGCGGGCACGGAGTCGGTGTTCCGAGGGGCCGTCCCCTGGAAGAGCGTCCTGGCCGTGCTCACCCGCACCAGGGCGGTGCACGTGGTCGTGGTGCTCGACTGCTGCTACGCGGGCAACGCCTCGGCGGCCTGGGACGCGCTCGACACCTCGCAGCGGCACCGGATATCGCTGTTCATGAGCGTGCAGGCCAACAACCGGATCGACGCGGGGGACGACACCACCCCGACCCCGTTCACCGCGGAGCTGATCCGCCAACTGCGCGTCGACGGTCACGGCGCAGCCACGCCCCCCGTGGGATTCGAGGAGCTCGCGGAGCGGGTGCGGGCGTACATGTCCGCGCATCACACGACGCTGCGCGAGCCCGCCGAACAGTGGGAGCCGCAGAGCCGCCGGGCCGATCCGGGCACGGACGTGCTGCTCGTGGCCGGCTCCGCGGGCGCCGGCGCAGCGGGCGCGGGCGGCCCGGCGGACGGGGCGGATCCGGCAGCGGTTCCCGGGGCGGGGGCGGCCGGGGCGGATCCCGAGGCGGGCCGCCCGGACCTGACAGCCGTGCCCGACAGGCCCTTATGGCGCCGGCGGCCCTCGTGGCCGCTTCCCGGAACGCGTCGTCCGCGCCCTGCCGGCGATCCGAACCGGACCGGCCGTCTTCGCCTGACCGCCCGGACCCGCGCGGTCGCGGCCGGCGCCGGACTGCTCACCGTGCTCGCGGGCCTCGTCCCCGCCGGATACCACTTCGCCGGGGACCTCTTCGGCGGCGGTCACCCCTGCGGGCCCCCGCTCGAACTCCGGCTGCTCACCGACCCCGACATCGAGCCCACCGTACGCCGGGCGACGGAGGTGTACCTGGTCTCGGACGCGAACCGGACCGGTGACGGCTGCCGGCGCAGCGGCATCACGGTGTACAGCGCCGGCGCCGCGGACGTCGTCGCCGCGTTCCACGACCAGTCCGACCCCTGGCAGCGGCCCACCTCCGAAGCGGTCAACCCGCAGCGCGACATCGGCCCCCAGCCGGACATCTGGATCCCCGCGACCTCGGCGAGCGCCGCCCGCGCCCGCCCGCCCCAGGACCAGCGCAGCTACGTGGAACTGCTCGTCGACCAAGCCCCGTTCGCCTACTCGCCGCTCGTGCTCGCCGTACCGCAGCACCTCGCGGCGGAGGCGATCGCCGAACGGACCGGCGCGCTCACGACACTGATGGACGCCGTGCGCACCCGCGACCCGAAGGCGGAGGTACGCCGCCCGGACCCGGAGCACACGGACTCGGGGCTCGTGGCGACCATCGGTCTGTACGGTGCGGGAGGCGCCGGCGGTGCGGGAGGCACCAACGCCGCCACCGCCGAGAACCGCGTCGCGCAGCCCGGTCCTCCCGCGCCCACCGGCGGCAGCCTGCTGTGCCTGCTGCCCGACGACGACTCCGTCGACGACCGCACCGCCGCCCTGGTACCGGAGTTCCTGATGAAGTCCGGCGTGGACTGCGACAGCACGACACGGGCCCCGCGGCTGGCCGCCTACCCCGACGACACGCCGGGCCTGGACCCGACGTTCGTACGGGTGCGCTGGCGGGAGGCGGACCGGGACAAGGACGCGCGGCAGGACGCGGTCGAGCGGTTCCGCACCTGGCTGACCGGGACCGGCCCGGGGAAGGGGTCGGGTTCGGGGTCGGGCCCGGGGTCGGAGGGGGTCCGGGGCGGGCTCGTGGAGTTCGGCAAGGACGGCTTCCGCAGCGCCGCGGGGGAGCACCGGCCCCTCGCCCCCGACCTCGCCTTCAGCGGCTTCGGCGCCGTCACCCGCCCCGGGACCCTCGGCGCTCCCGCCCGGCAGGCCGCGATGGCCGCCGCACTGAAGGAGTACCGGGACGCCCACGGGCCCGGCCGCGTCCTGTTCCTGGTCGACAGTTCCGGTTCGATGGGCGACCTGTGGGAGGGGCCGGGGGGTGCGCCCGGCATCGTCAAGCAGTCGCTCGGTGGCCTGGGGGATCAGGACGAGTACGGCGTCTGGGCGGTCGCGGCCGCGCCCGGCGCCCCCCTCGCGCACCAGGAGCTGCTGCCCTTCGGCCGGTACCGGCGCGAGGAAGCCGAGCGTGCCATCGACCAGCGGGCGCAGGTCAAGGACGTGGAGGCGGATCCCTACCGGGCCCTGACCGCGGCTTTGGACGACATGGCCCGGCGCGGCGCCGACGACGACCGTCCGCAGCTGATCGTCTACATCACCGACGACGAGGACAACAACCGGCTGACCGAGGGCGGACGGCTCGAGGGCTTGCGCGCGTACGCGCGGGACAGGAAGGTTCCGGTGGTCATGGCATCCCTGGACAGCGGCGGCTGCGACAAGGGAAAGCCGGACGCCGTCATCTCCGAGGCGAGCGGCGGGCGCTGCCTGGACACCAGGACCGATCTGGTGGCCGGACTGCGCGACGAGGTCGCCCGAGCGGGAACGGGGGACGAGGGGTGACGCGCGGCGGCAGACGGCTCTGCGCGGCGGTCTTCGTGGTGGTCCTCACCCTGGGAGCGTGCAGCGGGAGCGGCGACAGCGGGGCCGGGGCCACGGGCGGGCCGGCCGACGCAGCGGTCGCGGAGGGCGACATCGTGGTGGCCAGCGGACGCGACGTGACGGGCAAGGGCGGCATCCGGCAGAAGCTGATCGAGCAGTGGAACCGGCAGCAGGAGGAGAAGGGGTCCGGCCCACGGGCCCGGCTGGTCGAGCTCCCGGGCTCGGCGGACCAGCAGCGCAGCCAGCTGCTGGGGGCGCTCCAGTCCGGCAGCGCGGAGTACGACGTGGTCAACCTCGACGTGACCTGGGTGCCGGAGTTCGCGGACGCGGGCCTGGTCCAGCCGCTCCCCGACGACATGCTGGACGAGGACGTCATCCCCTCCGTCGCCGCCACCGCCCGCTGGGCCGGGAAGACGTACGCCGTCCCGTTCAACAGCGACGTCGGGCTGCTCTTCTACCGGCCGGACTACCTGAAGAAGGCGGGCGTCACGGACACCCGACTCGGCACGGGAACCGATTGGTCCACGGTGCAGCGGCTGATGGACACCGTGCAGGACGCCGGCCGCAGTGCGGCGGACGGCTACGAGAAGGGGTGGACCACGCAGCTCGCACCGTACGAGGGCCTCACCGTCAACGGCATCGAGGCGTTCGCCTCCGCCGACGAGGGCTTCTCCCTCACCGACGGCGCCGGCCGGTACACCGGTTCCGTGGCGGACCTGGACGCGGGGCTGAGGGAGCTGCGCGACCGTACGCAGGCCCCCTACACCCTCGGTGACGCCGGCCGCTCCGACGAGGCCGAATCCCTCGGCGACTTCGCCGACGGCCGGACCGCCTTCCTGCGCCACTGGCCGTACGCCTACCGCACCCTGCACCAGTCCCTGACCGACCAGCAGCTGGCGGTGGCCCCGCTGCCCGGCCGAGCGGTCCTGGGCGGCCAGAACCTCGCCGTGACCAAGGCGTCGAAGCGCGGGCCGGCGGCCCAGGCGCTCATCACATTCCTCACCGGCCGCGACAGCGAACGCTGCCTGCTCGACGCGGGCTTCGCGGCCACCCGGCTGTCCGCGTACAACGACAACGCACAGACGTGTCCCATGGCGAAGCCCCCCGTCCCGGCCACTCCGAACGCCGAGAGCACCGACCGCATGCCCCGGGACGAGCACGGCCGCCCGAAGTACGCGCGCGACACCCTGCTGCCCGCACTGCAGAACGCCGTCCAGCGCCCCCGCACGCCGCTCTACGGCGCCTTCACCCAGACCTTCACGGCCGAACTGCGCCGGCTCTACACGGACAAACCGCCCTCGGCCGCGCAACTCGCGAACGACCTGCACGCAAAACTCAAGAGCGCACTGCCCCACACCTGACGAGGCCCGAGGAGGGCAGGATGGACCCGTGCACACGACGACGGAACTGGTAGGGAGGGCGGCCGCGCTGGCCGCCCGGGACGGCAGCCGGCGGATCCTCGGCATCGCCGGACCACCGGGAGCCGGAAAGTCGACGCTGGCAGCCCGGCTCGCCGAAGCGCTCGGGCCGGAGACGGCCGTGGTGGTCCCGATGGACGGGTTCCACCTCGCCCAGGCCGAGCTGGTCCGGGTGGGGCTGGCCGACCGCAAGGGCGCTCCGGACACCTTCGACGCGGCCGGCTACGTCTCCCTCCTGCGCCGCCTGCGCCTGCGCGGATCCGACGCGGCCACCGGGGACGCGGCCACCGGGGACGCGGCCACGGTGTACGCACCCGCCTTCGACCGGGCCCTCGAGGAACCGATCGCCGGCAGCATCCCCGTCACCCCGGGCGTACCCCTGGTGATCACCGAGGGGAACTACCTGCTGCACGACGCGGGGGAGTGGGCAGCGGTACGGCCGCTGCTGGACGAGGCCTGGTACCTCGCCCCGGACGAGGACCTGCGGGTCCGGCGCCTGGTCGACCGGCACGTGCGCCACGGCAAGGACCCGGCGTACGCACGCGCGTGGGTGGCCCGGTCGGACGAGCCGAACGCCCGCCTCGTCGCCGCCGGGCGCCACCGCGCCGACCTCGTCCTCGACACCGGCTGACCTGCTCCGACGCCGTCGGCGCGGCACGGGTGGCCGTCCTGCGGGACCATGAGTCCGTGGCGCCGGTTCTCGACAGGCGGCGAAGGGGCTGAGACGTGCACGACATGGCCGTCATCGAAGCACCGTCCGTGCTCGGGCTGCGCCCGTCCGGCGTCCAGGACCTGCCGGCGGCGCTGCTCGGCGCCGGTCTCATGGACCACCCAGGGCTGGTGCGCGCCTGCCGGGTCGAGGCACCGGAGTACGACCCCCGGCGGGACCCCGGCACCGGGATCCTCAACCCCGCCGGCATCGCGCGGTACTCCGTCCTGCTGGCCGACGCGGTCGGCGCCGTTCTCGACGAGGGCCGCTTCCCCGTGGTCCTCGGCGGCGACTGCAGCATCCTGCTCGGCACGCTCCTCGCCCTGCGCCGCCGCGGCCGCTACGGCCTGCTGTTCCTCGACGGCCACACCGACTTCTACCAGCCCTCGGCGGAGCCGACCGGCGAGGCCGCCTCGATGGAACTCGCCCTCGCCACCGGCCGGGGCCCCGCGCTGCTCACCGACCTCGAAGGGCGCCGGCCGCTGCTCCGCGACGAGGACACCGTCGCGTTCGGGTTCCGCGACTCCGCCGAATCCCGCGAGGCGGGGATGCAACCGCTGCCGTCACGCCTGCGTGCGATCGACCTCGACGCCGTGCGCGCGGCCGGCGCCGCCACCGCCGCGCGCGAGGCGGTCAGCCGGCTCACGCACGGCGGAAGCGCCGGGTACTGGATCCACCTCGACGTCGACGTCCTGGACGACGCGGTCATGCCCGCCGTCGACTACCGCCTTCCCGGCGGGCTGGGTTGGCCGGAACTGGAGAGCGTGCTGCGCACGGCACTGGCCGGCGAACGGGCCGTCGGCCTCGACGTCACGATCTTCAACCCGCGCCTGGACCCAGAGGGGTTGATCGCAGCGCGCCTGACCGCCTGCCTGCACCGGGGCCTGTCGGCACGGGCCCGGGGCGGCGCCGCGCGCGCAAGCGGGGACGGGGCCCCCTGAGTTCGCTGTTAAGGTGACGTGCGCCCGTCAAGACGGGTGGTCTCGGTTCCTGATATTTCAACGGGGTTGAACGTGAAGCTTCGTCATGTCCGCGCAGTCGCCGTCTTCGGTATCGCCGTCTTCGCACTCACCGGAGCCCGTGGCTCCCACGGCGCCAGCTGCGGTGGCAGCAGCGGTTCCGGCTCGAGCTCCAGCAGCTCCAGCGGGGGCAGCACCGGCGGCAACAGCGACAGCAGCAGCACCAGCACCAGCGGCGGTTCGACCACCGGCTCCGTCACCGGCGGTTCCAGCAGCAACAAGGCCGAGCGCGACATCAAGATCGACAGCTGCAAGCTCGACAGCTCGGGCAAGAACCTGGTCGCCCGGCTCACCGTCACCAACAGCGGTTCGGTGGACTACACCTACAACATCACCATGAAGTTCCGCGGGGACGCCACGTCGACCGCGACCCCCGCCCAGGCCAAGGTGGCCGCACTCACCGTCAAGGCGGGCGCGTCCAAGCCGGCCGAGGCCACGACGCCGTATACCGGCAAGGGCGACGGCAGCGAGTACAAGGAGTGCGTCGTCTCCAGCGCGTCGAAGAGCGCCCTCTGAGACACGCGCAGGGGATCGGGGCCCCGCCGGTGTGACACCGGCGGGGCCTCTCCCGTATGCGCACGACCTGCCGTCAGCTCAGCTCCCGCCGCCGAAGCTCCACGCTTCGATGTCGCGGTAGTGGATGGGCCCGGGGCCGCGGCCGATGTTGCTGCCGACCAGGTGCAGGCGCTCGGCCTGCCAGGGGCGGCCGGCGAACGCGGAGAGTCCCGCGGCGGCCTCCACCGCGTGGGGCGGCGCGTTGCGGCGGGACCGGGCCAGCGTCAGGTGCGGGCGCAGCGGCCGCTCCTCGAAGGCGACTCCGCACTCCCTGACGGCGGCACGCACCTCGGTGGCGAGCAGGTGCAGGCCGTCGAGGTCCCCGTCGATCCCGCTCCACAGCACCCGCTCGTCGAAGTGCCCCCCGCCGCGCAGTGCCAGCCGCACGGGACGGTGCGCCGCGGCGAGGGCCGCGAGCGGCGGGCGCAGGAGGGGGACGGTCGCGACCGGCAGCTCACCGAGGAACGCCAGGGTGATGTGCCAGTCCTCGATCCGGTTCCACCGCATCCGCGGGTACGCGTCGTAGGCGGGTCGCAGCTCCCGCGCCAGCTCCTCCTTGGCGTCGTCGGGCGGAGCGAGGGCGATGAATATCCGCACGGTCACGCGGCGCTCCCGGTGGCCACGGGCAGGTCTGCCAGGCGCCATTCCAGCATGCCGTCGGTGAGGCGGACGGCCGTGCGGCCGCGGGCGTGCAGGAGGCGTACGGCGTCGTGGGCCAGGACGCAGTAGGCGCCCCGGCAGTACGCGACGACCTCCGTGTGCTCGGGGAGTTCGGCGATGCGCTCGGCGAGTTCGGTGACGGGGATGGAGAGCGCGCCCGGGATGTGACCGGCGGCGTACTCCTCCGCGGGGCGGACGTCGAGGACCACGATCTCGCCGGACCGCGCGCGGGCGAGCAGGTCCTCGCGGCTGACCTCTTCGGCGTGATCGGTGCCGAGGTAGGCCCTGCGGGCGGGCTCGACGGAGGCCTGGTGGGTCCGGGCGACGGTGCGCAGGAGCGCGTACAGGGCCGCGACGTCGTCACCCGCGAGCCGGTAGTGGATGCGTACGCCGTCGCGGCGAGTGGTGACGAGCCCGGCCCGCTTGAGGGCCTGCAGGTGCGCCGAGGCGGTGGTCAGGTTGAGCGCGGCGGCCCTGGCGAGGGCGTCGACGGTGCGTTCCCCCTGGGCCAGCAAGTCGAGCAGCTCCAGGCGCTTCCCGCTGCTCAGTGCCTTGCCCGTGCGGGCGAAGGCGTCGTACAGCGCGGTCTTGCGCGCGGGGTCTCCCATGGCATCCTCCATAAATCCATGGAATATTGTAAGGGAGGGGCGGGTGCTGAAGCGACACGGCACATATCCCGACGCCTGGAGGACTCATGGGATTCGCCGACGACCATCTCGTACCGCTGGTCGACCACGGTCTGGGCAACAGCGCCTACCTCGTCGACCTCGGCGACGGCCGGGCGCTGGCCGTCGACGCCGCCCGGGACCTGCGCGCCCTGCGCGCGGCGGCGGACCGGCGCGGACTGCGGGTCGCGTTCGCGGCCGACACCCACCTGCACGCCGACTTCCTCTCCGGCGCCCTCCAGCTCGCCCACGACGACGGCGCGGCCGTGCTCGCCTCCGCGGCCGGGATGCGGGCCTTCGCCCACCGCGGCCTGGGGGACGGCGACGAGGCCGACCTGGGCGGGCTGACGCTGCGGGCCCTGGCCACGCCCGGCCACACCGACGAGCACCTGTCCTTCCTCCTCCTCGACGCCGGCCGGGAGCTCGGAGTCTTCACCGGCGGCTCGCTGATCGTCGGCTCCGCCGCCCGCACCGACCTCCTCGGCGCCGACCGCACGGAGGAGCTGGCCCGCGCCCAGTACCGCTCGCTCCAGCGCCTGGCGCGGCTGCCCGACGCCGTGGCGGTATGGCCCACCCACGGTGCCGGCTCCTTCTGCTCCGCCCCGCCCGGCGCCGAACGCACCACGACCATCGGCGCCCAGAAACACGCCAACCCCCTGCTGGCCGCACCCGACGAGGACGCCTTCGTGGCCCGCCTGCTGGGCAGCCTCGGCTCCTACCCCACCTACTTCGGCCGGCTCGGCGAGGTCAACCGGCGCGGCCCCGCCGTCCTCGCGGGCGCCCCGCTCCTGCCCGCGCTCGACACCCGGCGCGTGCGCACCCTGCTCGCCGAGGGCGCGCAGCTCGTCGACGTACGCCCCGCCGCCGACTTCGCAGCCGGACACGTTCCCGGCGCGCTCTCGATCCCGCTGCGGGACCAGTTCGCCACCTGGCTGGGCTGGCTGCTGCCCGACGACGCCCCGCTCGTCTTCGTCACCGCCCCCGGCCAGGACCTCGCCGAGATCACCTGGCAGGCGCTGAAGATCGGGTACGAACAGCTGGCGGGATTCCTGGACGGCGGCATGGACGCCTGGACCGCCGAGGGCGGCGCGCGCGAGACGATCGCCTTCGTTACCGCCGGCCGGATCGAAGGGCGGCCGGTGCTGGACGTCCGGCAGCGGGCCGAGCACACCGCCGGCCACATCCCGGGCGCCATCGGCATCGAGCTCGGCGACCTCCAGGCCCGCACGGACGAGGCTCCGGCCGGTGCGGTCGTGGCCTGCGGGCACGGTGAACGCGCCATGACCGCCGCCAGCCTGCTCCAGCGCGCCCGGCACCGCGACCTCGCCGTCCTCGACGGCGGCCCCGGCGACTGGGCCCGGGCGACCGGCCGCGCGCTCCAGGAGGGCGAGTGACCGGCCCCGCTCCCGCCCAGCCCGCCGCGGACCCCGGAGCCGAACCGGGCATCCGGCTCGGGCTGCGCGCCAACCTCGCCCAGTTCACCCTGCTCGTCGCCGTCAACGCACTCGTGGGCGGCATGCTCGGTCAGGAGCGCGTGGTCCTGCCGCTCCTCGCCGACCAGGTCTTCCACCTGGCCGCGTCCGCGTTCTCGCTGACCTACATCCTGGCCTTCGGCGCCACCAAGGCGGCCGTCAACTTCTTCGCCGGCACCCTCTCGGACCGCTACGGCCGCAAGCCCGTGCTCATCGCGGGCTGGCTGATCGCCCTGCCCGTCCCCGCCATGCTGGCCTGGGGCCCGGCCTGGGCGTGGATCGTCGCGGCGAACATCCTCCTCGGCGCCTCCCAGGGCCTGACCTGGTCCACCACCGTCATCATGAAGATCGACCTGGCAGGTCCCGAACGCCGGGGACTCGCCATGGGCTTCAACGAAGCCGCCGGATACGTCGCGGTCGCGGCCACCTCCCTGGCCACCGGAGCCATCGCCGCCCACCACGGCCTGCGCCCCGAACCGTTCCTCCTCGGCGCCGCCTACGCCGCCCTCGGCCTCGGCATGTCCACCCTCCTCGTCCGGGAGACCCGCGCCCACGCCCGCGCCGAAGCAGCCCTCCACCCCGTCCGGACCGCCGCCGAAACGGCCCTGACGACCGCCCAGGTCGCCCGCCGCACCAGCTTCACCGACAAGGCGCTGTCCGCCGCCAGCCAGGCAGGCATGGTCAACAACCTGAACGACGCCCTCGCCTGGGGCATCTTCCCGCTGCTCTTCGCCGCCCACGGGCTGTCCCTCGCGCAGATCGGCGTCCTGGCCGCCGTCTACCCCGCGGTATGGGGCGCGGGCCAACTCCTCACCGGCTGGTGGTCCGACCGCGTCGGCCGCAAACGCCTCATCACCGCGGGCATGCTGCTCCAGGCCGCCGCCCTCTCCCTGGTCGCCGCCGGAACGGCCTTCCCCGTCTGGGCCGTGGCCCAGGTCCTCCTCGGCATCGGCACCGCCCTCGTCTACCCGACCCTCCTCGCCGTCATCGGCGACGTCGCCCACCCCGCCTGGCGCGCCCGCTCCGTCGGCGTCTACCGCCTGTGGCGGGACGGCGGCTTCGCCGTCGGCGCCCTGCTGGCCGGAGCCCTCGCCGCCGCATACGGCCTGACCACCGCCACCTGGACGGTCGCCGCCCTCACCGCGGCCTCCGGCCTGGTGGTCGCGATCCGCATGTACGAAACCCACCCGCGCCCCGCGGCCGGCCGGGTTCTGTCTCCTTGACGTCATCTTCCACGGCGGTCAGACGCTGGCCAGTTGAGGGATCAGGCGCAGTGCGTTGTCGTGGTAGATCCCCCGCAGTTGGTCCGGGCTGAAGGCGGGGTCGGACTCCAGGGCGGGGAGCGCCAGGTTCGTCACCGTGTCGGCTGGGGCGGCGGGCCAGTCCGTGCCGAAGAGGAGGTGGTCGGCGGGCACGTGGTCGAGGAGGGTCGAGGCGCCCGCCATGGGGCCGGCCGTGTCGTAGTAGAAGCGTCGCAAGTGCTCGCGGACGGCGGCGGGTTCGAGGGGCGGGTCGCAGAACCGTCCGAGTGCCTCCAGGCGGCCGGCGATGTACGGAACGAAGCCTCCGGCGTGGGGCAGGATGACGGAGAGGTCCGGGAAACGGTCGAGCGTCCGGTGGGCGATCATGTTCACCGCGGCCCGCGTCGTGTCCAGCAGGAAGTCGCACATGAAGTTCGGAATGCCCGGAACCGTCATCGCCCCGGGGGTGCCGTCCGGGAGGTTGTGGGGATGGGTGTCGACCACGGCGCAATGGTCGTTCAGCTCGTGGAACACCCGGTCGTAGGTGGGATCGCCGAGGTAGACACCGCCGTAGTTGGCCGTCACGTTCACGCCGACCGCGCCGAGCTGCCCGAGCCCGCGGCGTACGGCCCAGGACGACGCGTCCGCATCGTCGAGGAAGAGCGGCACGTAGAACGAGAACCGTCCCGGATGAGAACTCGCCACCTCGAGCATCGACTGGAGGGTGATGTTGATCGCTTCACGCAGCTGTGCCGAGGAGCGGTAGCGCGCCGGCAGCATGGGCTTGAGGACGGCCGTCGAAATGCCCGCGCGGTCCATGAAGCCGATCGAGGCCTCGGTGTCGAGCCGTGACCACGGAGGCAGTTTCTCCGGTTTGACCAGCCCGTGCCGTGCGGCCCATTCGCGCCATTCCGGTGCGCAGTAGTGATGGTGCATGTCGATCTTGACCAGTGCCGCGTGGGCTTCCGCCGGGCCCGGGGCGGAGGAGTCCCGGGCGAGGCCGACGCTGTCCTCGGCGCCCGCAGTGGAGCCCGCGGCGGCGGTCAGCGGTTCTTCCGTCGGCATTCCGAGGAGGCCGAGCCTGGAGGTGCTCGCGGAATCTGTCATGCCAAATCCACCGTCCGTCGGGGCTGGGTCAGTTGGTCGGTCAGTTTCCGGAAACCACGGAGGCCACGGAGGTCATGGGGACCGCGGGCTCGGCGTCCTTGGGGGCAGGCCGGGCCGGCTCCAGGACGAGCCGGAGCTCCTGGAGCCCCCGGAACGCCGGCATCGGCCCCTTGAGCCATGCCCCCTTGGCGGCCTGCGCGTCCGCCAGTTCCATCTCCGGGAATTCCCGCAGCAGGCAGGACAGGGCGATCTCGAGCTCGAGCCGTGCCAAGGGCGCGCCCAGGCAGTAGTGCGTGCCGTGGCCGAAGCCCAGGTGCGTGCTCTGGAGGCCCTCGCGCGTCACGTCCAGGGTGTCGGGGCGGTCGAACTTCTCCGGGTCGCGGTTCGCCGAGGTGATGGCGATCTGCACGAGCGAGCCCTTGGGGATCACCGTTCCCCGGACCTCCGCGTCCTGCGTCGCGTACCGGAACGTCGACGTCTCCACGGATCCCTCGAACCGGACGATCTCCTCGACCGCCCGCGGAATCAGCCCCGGGTCCTTCCGGAGCTTCTCCAGCTGATCCGGATGGAGCAGCAGGTTCAGCACGGAGTTGCCGATCTGGAACGCGGTCGTCTTGTGCCCGGCGAAGAAGAGCACCCACAGCGAAGAGATCAGTTCGGCGTCGTCCAGCTCCTCCTCCGCCCGGATCAGGTCGCTGAGGAACGAGTCCGACGGATGGGCGCGCGTGTACGCGATGAGCCGGGCCAGCCGGTCGCGCAGCCACTCCTCCGCCGCCTGCAGTTCCGCCCCCATCCGGGGATCGAACCTGGCGCGCGAGACCACCCCGAAGTGCGCCAGGATCTCGGGACGGTCCCCTTCGGAGATGCCCATCAGGTCGCACAGGACCGCGATGGGGAGCGGGAACGCGAACGACGCCATCAGATCGACCGGGTCGCTCTTGCCGCACGCTCCGAGAAGGGCCTCGGCGATCGCGGTCACCTTCGGCCGCATCTCCTCCACCCGCCGGGGGGTGAACCCGCTCCGGAGGACCCGGCGCAGACGCGTGTGCCGGGGCGGGTCCGAGTTCAGGACGTTGTCGTCGAGGGCGTCGAAGAAGCTGCCGTACACGGCGTGGTAGGTGTCGATCGCCCCGCGCATGTCCTTGCTGAAGCGCGGGTCGGACAGCGCGTCGCGGGCGTCTTCGTAGCGAGTGATGAGGTACGTGTCGACCCCGTGCGGAGGCGTCAGCCGGCACACCGGGGCCTGCTCGCGCAGGGCGGCGTAGACGGGATGGGGACAGGACCGGTACTCCGGCGCGCCCCTGGACACGGCCGACACGAGGTCGCCGATGGCACCTTGCCCGGGCCCGGGCCCGTGCCCGTGCGCGTTCGGTGTCGCGTTCTCCTGCGTCATGTTCCGCACCCTCCGTGACACTCGAGTTCTGCGGACACACCGGTTCCCTGGAGGGGCGTGGCGTGAAACCCCCGTGGCTCGATGGAGTGAGCCGCTTCCACCCCGACCGGGTACGGGACGGCCCGGCCGCCGTCACCCGCGCGGCGGTCAGCCGACCTGTCGCACGGTGTGGCGGGCGGAGGGATCGCGGGACAGGCTGCTCAAGTAGTCAGCCCGACCCAAGGAGTCCGAACATGGCCCGAAGCCTCCCCCCGGCCCTCACGATCACCGCCGCGCTGACCCTGGCGCTCGCCGCCGCCCCCGCGGCCGGAGCCGACCCGGGCCGGGGCGCGGCCGACCGCGCGATCACGTACGAGGCCACCGCCAGGTTCCACCAGCACGCCAAGGCGGTGGAGGCGGGCTACGTGCCGGACAAGTACTGCGTCGTCAACAAGCAGGGACCGGGCGCGCTCGGCTACCCGCACTTCAACCACGCGCTCGACAATTCCCTGGACCCGGCGAAGCCCACCGCGCTGTTCTACGAGGACGACGGGCGCGGCGGCAAGCGCCTCGTCGGCGTGCAGTGGATGGTCTACGACCGCGACCAGGACCTGGCTACGGACGACGACCGGCCCAGCCTGTTCGGTACCCCGTTCAAGGGCCCGCAGCGCGGCCACTTCCCGGGCCAGCCGGTCCACTACGCGCTGCACCTGTGGCTGTGGAAGAAGAACCCCCTGGGAACGTACGAGACGTACAACCCGAAGGTGATCTGCCGCCCCGGCACCACCCGCCCCACACTGCCCACGTAACCCACACGACCCACTGACATAATCCGGCCGTGGACACGCGTACGAAGACGACCGGATGGGCCCTGCGCCCCGCGGAGCCCGCGGATGTCGAGACGATCGCGGAGCTGCGGGCCGTGGTCATGCGCCCGGACCTGGAGCGGTTGGGCCGGTTCGACGAGCACTACGTCCGTCAGCGGCTGCACGATTCCTTTTCCCCGCGGCACACGTCGGTCATCGTGTCCGACGGCGCCTTCGCCGGCTGTGTCACCTTGCGCCCGTCCGAGGGCGGGCAGTGGCTGGAGCACTTCTACCTCGCCCCCGGCGCCCAGGGCCGGGGGCTCGGCTCGGCCGTCCTGCGCACGCTCCTGGACGCGACCGACGCCGACGGCGTACCCGTCCGCCTGAACGTCCTCCAGGGCAGCGCCGCCCGGCGCCTGTACGAGCGCCACGGCTTCACGGTGGAGTCCCAGGACCCGATCGACATCTACATGCTGCGCCTGCCGGCCGCCGATCGGTAGCGGTCAGCAGGAGGCTCCACCATCGAGCAGCAGTTTCGCGGCCACCGTCGTCCCGTCCGTACGGATCGCACCGGCCATCGCCCTGGCCCGAGCGCGGGTCCCGGGAGCCAAAGCGGCCCCGAGCGCGGCGGACAGGGACCCGGCGGTCGGAACGGGGCCGTCGTGCGCCGCGCCGATGCCCAGGTCGGAGACCCGGCCCGCCCAGTACGGCTGGTCCACCATCTGGGGGACCACCACCTGCGGCGCGCCCGCCCGGGCAGCCGTCGTCGTCGTACCGGCACCCCCGTGGTGCACGACGGCGGCCACCCGGCCGAACAGCGCCTGGTGGTTGACCTCGCCGACGGTGAAGCAGTCGTCCTCGTCGCCGGCCGGGGCCAGGCCGGCCCAGCCGCGCCCGACGAGTACCCGCCGGCCCTGCGCGCGGACCGCCTCCACGGCCACCTGGGCCACGTCCGGCGCGGTGCGCATCGGCATGCTGCCGAAGCCCACGTACACCGGGGGTGCGCCGGCGTCCAGGAACGCCACCAGCTCGTCCGGCAGCGGGCGTTCGTCCGGCAGGATCCACGCGCCCGTCTGGATGACGTCGAGGTCGGTCAGCTCCTGCCACGGGCCGAGGGCCGGGTCCACCGCCAGCCACGGCCGGTCGGTGAAGACGTGGTCGCGGACGTTGTCCACCGGTGGCAGGCCGAGCGACGCCCGGTGCGTGTTGAGGGGCTCCGCGTACATCGCGTTCACGCGCTCGGCGTCCAGGTCCCACAGTGCCCGGTGGCCGGTCACCTCCGGCGGGTTCGGGCGGCCGGGCCGCAACGAAGGCCGGTAGTGCGGCGACGGCAGTTCGAAGGGATGGAAGCACGCGTACACATAGCGGATGCCCAGGTGCTCGGCCACCGACCGCAGACCGGCCGGCATCAAGCCGGCCGCCACCAGCACATCGCATCCCTCGGCCGCGGCGGCCACCGTGTCGAAATGCGCGGCGACCAACTCGGCCGCGCGCCGCGGCGGACCGCCCGCCGCCGGCGCGGCCCCGGTCACCAGCGCGCGCACCGCCGGCCCGAAGGGCACCAGCTCCACGCCAAAACCGGCCGGCAGCGCCGCGAACTCCTCGTCCGGAGGTGCGCACACCCGCACCTGCGCGCCGAACTCCCGCAGCCGCACCGCGAGTCCCACCAGCGGTGCGACGTCGCCGCGCGATCCGTACGTCGACAGCAACACGCGCATGTCCTGGACTCCCCGTGTCCGCAGGTACCGGCCTCGGCCAGTGATTCTGCAACACGCCCGGGGCGTCAGGAGGTGCGGGGGGTGACGAGGCCGGATTCGTAGGCGAGTACGACGAGTTGGGCACGGTCGCGGGCATGAAGTTTGGCCATGGCCCGGTTGACGTGGGTCTTCGCCGTCATCGGACTGATCACCATGCGGTCGGCGATCTCGCCGTTGGACAGGCCCTGCGCGACCAGGACGACGGCCTCGCGTTCCCGGTTGGTCAGCTCTTCGAACTGACCGGCCGCGGTGCCGGCGTCGCGGGGCTGGGTCACGTACCGGTTGATGAGCGTGCGCGTGATGGAGGGCGCGAGCAGGGCGTCGCCGCGCGCGGCGACCCGTACGGAGTGCAGGAAGTCCTCCGGCAGGATGTCCTTGACGAGGAACCCCGCGGCCCCGGCGCGCAGCGCGTCGAAGACGTACTCGTCCAAGCCGTAGTTGGTCAGGATGACGACGTGCACCCCGGCCAGGGCCGGGTCCGCCGCGATGAGCCGGGTCGCCTCGATGCCGTCCATCACCGGCATCTGGATGTCGACGAGAGCGATGTCGGGCAGGTGCTCCCTGGCCAGGGCCACGCCCGCCTTCCCGTCGCCGGCCTCGGCCACCACCTCGATGTCGTCCTCGAGGTCGAGGAGCGCGCGGAATCCGCTGCGGATGAGCGGCTGGTCGTCGACCAGCAGGACACGGATCACGACGACCGGTCCACGGGGAGTTCGGCCTGGACGGTGAAACCGCCCTCCGCACGCGGTTCCGCACGCAGCCGGCCGCCGAGGGCGGTGACCCGTTCGCGCATGCCGAGGAGTCCGACACCGGGCGTCGCGGCGGTGCCGGGCAGGGCCTTGCCGTCGTCGTCGATGCGTACCGCGACGGCGTCCGGACGGCAGTCGATGCGCACCGACGCGGTGGCGGCGTCCGCGTGCCGGGAGATGTTGGTGAGCGACTCCTGGACGATCCGGTAGACCGTCCGGTCCACGGCGGCCGGCACGTCGTGTCGCCGTCCCTCGATCGTCAGCGAGGCGTCCAGGCCGACGGAACGGGCCCCTTCCACCAGTTCCGGTACGTGGTCGAGCCCGCGCGGCGGGGCGGTGTCGTCGTCGCGCAGCGCCTCCAGGGTCGCGCGCAGCTCCCGCGTCGCCTCGCGGCCCGCCGCCTGAATGGCCAGCAGCGCCTCCGGCACCTGCTCGCCGCGCTTGCGGGCCACGTGTACGGCCACCTCGGACTGCACCTTGATGATGGAGATCTGGTGGGTGAGCGAATCGTGCAGCTCTCGCGCGATGCGCAGCCGCTCCTCATCGGCGCGGTGCCGCGCGGTCTCCTCCCGGGTGCGCTCGGCTTCGTCCGCCCGCCGTTCGGCCTGCCGCAGCGCTTCCCCCGCGGCGCCGGCGGCGATCAGCCAGGCCACCTCGAGGGCCCCTCGGGCCTGCGCGAACGCCTCGCCCGTGTCGTGCAGCCCCGAGGCCAGGGCGGCGAGCGGGAGGGCCGCCAGCACGATCACGCTCGCCACCACCGTGACGGTGCGGTGCCCGGCCCGTACGGCCGCGTACACCGCGAACAGGTACGCGACGGCCGGTACGTCGAAACCCACGGCCTGGTAACCCAGCGCGCACAGCCCCGTGACGGCCAGGACGGGAACCGGCGTACGGCGGCGTGCGGCCAGCGCCAGGCCGCCGACCACCAGCAGCGCGAAGCCGAGCAGCTCGGTCCCCGCGGCGTCATGCTGCCCGGACAGCCCGGTGACCAGCAGGATCACGGCTACGCCGACGGCGATCGCCCAGTCACCCCTACCGATGGATCTCCTGCTCATGTCCGCACCCTAGCCGGATGTCCCCGCGGGCGGATCGTACGAGCGGACGATCGGCCGACTACCGCGCACGCGGTATCTCCGCGGCTCCCGCAGCGTCCGCGGTAGGCGGATGCGGCGTCGGCGGCAGGGCGAAGTGACCGCGTCCGGCGGACGACGGGCGGCGGGCCCGGCGGACACGATCGATCCAGTCGAGTCCACAGCAGTCCAGTCACAGCAGGAGGAGCAGGCCATGTCAGTTCGCATGATGCTTGACGCACCGACGGCCGCCAGTGTGTACGCCATGAGCTCCGGGCGACTCGGGGCCCTCGCGGGAGGCTTGCTCGGGCTGGCCGCCGTCGTCATCGCAGGGCGGGCGCTGCGCTCCGCCGGTCGCATCGGCTCAGGCAGCGGGCGCGGTCCGGCCGTCGTCGCCCTGCTGCTGGCCCTGATCGGCACGGCGCTCGGGAGTCTGATCGTGGCCACTTCCGATGGCGGTCTGGGCACCGGCAACGGCCTCGGCGGGGCCTTCGTGGCCCTGCTGCTGGGGCTGGCCGGCGCGGCCCTCGCGGGGCTGGCCCTGACCCGCTCGCGCCGCACCGGCTGAGCCGGCCGCACGGGTCCGGGCCTGTGGCCGTGGACTCGTGCGGCCCGAGGTGGAGCGCAGGGCCGTGCCCTCAGCAGCCCATCGCCCAGGTGTGGGAGTCGCCGTTGTCGTTCGCGGCTCCGTTGAAGCCGACCTCCTGGCCCGGGGCCAGACAGATGGTCATGTGTCCGCCCTGGCTGGCCCTGGAGTACACCTTGACGTGGTCCTTGATCCCCGGACCCGAGATGCCGTGGTTGGCCCACGAGGAGTCCTCGTCGGCGATCCAGCTCTCCCACCAGCCGTCATCACCGGACCAGTTGGCGCGCTGGCCGTCGAAGTTGGCGTGCTCCCATGCGCAGAAGTGTCCGCTGGGGCAGTCGGCCGCGCCGGCCTGCGTGGCGGCGGCCAGGGCTCCGGCCATGGCGAGGAGTGCCACGGCGGCGGACGTGAAGACGCGCTTCATGGTCATGAGGGGTGGGTCCTTTCGGTGCTAGGGAAGGGGAGTGGGGATGGAGGAGGAGGTCAGGCCGGCGGCGCGTCGCAGGGCGACCGTACGCAGCCGTTGGTAGGCGGTCAGCTCCTCGCGCCGTTCGGCACGTACCTCGGCCAGCAGGGCCGGTTCGAGGCGGGCCCTGATCTCGGCCAGTCCGCTGTCGCGGTCGCAGTGGTCGGTGCGGGCCGGCTCGGAGCGTTCCGGCGGGGTGCGTTCCGGTGGGGTGCCGGGCGGCTGGTCGGTGCAGCGCGTCCGGCGGGCCAGGGCGGCGCGGTAACCGGAGTCGGTACCGAGCCGGGCCTGGGCTTCCGCACGCAGGTTGTTGACGACCACCTCGGCCTGGAACCACCGCTTCTGATCGCCGTAGAGGGCCCGCTGGGCGTGCGCGAGGCAGCCGTCGGTGTTGGCGGTGACGGTGTATCCGGTGGACAGGGTGAGGGAGAGCTCGCGGGGGTCCGTGCCGAAGAGGGCGGCCTGGAGCCGCTTGCCCTCGGCGGTGGAGGCCTGCCGTTCGCTCGCGGCCTGCCGTTCGCTCGCGGCCGGCAGGGTCAGCCCCTGCCCGGCGAGGCAGCGGGTCACGAGGGCGCGCTGCGCGGACTTGATCAGGTCGTCCTGTCCCTGCTCACCGGACGGGATGCCGGAGCGGGGGGATCCCGGGCGCGCCTCGGAGCAGCCCGTGAGCAACAGGGCCACGGCCGCGGCACACAGGGCACGGCTCAGTCGCATGGCCCGCCCCGCCGGGCGATGATGATCTTCCTCACGGCCGGTGAACGACCGCCGCGGCCAAAGGTCACACCCGAACGCGCGGCGTTCTGCGTAACGCACCGCGGGGCGGCCCTTTCGGGAGGGCCGCCCCGCGGCGGATCATGCGTGGGGGGATGTGGTCACACCTGCTTGAGCACCGCCGCGCCGAAGGAGACGTCGAAGCGGTCGCACCAGACGCTGATGCTGGAATAGTCGGCCAGGTTCACCGTGGGCGGGATCTCGTAGTTCTGGTCGCCCTTGTTGCCCTTGAGCATGCCGAGGCTGACGTGCTTGCCGTCGTCGAACACCTGCCAGCCGGCGGCGCCCTCCTTCACCGGGGCGTCGGTGAGCAGCACGCGCAGGTCGGGGCCGTTGCTCGTGTCGAGGTTCTCCAGCCGGAGGGTGTGGGAGCCGTCCGCGAGGCGGATCAGCTTCACGGTGCCCGTGGTGGTGTGCTCGTGGCTGATGAAGGTGCCCTCGGCCACGGTCTTCGGCGCCGCCGACGTGGGGGAGGGGCCGACGGGCGGCGCCGCAGCGGGGAGCGCTTCGCGGACCGTCGCGTCCTGCCACAGCTTCCACGGCTGGAACCAGTACAGGCCGGCGCCCAGCGCCAGCATCGCCAGGACCAGGATCCCGGCGAGCCTCCTGCCGCCCCGCTTCGTCATTGCCACTGCCAGTCCTCCCGGAACGGAACCGTTTCCCCCATTCAAGGGGACCGGCACCCCCGGGACCAGGCCCTTCCTGATGACGAAAGGCTTACGTCAATTCCGGGACGGCCCCGCGGCGGCGGTGACCAGCCAGGAACTGCTGCGCAACCACACCGCTCCGCCGGCCTCGTAGCCGCGCAGGGCGCCGGTCAGCGCCCGGCCCGCCTCGGCCTGCGCCTCGGGCCCGACCTGGTCGAGCAGGTGGCGTCCGGGGCCGGAGTCCAGCAGGAACGCGGCGGCGTCCTCCGCGTCGGCTCCCCAGTTCCCGCGGGCCTCGACCCGCTGTACGCCGACTCCGACGAAGCCGCTCGCGGTGAGCAGCGTACGAATGCGGTCGGGTGAGGTGAGCGAGAACATGCCGGGCGCGCCCGGTTCGCCGAACCCGCCGAGCGGCAGGATCTCGTCGAGCGAGGCCAGCGCCTGGAGCCACTCGTTCGCCTCGGCTTCGGCCGCGCAGATGAACGCCAGCCGGCCGCCGGGCCGCAGGGCGCGGTGGAGGTTGGCGAACGCGGCGACGGGGTCGGTGAAGAAGGTCATGCCGTAGCGGCTGACGGCCACGTCGAAGGCGGCGGCTTCGAAGGGGTGGACCTGCGCGTCGCCCTGGACGAAAGAGGCGTTCTCCAGGCCTTCGCGCAGGGCGCCGGCCCGAGCCCGTTCGAGCATGGGGCCGGACAGGTCCAGGCCCAGTGCGCTGCCGCGCCCGGCGCGCAGGGCCGCCAGGCGGGTGGTGCGGCCGGCCCCGCAGCCGATGTCCAGTACGCGGTCGGTTTCCGAGACGGCCGCGGCATCCAGAAGGGGCTGGTTGAAGCCGTCGTTGACGGCGTCCCAGCGTTCCCAGCTGCGGGCCCACTGCTCGCCCTCGTAGCCGTTCCACGCCTCGGCCTGTGCGGTGTTGGCGAATCGACCCATGGGTGAACTCCCTCCCGCCGGAGCGCACCACGGCGCCCGGCCCTAGTATGGGCAAGTGCCCAAACAGTATGGGCGATCGCCCATACATGCAATGGGCTTGAGGAAAGGGGCCGTTGTGTCACCTCGTGGAGTGGCGATTACCGACTTGCGCGAGCGGCTGTTCGCGGCCGCGGAGCGGGTGGTGGCCCGCGACGGCGCGGCGGGCCTGACCAGCCGCGCGATCACTGCGGAGGCGGACTGCGGCAAGGGCGTGCTGCACGCGCACTTCGCCGGGCTGGACGAGTTCGTCGCCGAGCTGGTCCTGGACCGGTTCGCCCGCAGCGCCCGCCGGGCCGAGGCACTGGAGGCGCAGGTGGGGCGGGCCACGGTGGCGGCCAACCTTCAGGAGGTCGTCCTCGGCCTGCTGGAGTCCCTGCCCCCGGCGGTGGTGGGGCTGGCGCTGACCCGCCCCGGAGCCGCGCTGCACACCCGGGAGGGCTTCGAGGCCGGCGCACCCGCGTTCGACGCGATCCACCGGGCGTTCACCGTGTACCTGGAGGCCGAGCAGCGCGGCGGCCGCCTGCCCGCGGAAGCCGACGCGGCCACGATCGCGCTCGCGCTCGTCGGCACGGTCCACCACCTGCTGATGACCCGTGTTCCCGGCCGCGGCGAGGAACCGGAGACCACCACGGGGCGGCTGCTGACCCTCCTGCTCGGCGGCGCCGGGCGCTGAGGCGCCGGCCGGGAAGCCGCGCCGGTCACCCTGCGTACCGGACCGCAGCCCTGCGCCACGCCGCACGGCCGCAAAGACGGAGCCGGACGGGAACCCGCCGGCTTGCGGACCGGCACGGCGCGGACGTGCGCCCCTGCCGGAGGCGGCCGACCCTGGACAGGGGGAGACCGCCCGACACGGACCGGAAGGTGACGTCACCATGAAGACACCCCCGATCGTTTCGCCGCAGGAATGGGAGGCCGCACGCCAGGAGCTGCTCGTGGAGGAGAAGCAGCTGACCCGCGCCCGTGACGCACTGGCCGCGAAGCGCCGGCGGATGCCGTGGCAGGCGGTGGAGAAGGAGTACGCGTTCGACGGGCCCGAGGGCAGGGCGAGTCTGCTCGACCTGTTCGAGGGCCGTCGCCAGCTGATCGTCTACCGCGCCTTCTTCGAGCCCGGCGTGTCCGGCTGGCCCGACCACGCCTGCGTCGGCTGCTCCATGGTGGCCGACCACGTGGGCCACCCGGCCCATCTGAACGCCCGCGACACCGCTCTCGTCTTCGCCTCACGGGCCCCGCAGCAGGACATCCGGCGGGTGAAGGAGCGGATGGGCTGGACCATGCGCTGGTACACGATCACCGACGAGTTCGACGCCGACTTCGGTGTGGACGAGTGGCACGGCACGAACGCGTTCCTCCGCGAGGGCGACAGCGTGTTCCGCACCTACTTCATCAACGTCCGCGGTGACGAGGCGCTGGGGAGCACGTGGAGCTACCTCGACATGACCGCGCTCGGGCGCCAGGAGACCTGGGAGGACTCGCCCGAGGGCTACCCCCAGACCCCGCCGTACGAGTGGTGGAACTGGCACGACGCCTACCCGAGAGGATGACGGCGCGCAGCGCGATACTGGAACGATGCCGCAGACGCCGCCCGCCGTCGATCCGCAGCCCATCACGGCCGATCCGCCGCACGCCGCGGACCGTCCGCTGATCACGCAGTCCTGGCTCGACCTGGCCTTCCTGCACTGGGCCGCGGACCCCGCCGACGTCGCCCCGCTGCTCGCGCCCGGCACGGTGCCCGACACGCTGGACGGCGTCACGTACGTCGGCCTCGTCGCGTTCCGGATGCACCGCGTCGGATGGTTCCGCCTGCCCGGCGTCCCCTACCTCGGCAGTTTCCCGGAGACCAACGTCCGGCTCTACTCCGTGGACGCCCGCGGCCGGCGCGGCGTGGTCTTCCTCTCGCTCGACGCCGCCCGCCTGATCCCCGTGGCCGTCGCCCGGTCCGTCTTCCGCCTGCCGTACCACTGGTCGCGGATGGCCGTACGCCACGACGGGGCCACCGTGACGTACACCAGCACCCGGCGCCGGCCCGGCCCGCGGGGTGCGCACAGCAGGATCGCCGTGCGCATCGGGGAGCGGATCGAGGACCCCACGCCGCTCGAGCACTTCCTCACCGCCCGCTGGGGCATGCACAGCGCCTTCTTCGGACGGCCGCTCTACCTCCCGAACGCCCACCCCTGCTGGCCGCTGCACCGTGCCGAACTCCTCCACTGCGAAGAGAACCTGGTCGCCGCCGCGGGCCTGCCCGCCCCGACCGAGCCGCCCGTGAGCGTCCTGTACTCGCCCGGCGTCGCCGTCCGCTTCGGGCGCCCGCCGCGCCGCCCCGGTGGCATCCCGACCCCCTGACGCGTGCTCCTCCCGCGAGATCAGGCGCGCGGGTCCCCGTCCCCGCCGGCCGCCGACAGTACGCGGTCGGGGCGGATCGGCAGCCGGCGGTGGCGTACGCCGGTCGCGTGCCAGACCGCGTTGGCGACCGCCGCCGCAGCGCCCACGATGCCGAGCTCGCCGATGCCCTTGATGCCGATCGGGTCGTCCTCGTCCCCCTCTGCGTCCAGCCAGTCCGCCTCGATGTGCGGAACGTCGGCGTGGGCCGCGACGTGGTAGCCGGCGAGGTCGGCGCCGACGTGGGCCCCCGAGGCCGGGTCACGCACCGCTTCCTCGTGCAGGGCCATGGAGATGCCCCAGGTCATGCCGCCGACGAACTGGCCACGGGCGGTCAACGGGTTGACGATCCGGCCCGCGGTGAAGATGCCGAGCATGCGGCGGACGCGCACCTCGCCGGTGGTGACGTCCACGGCGACCTCGGCGAACTGGGCGCCGTAGGAGTGGCGTTCCTTCGGGGGGAGGGCGGCGATCGCCGCCATGGAGTCCGAGCGGACGGTGATGCCCTCCGGCGGCACGGGACCGCCCGGAGCGAGCCGCTCGCGCAGCTCTGCCACCGCCGCGTGGATCGCCCAGGCCCAGGAGCTGGTGCCCATCGAGCCGCCCGCGATCATCGCCGGTCCGAAGTCGCTGTCCCCAATCAGGACGCGGACCCGGTCAGGGATCACCTCCAGCGCGTCCGCGGCGATCAGCGTGAGTGCGGTCCGCGCACCGGTTCCGATGTCCGACGCCGAGATCCTGACGGTGAAGGTGCCGTCCGGCTCCGCCGTCACCGCCGCCGTCGACGGGGCGACCCCCGCGTGGTAGGTGGCCGACGCCGTGCCGGTGCCGAGCAGCCACCGGCCGTCCCGGCGCAGACCGGGACGCGGATCGCGGTCCGCCCAGCCGAACCTGCGGGCACCTTCGCGGAAGCAGGCGAGCAGATCGCGGCCGGCGAAGGGCAGTCCGGACACCGGACCCGCCGCGGGCTCGTTGAGGGCGCGCAGCTCGATCGGGTCGACCCCGCACTTCTCGGCCAGCTCGTCGAGCGCCGACTCCAGCGCGAACGAACCCGGCGCAGCGCCCGGCGCGCGCATGAAGGTCGGGGTCGGCACGTCCAGCCGTACCAAACGGTGGGTGGTGTGGTGCGCGTCGGCGTCGTACAGCACGCGGCCCGCCGTGGCGCTCGGCTCCAGGTACTCGTGCACCGTGGAGGTGAGGTTCAGGGCGTCATGGCCCAGGGCCCGCAGCCGCCCGTCGGCGTCGGCGCCGAGCCTGACCCGCTGGGCCGTGGGACTGCGGTAGCCGGCGAGCGAGAACATCTGGCGGCGTGTCAGGACCACCCGGACCGGGCGCCGCAGCACGGTCGCGGCCATGACGGCGGCCACCTGGTGCGCGCGCACCCCCTTGGAACCGAAGCCGCCGCCGATGTGCTCGGAGCGTACGCGCACCGATCCCGGGTCGAGCGAGAACATGCCCGCGAGTTCGCTCTGCACCCATCCGGAGCCCTGGTTGGAGTCGACGACCTCGAGCCGGCCGGCCTCCCAGCGGGCGGTCGCCGCATGCGGTTCCAGCGGGTTGTGGTGCTCCTCGGGTGTGGTGTACTCGGCGTCCACGACGACGGCGGAGCGGGCGAGTTCGGCCTCGAGGTCGCCCTTGGCAGCGGTCGTCGGAGCGTGCGGAACGTCCGGCGGCGTGTACGTACCCGGCCGGCCGGCACTGAACGCGACGTCGTGGGACTCCTCCTCGTAGCGCACCACGAGCACCTCGGCGGCCTCTCTGGCCTGCTCGCTCGTCTCGGCGACGACCAGCGCCACGGGCCAGCCCGCATGCGGCACCCGGTCGTGCTGGAAGAGCGCGACGGACAGGTCGGGCGGCATCCCCATGAGGCCCGGGTAGTCGGTCTCGAGCCGCGGGGCGTTCCCGTGGTGCAGGACCGTGAGGACGCCGGGCATGGCGAGGACGGCGTCCGCCTCCACCGCCCGGATGCGGCCGCGGGCCACGGTGGACAACACCAGCCAGCCGTGGGCGAGTTCGGCGAAGGGGATCTCTCCCGCGTAGCGGGCGGCGCCGGTGACCTTGGCGCGTCCCTCCACGCGCGTGTGCGCGGTGCCGACGGATCCGGTCGGGCGGGTCACGGTCGTCATCGCGCGGCCTCCTCGGCGAGTTCGGTCAGTACGGTCACCATGAGGTTGCGCATCAAAGCCACCTTGTACCCGTTGTGCGGCAGCGGTTGCGCGGCGGCGAGTTCGGCGTCCGCGGCGGCCGCGAAGGTGCGGGCGTCGGCAGGTGCGCCCCGCAGTACCCGCTCGGCCTCCCGGGCCCGCCACGGCCGTGACGCGACGGCCCCGAGAGCAAGGCGTACGTCCCGTACGACGCCCGCCTCGACCTCGAGCGCGGCGGCGACCGAGCCGATCGCGAACGCGTACGAGGCGCGCTCGCGCACCTTCCGGTAGCGCGAGGCGGCGGCGACCGGGGCGGGCGGCAGGGTGACGCCGGTGATCAGTGCGCCCTGCGGCAGGGCGGTCTCCCGGTGCGGGGTTCCGCCGACCGGCAGGTAGCAGCCCTCCAGGGGCAACTCCCCGGTCCCGTCGGCGGTTGCGTAGGACACCACCGCGTCGAAGGCGGACAGCGCCACGCCCATGTCCGACGGGTGGACGGCGACGCAGTGCTCGGAGGCGCCCAGGATCGCGGAGTTGTGGTGCTCGCCGAGGAGGGCGGGGCAACCACTGCCCGGGGCCCGCTTGTTGCAGGGCTGGGACACGTCGGTGAAGTAGCCGCAGCGGGTGCGCTGGAGCAGATTCCCGCCGACGGTCGCCATGTTGCGCAGTTGCCCGGAGGCGCCGGCCAGCACGGCCTGTGCCAGCGCGGGGTAGCGGCGGCGGACCTCGGGATGGGCGGCGAGGTCGCTGTTGGTGACCGTCGCCCCGATCCGCAGACCGCCAGCCGAGGTCAACTCGATGCGGTCGAGCGGAAGTTCGCGGACGTCGATGAGCCGGGCCGGCCGCTCGACGCCGCTCTTCATCAGGTCGATGAGGTTCGTGCCCCCGCCGAGGACCCGCGCGTCCGGGTCGGCCTCGAGCAGGGCGACCGCACCCGCCACGTCGAGGGCGCGCTGATAGCCGAACTCCCTCATGCCGCCTCCTCCGTGTCCGCCGCCGCGTCGGCCCCGGCCGCCCGGGCGACCGCCTGCACGATCGACACGTACGCGCCGCACCGGCACAGGTTGCCGCTCATCCGCTCCCGGATCTCCTCGGCGGTCAGCGGCGGCGGCCCCGCCTCGGGCCGTACGTCGTCGGTGACCGCGCTCGGCCAGCCCGCGGCGTGCTCCTCGATCACCGCGACGGCCGAACAGATCTGCCCGGGTGTGCAATAGCCGCACTGGAAACCGTCGAGGTCGAGGAACGCCTGCTGCACGGGATGCAGCCCGTCGCCGTCCGCCATTCCCTCGATGGTGGTGATCTCGCGGCCTTCGGCCGCCACGGCGAGCTGGAGGCAGGAGACGGCCCGCCGGCCGTCCAGCAGGACGGTGCACGCACCGCACTGCCCCTGGTCGCAGCCCTTCTTGGTGCCGGTCAGATCGAGTCGCTCGCGCAGGGCGTCGAGCAGCGTGGTGCGGTGGTCGACGGATAGCGGGTACTTCTCGCCGTTGATGTCCAGGACGATGGCGCTGGACGTCGATGCGGCCATGATCAGCCTTCCTTCGCGAATCAGGGGCGCGTCGAGGCGGAACCCTGCGGGCGGTGAAGAGATGGCGCTGTACGTGGCGGTGCCGGCCGGGAAGCAGGCAGGATGCGGGGGCCGGACGGGTCGGCGGCCGGCGTCGCGGCGGCCCCCGCCCACCGCATACGCAGCTAGAGTGAACTCAAGCGGACAGTTGTCCGTTACGGGGAACGTACCGGACAGCTGTCCGGTCAGCAAGGCCTGGTTCGTCGGCGTACCCGCGTGGAGGACGAGTGCACGAGAAGAGAAACGCGCCCGTTCGCTCGGACGCGCAACGCAACCGCGAGCGCATCCTGGACGTGGCGCTGATCGAGCTGACCCGCTCCGCGGACGTGCCGCTGAGCACCATCGCCAGGAAGGCGGGCGTGGGACAGGGCACCTTCTACCGCAACTTCCCGAACCGCGAATCCCTCGTCCTCGAAATCTTCCGCCACGAGATGCAGCAGGTCGCCGACTCCGCCGCCCACCTCGTCGCGACACGGCCGCCGGACCAGGCCCTGCGGGAGTGGATGGACCGGCTCGCCCAGTTCGCCATGGCCAAAGCGGGCATGGCGGACGCGATCCGGCAGGCCACCAGCGCACCGGGCGGCCCGGCGAAGCCCGGACACGAGCCGATCACCTCCGCGGCCGAGACGTTGCTCCGCGCCGGCGAACGGGCCGGCACCATCCGTGCGGGCGTGTCCGCGGAGGACTTCCTCCTCGCCATCGCCGGCCTCTGGCAGATCGACCCCCGCGGAGCATGGCAACCCCGTGCCGCCCGGCTCCTCGACCTCGTCATGGACGGGCTGCGCGCGGGTTCGCCCGGGCGGTGACCCGGGCGATCCGCGTCCGCGGCGCTGGTGCGGAGGGGCTGGGATCCTGCGGCGGACCGCGGAAAGCTGTTACCGGTATTCCACGGTCAGGGTGGCCTGCGTGTCCTTGTTGACGAACAGGTAGGCCGTGGCCGGCTGGTTCTGTTCGAACCGGAGGCGTACCTGGGTCCGCCCGGAGCGGTTGATCGCGGACAGGCCCGCGGCGGACAGATGGCCGGAGGTCTTGCCGCCGGAGGTGAAGGGCCCGAGCTCGGCCGCGCCCCCGGCCGTCGTGGCCGCGGCCCAGTCGGCGCTCTCCACCGCGCAGCCTCCGAGGCAGCCGGTGTGGACGTCGGCCAGGAGCCGGTTGCCGGCCGGATCGGCCCAGGGGTCGCCCGAGCCGCCGCTCCTGGTCAGGGTCACCCAGGCCCGGGTGATCTCCTTCCCGGCGGGAACGGCACCGGTGTCGAAGGACAGCACGCTCCGGTTGAACTTGCCGTCGGCGCCGCGCCCCAGGGCCAGGCCGTAGGTGTCCTCCAGGGTGCCGACGGCCGGGCCCGAGCCGTCACCCGCGGCCTTGATGTAGCCGTCCTCGGCGTCCAGGCTGGGCAGTACGAGCGTTCCGGCGGGCGGCGGCGTCGAGCCGGTGGCGCCGAGGGCCCTGACCATGCCCATGATGGTCTCGATCTGCCGGCCGCCGTGCCGCGCGTAGGCGGGGTCGCCGAGGTAACCCCACCAGTTCCAGCAGCCGTTGGGGTTGTCGAGCGTCGTGGTGGGGACGGCCTGCGGGTACAGGACGATCAGGTGGTTGGTGTCGGCGTACTCGTTGAGGTACGCCCTGTCGATGAACTGGGTGCCGAAGCCCTGGTACGCGTAGCCCTGCTTGCAGCCGTGCAGGGCGACGACCACCGTGCAGGCCGCACCGTTCGCGCAGCTCGTGGGGACGTAGACGAACCCGTTCTCGTCCATGGAGATCGGCTTGGCGGCGCCGCCGGGCGCGTACCGGTTCTGGTCGAACCGGATCAGACTGCCGCCGGGCGCGGCCGCGGGCGCGCTGACCGAGCCCAGGAGGTGCCCCAGGAACTCGCGTTCGGCGTCGAAGCCGCAGTTGTTGATCCACGGGCTGGCGGTGACGGTGCACGCGTTCGGGCCGAGCGGGCTGATCCAGGCGTGGCCCGCGGCGGTGCTCTTGTTGTAGAGCACGTTCGCGCCGAAGTGCCGGTAGTAGTCGCTCAGTGCGGTGGAGACGGGGCGTTCGACGGTCGAGTCGCTGGAACCGCTGAACACGTAGACGGGGTCGCCGCTCAGTCCGGACGCGTCGTCGATGGAGCCCTGCGCCGACCAGTCGGCGGTGGTCTGCTTCAGGGTGGCGAGCTGGAGGTCCTGGAAGACCTCCATACAGGCGTTCAGGGCCTTGCCCAGGTCGTTCTGCGCGCAGTACTGCGGTCCGGAGGCGAAGGCGGCCGAGCCCTTGAACGTGCCGGAGTACGCGACGTGCAACTGGGTCGCCATGTACCCGCCGGACGAGACACCGGCGCTGTAGACGCCGTCGACGTTGTACGCCTTGAGCTCGCCGGCGACGGGCGGGACGGCGGCCGTGGCGCCCGGGCCGGCAGCGGAGGCCGGGCCGCCGAGGAGCACGCCGACGCCGAGCAGCAGGGCCGCGGCCGCCCCGCCGAGCCTGCCGGGCCTGCCGAGAACTGGATACATCCACCCTCCCATGGTGTGCATCAGCTCACTGGTTTCGGATGGCTGCGACGATAACTTCCGGCCACATCCCGTACGCACGGTCACGAGTGCCACAACAGGGCGGACCGGTATGGCGGTTGCCACCGTGGACGCGGCACTCCCGCAGCGTCCCGCCCGCTCAGTCGCCGAGCGCCTCGGTCATGGTGTCGAGGTCCGCGAGGAGCGCCGCAAGGCGCTTTTCCGGGATGGCGTTGATCATGCGTTCTTCGATGCAGTAGACGGCGGCGCGGGCGGCGTCCAGACGCTCCTGTCCGGCAGGGGTGAGGTGGACGGGCAGGGTGCGGCCGTGGTCGGTGGTGGCGGGCCGGTTGATGAGACCGGCTTCCTTCAGGCCGCGCAGGACGACGTTCGCGGACTGCCGGCTGACGAAGGTGCCACGGGCCAGGTCTGCATTGGACAGCCCCGGCGTCTGGTCGAGGAGTTCCAGGCAGGAGTACTGCGGGACGGTGAGGTCGTGCGCGCGCAGGGCCTTGTCCATGGCGCCGCGGAGCGCGGCCGAGGCGCGTTTGAGGCGGTAGCCCACGTGCTCGGTGATGTCCTGAGCGGGGTGGGGCGGGGGGACGGGCGCACGGTCTTCCATGTCAGCATTTTGACATATCCGCGGACTGCCGCCTACGGTTCGGAATGTCAAAGCATTGACATCCACGTTCCGGGAGGAACCATGCTCGCCACCGTCGACGGCCCCGACTTCATCGCCTTGCAGGTGAAGGACGTACAGGCCGCAGCGGCCTTCTTCGAAGGGCAGCTCGGTATGCGCCGTGCGCCCTCTTCCCCGCCCGGCGCGGTCGTCTTCGCCGGCGGCCCGATTCCGTTCGCCGTCCGCGAGCCGCTTCCGGGCGTCGACCTGGACGGCGACGCACGGCCCGGTCTGGGCGTGGCGCTGTGGCTGCGCAGCACGAATGCGGCGCAGTTGCGCGAGCAGCTCCTGACGGCCGGCGTCGCCGCCACCGCGCTCCAAGACAGCCCGTTCGGGCCCACGTTCACCTTCACCGGGCCCGAGGGCTACCGCCTCACCGTGCACGGGGGCTGAGCGTGACCGCCGTCGTCTTCACCCCCCGGGGCCCGTTCTCACTCGCGGCCGCCCTGCGGTTCCTGGAGGACTTCACCCCGGCCCCGTACGACCGCGGGCAGGACGGCATCCTCCGGCTGGCCTTCCCCTCGGACGACGGCCGCTTCACCGTCACGGCCGCGGTGCGACAGGACGAGAGGGCGGCGGACCCGGCCGACCCGGCGGCCGCTCCCGCCGGCGCGGTGCGGGCCGAAGTCGCTCTTCACCCCACCGGCGCCCCCGGGGCGGAGCCGCACGGAGGCCCGCACGACAAGGCCGCCGCCGACGTGGCGCGCATCCTGTCCGTCGACGTGGACGGCACGCGCCTTCCCGCGCTGGGCTCTGCCGAACCGGTGGTCGCCCGGCTGCTGCGCGAGTTCCCCGGCCTGCGTCCCGTCTGCTTCCACTCCCCCTACGAGGCCGCGGCGTGGGCCGTCATCGGCCAACGGGTCCGCATGAGCCACGCCGCCGCCGTGAAAACCCTGGTCGCCCAGCGGTACGGACACCGCGTCGAGGTCGCGGGCCACGAGCTGTTCGCGTTCCCCGCCCCGCAGGTCCTGCGGACGATCACGAGCTTTCCCGGCCTGACCGGGGTCAAGATTCAGCGGCTGCACGCCGTGGCCGAGGCCGCGGCCGCCGGTGAACTCGACGCCGCCCGCCTGCGCGCCCTGCCGGTCCGGGACGCCCTCGCGGCCCTGCGGGAGCTGCCGGGAATCGGCCCGTTCTCCGCCGAGCTCATCCTGATCCGCGGAGCCGGCCACCCCGACGTGTTCCCCCGCCACGAACCCCGGCTGCACGCGGCCATGACCGACGCCTACGGTCTCGAGCCCCGGACGGCCGACCTGCCGGCGCTGGCCCGCATCGCCGACAGGTGGCAGCCGTACCGCAGTTGGATCGCCTTCCTGCTGCGCGCCCGCGCCCACCGGTAAGGGCAGCCCGACGGGAATTTTCCGGCGGGCCGCCCCGTTGGCCTCAGGTCCGCTGATCCACACCGCGAGCCGATGAGTGATGAGTGATGAGTACCGTGTCCGACGTCTTGTCCACCGCCCACTTGCCCCCTCTCCCGCCGCTTCCCGCCCAGGCAGAACACCTCATCGGGCTCGGGGTGCCCGCACTCGCCGGGATGACCGCCGATGAGTTCCGCGCCTTCGCCGAGGCCGCCGGCAGCGGGCAAGGCGGTGCCCTGCTCGCCGTCCACCCGGACCGGGTCCCCGCCTCCGCCCTCGCGCCGCTGCTGCGCCACGACGGCAAGCCCGGCTTCGTCGTCACCGACATGCCCGACGTCGACGACTTCGCCCCCTGCGCCGTCGAACTGCCCGACGCACCCCTCTACCTCGTCACCGGAATCGACCGCGGCGACCACATGGCCAACTGGAGCCCTGACGAGGCACTACCCGCCCTCACCAAGGAGGGCCGCACCCCGCTGCTGCTCACCGAAGGCATCCACTGGGTGCTCCAGCAGCCGGCCGCCCTCGAGCGCAACCACTGCTTCATGACCATCGCCTCCCGGCTCCGCAAGGCGAACGGCACCCTGGACGCCCGCACCCCGGCGATCTGGCTCAGCAACGGCACCGGACGCGACGGCCGCGAGCGGCGCAACGCCCCCAAGGTCGGCTGGTGCTGGTGGGGCAACCGCCACACCTGGCTGGGCTTCGCCTCCGCCACGGGCCGCCCGCACCACGTGCTGTGACCGGCGGGAGGACGACGTCAGCGGAACTCATACGTCGTACGACCTCAGCCACAGCTCCAGCGTGAGCACCAGCCAGAGCTTGCCGCCCTGGCGGGGCAGCAAGGTGCCCTCGCCCTTCAGCCAGGTCCGGATGGTCTCCGGACGGAACAGGCCGCGCTGCCGGGAGCGGCGGCCGAGGAGGAGTTCGCGGCCGAGATCGCGCAGCGGACCGGTCAGCCACTGCTGGACCGGCACGCGCATCCCGCTCTTCGGGCGGTCGACCACCGTCCCCGGCAGCAGGTCCCGTACGGCCTCCTTGAGGATCCACTTCTCGGCCGTGCCACGGAGTTTGTAGCCCGGCGGCGTGGCGAAGGCGTGGTCGATCACCGACCGGTCGAAGAGCGGGGAGCGGCCCTCCACGCCCTGGGAGGAGGTGAGGCGTTCCACCTTCGTCAGGATGTGGTGCGCCCCCTTGGTCCGCAGGTTGCAGTGGAGCAGCCGGTTGAGCAGGTGTTCCATGGCGTACGGGCCTCCGCCGCCGGCCCCGGGCAGCAGGTACGGCTCCACGTGCCGCTCCAGGCGCGGGGCGTCGCGCAGCGCGTCGAGGACGGGCGTCGTCAGCAGGACCGGGAGATCCGTCCAGCACTTGCGGTACGAGCGCAGGTACGCGGTCGCCCGGTCTTCGTCCCAGGGCGCGCCCGGCGTCCGGTGCATCTCCTGCACCAGCATGGGGAGGTTCTTGGGCCCGCCGAAGACGGGATCGCCGCCCTCGCCGTTGAGCACCACGGAAGCCCCGTCCGCGGCCACGGCCTCGGCCAGGATCAGGTTCGGCACCGTCAGCGGGTCTCCGACCGGGCTGTCCAGCAGCGCCGCGGCCTCGGCCAGCCGCGCCGCCACCGCCGCCCCCGACACGTTCAGGATCCGGTGCCGGGTGTGGCAGTGGGAAGCCACCAGCCCGGAGTAGCCGAGCTCGTTCGGCAGGTCGTCGCCGAAGCTGATGGAGTACGTGTGGACGGGGTGGCTGTGGAGCTTCGCCGCCAGGGCCGTGACGAGGGAGCTGTCGATGCCGCCCGAGAGCAGCACCGCGGCCGGCTCCGCCACGGGCAGCCGGGCCGCCGTGGCCTGCTCCAACAGGGCGCGCAGCGCCAGGACATGGCCGTCCGGGCCGCCGGGGAAGGTGTCCTCGACCTGCTCCCGGGGCTCCCAGTGGACCGTTTCGGTGACCCGGCCCTCGCGCGCGAGGCGCAGTACCCGGCCGGGCAGCACCTCGCGGACCCCGGTGAGCAGGGTTTCCTCTCCGGGCAGGTAGGCGAAGGTGAGGAAGGAGCGGACGGCCGACAGGTTCATGGACGTGCCGAGCGCCGGCCAGCGGCGCAGTGCCCGCAGCGAGGTGGAGGCGGCCCAGGCGCCGCCGGCCCGCGCGTAGTAGAGGGTCCGGGCGCCGACGTGGTCGCGGATCAGGACCAGGTCGGGCCCGTCGAGCACGGCCAGCACGAACATCCCTTCGGCGAGCGCCACTCCGGCCTCGCCGAGCACCGCCCAGCAGTGGAGCAGGAGTTCGCCGTCGGAACAGTCGGGACGCGGCGGCGCGGCGGCGGCCCCGGCCGCGAGGGCGGCGAACAGGACCCCGCGGTTGTGGAGCGTGACCTCGCCGACCGCGGTGCGCCCGTGCGCCGTGAACGGGCCGCCGGCCCGGCCGGGTTCGCCGGTGATGAGGCCCAGCCCGGCGCCCGGTACGTCCACGGGGAGCCGGCCCGCTCCGGCGGCGCCCATCGCCTCGAGGTGGGCGAGGGCCTGCCCGGTGGTGTCGGCCAGGCAGGCGCAGAAGCGTGCCACGGCTGGCTCCTTTCCTTTGGTGCTCGCGTCGGGCTGGTGCAGGGCTGGCGCATTGCAGTGCATTGCGTTGCTCTGGCTCAGCCGAAGTCGTCATCGCTCCAGGCGTCGTCGTCGCCGTCCCAGCCCGCTTCCCAGCTGTCCTGGCCGGACTCCCCGTCGCCACCGGAGTCCCCGCCTCCGCCGTCGCCGCCGGACGACGAGGCCTGGCTCTGCTCCTGTTGGCGGCGCAGTGCCTCTTCCTCCTCCGGGGTCATGTTCAGCGGCGGAAGATGAGCTGCCGTGACGGCCAGGGCCGCCACCCCGAGGCCCGCGAGCAGCACCCCCATCCGGCCGCCGAAAGAACTCCGGTTGACGGTGACCCGCTCACCACGCGGCCAGACCGTGCGGCCGTAGCCGATGTCCCGGGCATAGATGGCGGTGCCGTCGGCGAGGGTCCGTTTGATGACGCGGTTGCCGAGCAGCTCGTCGGTCCCCGAGCCACCCCGGTTGTCGTGCCAGCGCACCACCTGGGGGCGGTCGGGGATACGGCTGCGCCATTCCTCGAGGCCGTCTTCGTACCTGCGGTGGACCGTGCCGTCGGCGAGGAGTTCGTCCGCGTAGCCGATCTCTTGGGGACGGATCATCGTGTGCGTACCTCGCGTGTGTGGAAGGGGTCACGGGGGTCGTTCACGCGGTGGGCCAGGTCATGAAGCCGGCCGTGCGCAGACCGCTCAGCTCGCCCCACAGGGACTCGCGGGGCGGCCGCGGACCCCGGGTCAGGCGCAGCACCGTCCGTACGAGCCTGGCCGGTGGTACGGCGGCCACCTGGGCGAACCGGCCCTGTGCCAGCCACGCGGCCTCGCGCGGCCGCAGCGCACCCGGCCAGTCGCCGCCCGCGGCCGGGGCGGGAGCCGGGCCGCGTCCCGAGGGCAGCCGCAGGGCGGCGGCGTGCCGCGGTACGAGCCCCAGGGAGCTGACCCGTACCCCCGGGACGGGGCCGAGGGCGGCTCGTACGCGCGCCGGGAGCGTCACGCCCTCGGGGCTCGCGTCGTGCAGGACGTGCACCGTGGCGCCCTGCGCCCGTTCCAGGGCCGCGCGGAGGCGCGGGTCCAGGGGCAGGGCGTCGGGTGCCGCGAGGACGGGGCAGGCCGCCTCCAGGTGGACGTGATTGGCGAGCAGCATCGCCGCGATCGACCGGTCCTGGCAGAGCAGCAGGCGGGGGAGTCCGTAGTCGTAGAGGTCCGGGGCGGAGGGCCCGTACTGTGCGAGGTCTGCCGGATCCGCAGGGGGCGCTGCGGCCGGCAGCAGTCCCGGTACGGTCTCCCGGCCCCGCGCGTCCAGGGCGCGGGCGAACGAGGGCAGGCGCAGCATCGGCGGCGGGGTGCCGGGGATGCGGCGCAGGAGCGGCGCGGCCGGGCTCAGCACGCGGCAGGTCTCGTAGTAGAGCTGCCGCTCGGTGAACCGGAGTCCGCCGGGGTCGGCCGCGCGGGCGGCTGCCGCGCCGATCGCGCGATCCAGCAGCCGGTCGCCGAAGGCGGTACGCGTACGCGTACGCGTACGTGTACCCGCGTTCCTCATCGTCGTGTTCGTGCTCGTGCTCGTGCTCATGCGGTGGGCGTGCCCTTCGTGCCGGAGGTGTCCGCGCCTGCCGTGCCGTACGCGTCGGGCCAGGTCATGAACCCGTACTCCGGGCTGACGCCGGGCGCCGCGGCGGCCACGGCCCGCTCCACCGCCTCCTCGACGACGGAGGCGAGCAGCGGCGGGGGCACGGCCGCGATCGGGCTCCAGAACCCCTCGGCCACCCACGCTGCGTCCTCTTCCGACAGGCCCGCCACGGCCCGCAGTTCCCCGGCGTCCACGGCCGGGACGGGGGAGACCCGGTGGACGGCGTCGCGCCTGCGCCGGACCGCGGCCACCGGCAGACCGGCGTCCACGACGACCCGGTCCGGACGGGTCATCCGCAGGAGCGGCGCCAGCAGCGCGCCCAGGGCGCTCGCATCGTGCAACACGACGACCGGGAGCCGCCCCGGGAGGTCCACGAGGGCGTCGTGGCCGGAGACCGGGTCCGCCTCCACCAGCACCGCACGCAGCCGCTCGGGCATGTCGTTGGCCTCCAGGAACACCGCCACGGCGTGGTCGGTGCACAGGATCACGGCCCTGGGCCGGTGCGGCCGCCGCGCGGCGTGCCCGGGGCCGCCCACCGCGTCGTCCACCACACCCGGCGCGAGTTCTCCGTACGCCCAGCGCCAGGCGCCGGTCATCGCCTGCCGGAAGCGTTCCTCGGTGGGGTTGAGGTACGAGCCCGCGGGCCGGGCCGGCTCGTACGGGATGCGCCCCGGCACCAGGAGGACGAGGACGGCAGCGGTTCCGGCCACGCCGGAGGCGGTACCGCTGCTGAGGAACGCGTACACGACCAGCCCGGCGCACACCGTCAGACCCGCGAGCCGGCTGATGCGCGGCGGGACCCCGCGCGCCTCGCGCGCCCCCCAGACACCGCTGGACGTACGGGCCCCGTACCAGAGCTGGGTGACGGTCACCCGGAGCCGGCCGTGGTCGGTGAGGGACTCCACCAGGCGGCGGATCCGCAGGTCGTTCATGCCCCGGCCGTGCACCTTCGGGTCGAGGGCGAAACGGCGGTGGCAGTGGGCGCACGCCTGGCCGGTGCGCTCCGTGCGCTTCAGCTCGGCCGAGCAGTTCGGGCAGATCACCGCCCACCCGCCGGATCCGGGCCGGTCCCGGCCGCTCCGGGCCAGGTCATGAAGCCGATCTCCGCGGCGTGGCGCCGTTCGGTGTCGACACTGCGGCCGATCCGTTCGGCGAGCCGGTCGAGCACGCGGAGGAGCCGGACCGGAGGAAGCCCGACGAGCGGGAACCGCCAGCCCTGTGCCAGCCATTTCAGCTGCTCCGGAGTGAACTCGCCCAGGGCGGTCAGGCGGCTCATCTCCTCGGCGGTGGGCTTCCGGGCGGGGTCGCGGTACGCCACCGCCTTCGGCAGGCCGTGGACCGAGCGCAGCGACACTCCGGCGTCGACCACCGGGCGGTCGGGAAGGCCCTCGCGGAGCCGGCGCAGCAGCAGTTCGCCGGGGGCGTCGGCGTCGTGGAGCACCAGGACCGGGCCGCGCGGGGGCAGAGCGGGGAGCAGGGCCGTGACGTGCCCGGGGTCGGTGACGAGCGCGATGCCGTGGCGCTCGGGCAGGCCGTCGGCGGCGAGGAAGGCGGCGATGGAGGGGTCGGCGCAGACGATGACGGCGTGGGGTGGTGGCGCGTCGGCCGGCCACGGGGGCCGGGGGCGGCCGGTGTCGTCGACCACGCCGGGCGGCAGGCTCCCGTACACCCGCAGCCACTCGGCGAGCGCCTCGGTACGGAAGGCCGCCCGGCTCATGGGCGGGATGCCGCGGCCGGCTCCCGTGAGCCGGGCGATCACGATGCCGAGTGCGGTGGTCAGCAGGGCCGCGGCGAGGTACAGCAGGAACGGGATCCCGCCGACGATGCCCCAGAAGCCGACGAGTACGCCGCCGAACAGCGCCCCGCCCGCGCATCCGGGTGCGAACTCGCCTTCCCTGATGCGCTTGCGCGACAGGGCGTACCACAACTGGCCCGGAGTGACCGGGATCCGGCCGTTGTCCGTCAGTACGGTCACGATCCGGCGGACCCGGAGATCGCTGAGGCGCAGGGGGTTGGTCTTGGGGTCCAGCGCATAGCGGCGCTTGCAGTGGCTGCAGACGTTGCCGGTGCGCTCCTTGCGGAGCAGGTTGCGTTCGCAGTGCGGGCAGATCACCGGGTGACCTCCAGCGCGGCCGCCACGCGGCGCAGCCGGGCGGCCAGCCGCTCGCGGACGGTGGTGCCGGCGATGCCGTGGACCCGCTGGGCGCGCTCGATGTCGCGCAGCGCGGCGGCGAGGGCCCGGTAGTCGGTGGCGGATGCGATGGCGGTGGCGGTCGGAACGGCGCGTCCCGCCGCCGCCGGTCCGGGGCGCGGGGCGCTCGCGGCGGCCCGCTGCTCGGCTTCCGCCGCGGTGATCGCGTAGTCCTCGTGGTCGATCCCGTATCCGGTGTTCGCGGCGAGGATCGTCAGCGGGGCGTCACCCCGGTTCGCGAAGGAGTGCGGCATCATCTCCGGGATACGGATCAACATGCCGGGCGCCAGGCGGACTTCCGTGACCCGGTCGCGGTCCGGGTCGTACAGTCCGCAAGCGGCGTGGCCGAGGCTGAGGACGAAGTGCTCGCCTCCGTGCGCGTGCGGGGTGAAGGCGCTCCGGGGGCCCACCACCCCGAGTTTCACGGTGGCGTTGGAGGGCCGCTCCGGCGAGGTGCCGCCGTCGCCCACGAGGTAGTGCGCGAACTGCCCGTCGTCGATGAACCGCAGGAACTCCCGCTCCGGCCCGAGCTCCCGGGCGCCCTCCCGGTCGGCCCGCACGATGCCGCCGTCCGGCTGCAGGTGGTACAGCTCCACGCCCCCCGGCAGCCCGCGCCCGGCGTGGTCGGACAGGCCCGCGGACAGGCCGCGCGATCCGGATATGCGGTCGTACGGTCGTGCGGCCACCGCGCCTCCCCCTGACGCCCCGCTGTGCGCTCCACGCGCCTCGCATGCGCATGGTAAGGCCCTGTTCGCCACGAGCGGGAGGACCCGGAGGGTACGGGAGCCGTCGCTCTCATGTCGGTGGGGCTCGGGGGAGGGGAAGGTCAGGCGGTCTCGGCCTGGAACATCCAGTGGTGCTTCTCGAGGTCGCCGGTCAGGCCGATCAGGAGGTCCTGGGTGATGGGGTCGGGCTCCCCGGTGGCCCCGATGCGCTCGCGCATGCGGGTGATCACGACGCCGAGCGCGTCCACCAGGATGCGGACCGCGTCCGTGTCCTTCACCCACCCCTCCGGTACGCCCGGGATCGCGCGGGCCGACGCCACCGTGGCCGCTCGGCCGTCCGGGGTCACGCCGAGAGCGGATGCGCGTTCGGCGACCACGTCGGAGTGGGTGCGGGCCGAGGTGACGACTTCGTCGAGCTGAAGGTGTACGGACCGGAACCGGGGGCCCACCACGTTCCAGTGCACCTGCTTGGCGACGAGTGCCAGGTCCACCAGGTCCACCAGAGCGCCCTGCAGGGCGTCACCGACGATCTTCAGGTCGGCTTCCGGGAGGGCGTTCTTGACGATGGCCACAGCATCTCCATTCCGTGAGGTCGTCCGCTGAGACGACGAGATTCCGACGGAACATCGCTTACCCGTGCTTTCGGGTGGAAAACGGCCCTACGGTCCGGAGCGCTCGTTGTGCTCAGCCGACTGAGCCGGATGCCAGGGCTCTGTACGCGGTCGGCGAGGGTCCGGGTGGGCCGCCCGCAGGTGGGGGAGTGTGGACCTGTCGTCCTTCCAGTGACATCGGAAGTTGTCATCGTTTCGATGACATGCTACAACGGAAACACGTTGAGGCGCATGGGCGTGTTCGCCCGAACCGACAGGAGGTCTTCACGATGCTGATGCGCACCGACCCGTTCCGTGAGCTCGACCGGCTCGCCGCCCAGCTGATGAACGCGAACGGCACGTGGTCCCGGCCGACCGCCATGCCGATGGACGCCTACCGGGACGGCGAGACGTATGTCATCGCCCTGGACCTGCCCGGTGTCTCCACCGACGCGATCGACATCGACGTCGAACGGAACATGCTGACGATCAAGGCCGAACGCCGCCCCGTGGAGCAGACCGACACCGTGGAGAGGGAACTCTCGGAGCGTCCGCTCGGCGTGTTCTCGCGCCAGATCATGCTGGCCGACACCCTCGACACGGAGAGCATCGAAGCGGAGTACGAGGCAGGCGTGCTGACCCTGCGGATCCCGATCGCCGAGCGCGCACGGCCGCGCAAGGTCAGCATCAGTGGTGGCGGGGACCGAAAGCAGATCAGCGGCTGATCCGGCCGCGTCATCCAGCCGCGGGTGTGGGGCCCCTCCCCCTTCCTTCCGACCCCACCCCCGCTCCCGACGTCAGGCGGAGGCCGCGATGAGGTGGGAAGCGTTCCTGAAGGAGGTCGCAGAGCGCGGCGAATACCGCTCGGAGGACGAGGCCGAGCGCGCGGCGCGCGTCGTGCTCGGCCTGCTGGGCGCTCACCTGGTGGGCGAGGTCCGATCCGAACTGGCAGCGCGGCTGCCGGAGACCTTCGCGCTGGTTCTGCTCAATCCGCTCCAGGCCAGGGAGCCCCTCGATCCGCAGCGCTTCGTCCGCGCGACCGCCGCGTGGATCGACGGTGCGACCGACGCGACCGCCGCCTGGGACGTCAGCGCCGTACTGAGCGTGGTGGCCGAGGCGGCCGGGGAGGACCTCATGGAGGGCATCCTGCTCCAGCTGCCGGTGGGGTACGACGTGCTCTTCGGCCACCCCCAGGCCCTCTGAAAGCGAGATCGCCCTCGGACGAGGGATGTCCCGGCCGGCCGGCGAACGGCCCGCCGGCCGGGACACCCGACTCAGGCGAGGTCGAACCGGTCGAGGTTCATCACCTTGTCCCACGCCGCCACGAAATCGCGGACGAACTTCTCGCCCGCGTCCTCGGACGCGTAGACCTCCGAGACGGCTCGGAGCTGCGAGTTCGACCCGAAGACGAGGTCGACCGCGGTGGCCGTCCACCTGACCTCGCCCGTGGCGCGATCCCTGCCTTCGAAGACGTTCTCGTCAGAAGTCGACGCCTTCCACTCCGTACCCATGTCCAGCAGGTTGACGAAGAAGTCGTTGGTCAACGTCTCCCGCCGGTCGGTGAAGGCACCGTGCGCGGAGCCTGCGAATCCGGTGTTCAGGGCCCGCATCCCGCCGATCAGAACCGTCATCTCGGGTGCGGTCAGCGTCAACAGGTTGGCGCGGTCCAGCAGGAGGGTCTCCGGCGACAGCTTCTCTCCCGCCCGGAGGTAGTTGCGGAACCCGTCCGCCCTGGGTTCGAGCACGGCGAACGCCTCCACGTCGGTCTGCTCCTGCGAGGCGTCCGTGCGCCCCGGCGCGAACGGGACCGTGACGGCGTGCCCGGCGTTCTTCGCCGCCTGCTCGACGCCCGCGCACCCGCCGAGGACGATCAGGTCGGCGAGCGAAACCTTCATCCCGCCGGCCCGTGAGGCGTTGAACTCCTCGCGGATCCGCTCCAGGACCTGCACCACCTCGGCCACCTCGGGCAGCGCGTTGACCTCCCAGTCCTTCTGTGGCGCGAGCCGGATCCGGGCCCCGTTGGCCCCGCCCCGCTTGTCGGTGCCGCGGAAGCTCGACGCCGATGCCCAAGCGGTGGTGACCAGTTGGGAGACGGACAGTCCCGAAGTGAGGATCCGGGCCTTGAGGTCGGCGACCTCCGCGTCCCCGACCAGTTCGTGATCCACCGCGGGCACGGGGTCCTGCCACAGCTGAGGCTCGGGGATCCACGGGCCGAGGTAGCGCGAGAGGGGCCCCATGTCGCGGTGCAGCAGCTTGTACCAGGCCTTGGCGAACGCCTCCGCGAGCCTGGCCGGGTTCTCGTGGAAGCCCTTCGCGATCGGCCCGTAGACCGGATCCAGCTTCAGCGAGAGGTCCGTGGTCAGCATCATCGGAGCGTGCCGCTTCGACGGATCGTGCGCATCGGGCACCGTGCCCTGGGCCGCGGGATCCTTGGGGGTCCACTGCTGCGCCCCGGCCGGGCTGGTGGTCAGCTCCCAGTCGTACCGGAACAGGTTGTCCAGGTAGCCGTTGTCCCACTTCGTCGGCTCGGTGGTCCAGGCGCCCTCCAGCCCGCTCGTCAGGGTGTCGGCGCCCTTGCCGCTGCCGTACGAGTTGAGCCATCCGAGCCCCTGGTGCTCGACCGGGCAGGCCTCCGGTTCCGGACCGACGTACTCGGGACCGACCGCGCCGTGGCACTTGCCGAACGTGTGGCCGCCGACGATGAGCGCAACCGTCTCCTCGTCGTTCATCGCCATGCGCCCGAACGTCTCGCGAATGTCCCTCGCGGCGGCGATCGGATCCGGGTTTCCGTTGGGGCCCTCCGGATTGACGTAGATCAGCCCCATCTGCACCGCCCCGAAAGGACCGGTGAGTTCCCTGTCGCCGCTGTAGCGCTCGTCACCGAGCCAGGTGTCCTCGGGACCCCAGAAGATCTCCTCGGGTTCCCAGATGTCCTCCCGCCCGAATCCGAATCCGAAGGTCTTGAACCCCATCGATTCCATGGCGCAGTTTCCGGCGAAGACCAGGAGGTCGGCCCATGAGATCTTCCGGCCGTACTTCTTCTTGACCGGCCAGAGCAGACGGCGCGCTTTGTCGAGGCTCGCGTTGTCGGGCCAGCTGTTGAGGGGGGCGAAGCGCTGGGCGCCGGAGCCGCCACCGCCCCGGCCGTCGGCGATGCGGTACGTTCCGGCGGCGTGCCAGCTCATGCGGATGAAGAGCGGCCCGTAGTGGCCGTAGTCGGCGGGCCACCAGTCCTGCGATGCCGTCATCACCTCGAAGACGTCCCGCTTCAGCGCGTCGACGTCCAGGCTCGCGAACTCTTCTGCGTAGTCGAAGCCCTCACCCATCGGATTGGACTGCGGCGAGTGCTGGTGGAGAACCTGAAGGTCCAGCTGATTCGGCCACCAGTCACGGTTCGTCCTGGGACGAGTCGGCGTGGGGGTGGGGGAGGGGATTGCAGGGTTCTCGCTTTCGCTGCCGGACACGTCCGTCCTTCTTCCTGTCGCGGTGTTTCCATCTGCCGGCCGCCCGCTCCTGACCCTGTCCGCTTTTCCGACTCGGGCACGGGCGGCCAACCGGCGTCCGTATGGTTTCGCACCGCAGACCGCACAGCCACGAGAACACGCAGGGCATCCCCGCACAACAAGCAGTCGGATCTTCTGATCATTCGGCCCTCCATGAAGGCGACCGGAATGCGAAGTGTTCCGGCCACACCACCCGTGTCCGCTTCCCGCCATAACCCGAACACAGGCCGTTAGACTTCTGTCATTCCCGCCGGATCGTGAACAGGTGAACCGAAAATGAGTGACCTGCTGGAGCGGTTGCGAGGACGCGGCTGGCGCATGACGTCCCAGCGGCGCGTCGTCGCGGAGATCCTCGACGGCGAGCACGTGCACCTCACGGCCGACGAGGTGCACGCCCGCGCGGCGCGGCGGCTGCCCGAGATCTCCCGGGCGACCGTCTACAACACCTTGGGCGAACTGGTCCTGCTCGGTGAAGTCGTGGAGGTTTCCGCCCACGGCCGCGCGAAACGCTATGACCCCAACGCGCACCACCCGCACCAGCACCTGGTGTGCTCCGGGTGCGGCACCATCCGCGACGTCCACCCGACCGGCGACCCGCTGGCGGGCCTCCCGCCGGAGGAACGGTTCGGCTTCACCGTGTCCGAGGCAGAGGTCACCTACCGAGGGCTGTGCCCCGCCTGCGCGCCGGATGCTCCCGGCCCCGGCGAGGGACGCCCGTACTGACGGAATGAACCGCCCCCATCAGGGCAGGCGCACATACGGATCCGGTGCATCCCGGTGCCCCGGTCATGAAGTGGAGGCGAGTGGCGCATGACCGAAAGCGCGAGTCCCCATATCTCCACGGCGCGGGTCACGGTACTCGGCGTGCACCCCTCCGACCCACCGTTCCGGATCGTGGAGATCGACGGCGAGATGGTCAGCACCGCCCGCTCCATGACGGACGTGCTCCTGATCGCCGCGCGGGCAGGCATCACGATCCACGACCTGGACGACCCGGACGAGGTCCGGTGGGTCGGCGGCGGCAAGTTCCGCTGGAGCGCGCGCAGGGCCTGAGGCGGCGGCCCGCAGGCGGGCGCTCGACCTCCACCTGCAACCCGACGGCGCCGGCGTCGAGGCGACGCCGACGCCGACGCCGTCGGGTTGCAGCAGCGCGGAGCAGTCCTACGGGGCCGGAGCGGGGGTCAGCACCACGAAGTCGGCGTTCGACGGGTCGAGGCAGACGGCCAGGCGGCCGACGCCCTCGGCGTCGTCCGGCCCCATCTGGACGCTGCCGCCGTTCTCGGTGACCTTGGCGACCGCGGCGTCACAGTCGGGGACGTTGAAGACCGGGTGCCAGTACGGCCGTCCGGCGTTCAGGGCGAGGTTCTCCGCGGGAAGCTCCATGAGGCCGCCGTGCATGCGCTCCTGGGGCTGCCCGGCCGGGGTGATGAGGGCGTACGTGCCCCCGCCGCCCGGCAGCTCCATGTCACTGAACTGCCAGCCGAAGACCCCACCGTAGAACTCCTTCGCGGCCGAGGCATCGCTCGTGTACAGCTCCGTCCAGGACAGCGAGCCCGGCTCGTCCACCAGATCGGCACCCTTGTTCGTCCCGGGCTGCCAGACGGCGAACTGCGCTCCCAGCGGGTCGGTGTACTGGGCCATCCGGCCCCACTCGTCGAGGTCCCTGGGCGCCACCCGCACCGTGCCGCCGGCGCTCTCGACGGCCCGGGTCGTCGCGTCCGCGTCGGTGACGCTGTAGTAGATCATCCAGGCCGAGCGCGCACCCTCCTCGGTGAGCTTGCCGAGTCCGGCGACGGTCTTGCCGTCCTTCCGGAACATGCCGCCCTCCATGTCCTCCCCCTCGCCCATGGACTCGTAGTCCCATCCGAGCACCGCGCCGTAGAAGGCGGCGGCGGCACGGACGTCCGGAGCGCCGAGATCGAGCCAGCAGGGGGAGCCGGGGGCGAAGTCAGTGGTGATCATGACGAATGCCTTTCGCGGTCGAGTACGACCCCAGCGTGGCACCGGACACCGCCCCACGCCCGTCGACCCGGCTGTGCACCACGCGGGTGCATTGCGGTCCCGGAGCGGTACCGGCCAGGCCGGGCCGGGTAGTGCGGCGGCCGTGACCGGAATTCAGCTGACCAGCTCCGCCTTCGCCGACCACGCCGAGATCCCCCGCCGCTACAGCGGCGAGGGGGACGACGTCTCACCCCCTCTGACCTGGACGGCAGCGCCCCAGGGCACCGCCGAGCTGCTGCTCCTGTGCGAAGACCCGGACGCACCGGGGACCACCTTCCTGCACTGGCTGGTCACGGGCATCGACCCGTGGACCGGCGGGGTGGAGGAGGGCCACGACCCACACGGCGGGACGCCCTGGCCCAACGGGTTCGGACGGATGGGCTGGGGCGGGCCGATGCCGCCGCCCGGGCACGGGCCGCACCGCTACTTCTTCCGCCTGTACGCGCTGTCCCAGCCGGTCCGGCTGCCCGACCGGCCGAGCGTGGAAGCCGTGCACAGCGCCGTCCAGGGCAAGGAGCTCGCCAGCGGCACGCTCGTCGGCACCTACCAGCGGCTCTAGGGCCTAGGGGGTGAGGGGGTCGGCGTACCGCAGCAACGCCCCCACGCCCTCGTCCAGCAGCAGTTCGTCGTCCGGTACGACGACCAGTTCGGCGGAGGTGCCGACGAGGGCCCGCACCAGGACTTCGTCGGCGGGTTCCTCGCGGGGCGCCCGTACCCCGCAGGAGAGCAGCTCCTCCTCGCTCAGGGCGAGCTGCGTGGGCCGCGGGCCGGTCCACAGGCGCAGCGAGGCGGCGGGCGGGTGGTTCAGCAGCAGGGCCGCGACCTGGCCGCGCTGCAGAGCGGCGACGGCGGCGGCCAGCCCTTCCGCCGCGGGCCCGCCCAGGGCGCGGCGGCCGATGAAGAGGTCCACCAGGTCCCGGTCGTGCCCGGCCATCCGGCCGCGGAAGACGCTGCCGAGCTGCGGCTCGAGCAGGGCCCGTCCGGTGTCCGTCGGGGTGGGACCCCCGGCCCGTACGACCCTGTCGCGCAGGGTGTGCGGCAGCCGGCGGACCAGCACGTTGCCCGCCCACTCGTCCCCGGCGACGACGAGGGCGTCCGCGCGGGTGCGACGCGCCCAGGCGTCCAGCCGACGACCCAGCCGGGTGGCGCTGTGGTGCCAGCTGGCCACGGGCACCCTGTGGCGCAGCCGCTCACCCGGGGCCACCGCGGAAGCCGGCCAGGTCCCGGACTCCGCCTCGACCGTCACCCAGCCGTGCGCCTCGGCCGTCGGCAGCCCGCCGTAGTGCACCACGACCGCCAGGTACGGGATCTCCGGCAGATGCTGGGTGACCAGCGGCATCGCGTCGGGCAGGGTGCTGTAGCGGGCCGAGTCGCGGGCGGGCGGCCGGGGCAGTTCCCCGTCCAGGACGAGCGAGCCGTGCGCCGCGAAGATCGCCTGCCCGTGCGTCCCGGGCACCTCCGCGTCCGCGCCGACCGCCTCCTCCAGCACGCCGAGCAGCGCACGGTCCGCCCCCTGCCGGGTCAGATCCGCCCGCAGCCGCTGCCAGCGCAGGTCGAGGGCCCGGTCCGGCTGCTCGACGTCGCGCGAGGTGTCCAGGTACACCGAGGCGAACGGGCCGGGCTCCGTGTACAGGGGTTCCAGGAACGACAGCCTCATGCCCCATCACCACTCCCAGGTCCTCCACGTGCTCCCAGGTGCCCCCCTTCCGATGATGCGCGCGAGGGCGGACCGGATCCAGAACCGGCACCAGCAGGCGGGAGGTGTTCTCGGTGACCGGCGCGAGGCGGGCGCCGCCGGCGCGCAGCCGTTCCCCGGCCGCTCAGAACGTCCACCGCGTATGGGTGTAGACCCCGCCGTCCCGGCCGAAGCCGTACGCGGTGGCCGGGGCCACGGCGAAGACCACCGCGTCTCCCTTGCGGAACGCGTCCCCGATCCCGTGGAAGGTGCCCTCGGGCGAGGTGATGTGCGGCCCGTACTTCGTCTCGTACGCGGCGATGACCTCCTCCAGCACCGCCGGATCGGCAACCGGCCGGGCCGTGCCCTCGACCACGAGGTCCCGCCCTTCGGTGAGCGAGTTGCCCCCGGTGGTCAGCGCGCAGTGCCCGTCGTGGGCGAGGTTCCTCGCCTTCTGCTCCTCCTTGCCGGTGGAGAAGTACAGCACCCCGTCGTGCCAGGCGGCGATCACGGGAGTGACGTGCAGTCGGCCGTCGGGCCGCACCGTGGACACCCAGAAGATCTCGGCGGACTCCAGCTGCCGCTGGGCCTCGGCCCAGTCGGTGGCGGTGACGTCCGCGGCGCCGGGGCGCGGGGTGAGCGCGGAGCTGTAGCGGGCGTCGAGAGAGGTCGTGGGTTGCTTTCCCTGTGTCGGCATGGCGGATCTCCTTCCTCCCCCATGGTGACCGGTCGCCCGGAGGGGAGCGCGCCTGAGCAATACGGGCAGCCGGCGGACGTCCGCGGTCACGTCCAGTCGTCGGGGCCGGGGTCGCCGCCCTCCGCCCAGACCACGAGGCGGCGCACGTAGTGCGTCCACGCCTCCGCCTGCGCGGCGCAGGCATCGGGGGAGGGCAGACCCCGGTGGGCCAGCCGCAGCACGGTCCCCGCGCCGACCCGCTCGAAGCTGATCTCCACGGTGGAGGTGCCGGCGGGTACGGACATGACGCCTCGCGTCCACCGCCAGGTGAACACCAGCCGCTTCGGCGGGTCGATCTCGATGAACCGCCCCTCGGCGACGTTGCCGCCGTGCAGCGTGGTCCGGAAGGCGCCGCCGGGCTCGAAGGCGAACGCGCCGTCCTGGCCCATCCAGGCCAGCCACTTGTCGGGTTCGGCGAAGAAGGAGAACACCGTCCGAGGGCGGGCGGCGATGTCCCGCTCCAGCACCACCACGTCTGTCGTCATCGCGCGGTCCCTTCTGCCGTGGCGGCGCAGCGCACCGGGCCGCAGCGACCGCTCGCACCGCACCCACAGCATCCCCGGGGCCCGAGAGCCGCATTCCGGGCCGCGCAACAAATGTGAGGTGCTCCGCGGGCGCGCGGCCCCCGCCCCGGGTGTCAGAGCGCGGGGCGGTACCAGCGTCGGTGCACGGCAGGTTCCACGCACAGCACGGCGGCGCCCGCGACCGCACCGACGAGCAGGCCCGGCCCTCCGCCGCCGTTGAGGAGCGCGCCGAGGCAGGCGGCCGCGATGGCGAGCGGGCGCAGCAGGGTCAGCGGGCCGAGACCGATGACCATCGCGAGGGTGCTGGCGCGGAACGGCAGGACGAAGTAGGCGGCGAGCGAGAGCAGTACGGCGGCGGCGTAGACGGTGAGCGGGACCAGGTAGCCGAGGCCTCCGGCCGCCAGGGCCGCGTACGTCCGGGCCGGGTCGGGTGCGGTCAGCAGCAGCAGAGCGGCGGTCAGCGCGGGGGCGAGCAGCAGGACGGCCCCGACGGCCAGCCCGCGCAGGGCTGCTCGGGCGGTGGCCCGGTGTTTGCGGATGCGGGCGTCGCGGCCGGCATAGGCACGGAAGCCGCTGAACGTCGCGTCGACCAGACCGAGGAGCACGAGCAGTACGGCGAGCACGGCGGCGGGCGGCGTCATCGGACCGCCTCGGCGAGGTGCTCCGGGCCGACGAGCCGGCGCTCGGCCCGCCCGAGGGCCTGGCGGAGCGGAGCCTCCAGGTGCGGGCGGACTCCGATGACGGGCCGCAGCGTGGTGCAGAACGGGTTCACCGCGCCCCGCGGCTCGTACAGCAGGGGCCGGATGCCGGGGACGGCGGCGGCGCGCAGCAGCGTTTCGTCGCTGTGCGCGCGCTGGGCGGAGACCACGCCGTCGTGGCGGCCGAGCGGGTGGCGCATCCGGGCACGGTGGAAGACCCAGGCGCCGATGGGTGCGAGGCGGGTCGCGGCGATGTCGAAGTGGCAGAAGGCCAGCGCCGGTGAGGCGGCCTGGGCCCGGAAGAACTCGGCCAGGGCGGCACCGCGGAAATGGTGCAGCACACCGGTGGAGATGTAGACGGTCGCCGCCTCCGCAAGGTCGAAGGCGTTGCCGTGGACGAAGCGGCAGTCGAGGCCCTCCGCGCGGGCGAGCCGGTCGGCTTCGCCGACCAGCGCGGCATCGAGGTCGACCCCGACGAGCTCGACGTCCGGGCCGAGGGCGTTGGTGGCCGCCAGCCGGCGGACCGCGTAGCCCAGCCCGCAACCGACGTCGACCAGGCGGTACGGCCCGGGCTGCCCGGTGGCCGTGCGGATCGCGGTGAAGAGCGGGCCCAGCAGGTGGAGCAGGCGCTCGCCGATCCGGAGCTCCTCACTCAGGCGCTGGAGCTCGGTGTGCACGCTGATGAGCAGGCGGTCCACGGCGTGGGGGTCGAGTACGCCGTCGTGGTCCGCGGGCAGCCGGGCGACGATCCCGGCCGCGCGCTCGTCACCGCTCTCGCGCAGCCGCTGGATCACCTCGGCGCGCCGGACCGGGAGCCGGTGGCCGCCGTGTGGATCGATCGCGGTGATCAGATCGGATATCTCGAGTCGGTGCACGGTGCAGAACCCTACGGCCTCCCCTGCCGGCCCCGGCGAGCCGCCCGCGCCGAACTCGCCGAACTCGCCGAACTCGCCGAGCTCGCCGAATTCGTCGCAGCCGACCGTGAGCCGGGTGGCACGGGTGATCGGCCGCCCGGCCTACACCTGGATCGCCGTGTCCCGCCGACCGCCTTAGGTTTCGGTGACGATGTGAGGTTTCACCCGTCTTTCACCGAAAGGTCTGCCTGCATGACTCGCCGCTGGTTCACAGCCGCCTTGTGCGCGCTCGCGCTGTTCGCGCCCGGGACCCCAACCGCCGCCTCGGCCGCCGAAAACCCCGCTGCCACCTTGCGGGTCATGACCCGCAACCTCTACCTGGGCGCCGATCTCACACCCGTCCTCCGCGCCGCCAACCCGCCGGCGCTCATCGACGCGGTGACCGCGGTGTACCGGAACGTCCAGGCGACGAACTTCCCCGAGCGCGCCGAGGCGCTGGCCGACGAGATCGCCGAGAGCAACCCGCATCTCGTGGGGCTCCAGGAAGCCGTGCTGTGGCGCAGCCAGACGCCCGCCGGACCGGGCAGCGCCACCCACGTCGAGTACGACTTCCTGCAGATCCTCCTCGACGAGCTCTCCGCGCGGGGCAAGCACTACGCGGCCGTGAAGACCGTCACCGTCGGCAGCGACTTCGAGGCCCCTCGGATCAACCCCGCCGGCGGCCTGCAGGACATCCGCCTCACGGACCGCGACGTGCTCCTGGCCCGCACCGACCTGCCGGCGCGTGTCTTCTCGGTGGCCAACGCGCAGGCCGCCACCTTCGAGAACGCCGTGTCCTTGTGCGTCACGGGGCTCGGCTGCCCGCCCGGTCCGCCCATCGTCCTGCGGCGCGGCTGGGTCGCCGCCGACGCCACCCTGCGCGGTCACACCAGCCGCGTGGTCACGACCCATCTGGAGCCCGTCTCGCCGGCCGTCCAGGAACTCCAGGGCAATGAACTGCTCGCAGGCCCGCTGAACACCAAACTTCCCACCGTGCTCCTCGGCGACCTCAACTCGGCCGCCGGCGGAGTCGGTGCCACGCCGGGCACCGCCACCCGGACCTACGGCAACCTCCTGGCCGCCGGCTTCACCGACGCCTGGACCGCCCACCGCGGCCGGAGCCCCGGCTTCACCTGCTGCCAGGCCGCCAACCTGCTGAACACGGTGTCCACCCTCACGCAGCGCATCGACTACGTCCTCTACCGCGGCCGGGGCATCACCGCAGTGTCCACCCACCGGGTGGGCGCCTCTCCGGCCGACCGCACCCCGTCGGGCCGGTGGCCCTCCGACCACGCCGGCGTCAGGAGCGTCCTCCGCCTGCGCTGAGTCCCACCCGCACGAGGTCCTTCGCCGGAGTTCCGGCTCGCTCCAGGACAACTGCCCGGGAACGGGACGGGGGTTAGCCCTACCGGGAGCAGGGCCGCTAGCAGGATCGTCCAAGGCAGCCGAATACGGACAAGCTGGGCCCGGTCCATGTCGCCGGTTTCCCCATGAATTCCGTAGGAGTTGACTCGTGCGCGAGCAAGTTCGGCAAACGCTTCGTTCATCCGGGCGGCATCAGGGCGGCCGACGCGGAACAGTGGCCGCGTTGGCGGCGATGGCCCTCGGCGTCATGACGCTGGGCGCCGTCGCACCGCCCCTGGCGTCCGCCGCCGCCCGGCCGGACACCATACAGCAGAGCCTGGACGCGCTGGTGCGCACCGACGGCCTGCCCGCCGCGCTCGCGAGCGTCACCGGCCGCGACGGCCGCACCCGCACCTTCACCGCGGGGACGGGCGACCTGGCCACCGGGTCGAAGGTGCCCGGGGACGGCCAGGTGCGGATCGGCAGCAACACCAAGGTGTTCACCGCGGTGGTCGTGCTGCAACTGGTCGCCGAAGGCAAGATCGGCCTCGACGCCCGGGTCGACACCCACCTGCCGGGCCTCGTCCGCGGAGAGGGCATCGACGGACGCGTCATCACCGTCCGCCAGCTCCTCCAGCACACCAGCGGACTCCCCGAGTACGAGCACCTCGTCAACGACGACATCCTGCACCGCCGGTACCTCGAACCCCGCGACCTCCTGGACCTCGCCCTCCGGCACAAGGCCGACTTCGCCCCCGGGAAGAAGTGGGCGTACAGCAACACCAACTACGTGGTGGCCGGCCTGATCATCCAGAAGGTCACCGGCCGGCCCCTCGCGGAGGAGATCGACCGGCGCATCATCAAGCCACTCGGCCTGCGCCACACCTACTTCCCGGCGCCCGGCGACCTGACCATCCGAGCGCCCCATCCCCGCGGCTACCACCGCGATGCGGCGGGGGCGCCCCTCCGCGACGTCACGGAGATAGACCCCTCCGCGGCCTGGGCGGCAGGCCAGATGATCTCCACCAACTCCGACCTCAACCGGTTCTTCACCGCGCTCCTCGCCGGCGACCTCCTCCCGGCGGCCCAGCTCACCCAGATGCGCACCACCGTCCCCATCGGCACCACCGGCGCAGGCTACGGACTGGGGCTCATGAGCAGGCCGCTGTCGTGCGGCGGTGTCTACTGGGGCCACGGCGGTGACATCCCGGGGTTCGAGACCCGCGGCGGTGCCACCGACGACGGCCGCACCGCCAACATCGCGGTGACCAGCGTCCCCGCCGACGGGGCGGCCACGAGGCATCTGGAGAGCGCCGTGGATACGGCCCTGTGCCGCTGAAGCGCGTCGACGGGGTACGAGAAGCCCGTTCCTGCAGTCGAGGGCACTCCCGGAGCCAATGGAGTGAATCGCCGTTGCCTGCCGCCCCATCGTGATGTTGCACCGGCCGACGCGCGCATTCACCAGTGCGTCTTCGAGGAATCCTTAGGAGAGTCATGCGTATCCGTTCCGCTCTGACCGCATCTGCCCTGGCCGCCGGCATCCTGCTCGGTGGCGCCGGCGCCGCCCTGGCCGACGACGGTGTCGACATCGACTACTTCTCCGGCGGCCACAAGGCCTTCTCGTCCAGCTGCGCCTCCCTCGCGGCCGTTCCGGCGGCGGTCGGTCCCGTCTACACCTCGAACTGCACCGCGGAGGGCGAGAAGGAGTGGGCCGAGGCCGGTCACCTGGGCGCCTAGCAGCAGCCCGGCAGCGCCGCAGGGGTGGCTGAACGAAGACGCCACCCGCCCCTGCGGCGCCTCCGACCTCAGGGGGTCGGACCGGGGCGTATCGGCAGACACGCCCCGGACCCTCGCTTCCCGCCGCTCCCCGTTCCGGGACCGGCGGGAAGCGTCTGATGTCGGCCGCTTCCCCTCCTGTAGGTTCGACGCATCCCGTCGGAGACGGGCCCGAACCCACCCACGCGTGAGGGAGCCCGCATGGCCGCCATCCACCACACCACCATGACGCCCACCAAGCTGGAGCTGCTCGCCGCCTGGCTGCCGAAGCAGAGCTGGTACGCGGGTGACGCGGCGACGCCGGAACTGGTCAAGGCCGGCGGGTTCCGCCTGGACGACCCGGACGGTGCGGTCGGCATCGAGTTCATGGTCGTGGCGGACTCCACCGCGCGGGAGCCGGTGGCCTACCTGGTCCCGATGGGCTACCGCGGCGAGGCGCTGGAGGGCGTTCCCGGCGAGGCGCTGATCGGCACCTCCGAGCACGGGGTGCTCGGCACCCGGTGGATCTACGACGGCGTCCACGACCCGGTGGTGATGGCCCAGCTGGGCGCGCTCCTGCGCGGCGAGGCGACGCCGCAGCACCAGGACGAGAGCGACACCCCCGACCCGACCGTGACCGTAGAGGGAACCGCCCCTGACGCCCGCCCCGCCGTGCGGGTCAACCGCGTCCTGCGGCAGACGGGGGCGGGGGCGGCGGAGCCGGCGGACGTGGCGCGGAGCACGTCCGGACGCCTCGTCGCCGACTGGACCTGGCCGGACGGAACGGCTGCTCGGGGCGTACTCGCGACCGCCGCGACGCCGCGGTGAGCGACACGATGAGTGCAGGTGGCAGGCCGCCCACGACCACGGGCCCGACGAGTGGCGGAGGGCGCCGTGCATACTGCTGGGCATGACGTCTTCCCTCGCCACCCGCATGTACCTGCTGATCACCTTCGTTCTGGTGGTGTGCGGGGCGGTCGGCGGGGCCTGCTTCGGGTATCTCCTGGGTGGCCGGATGACGGCCTTGCTCGCCGGGGGCGCGGCGGGAGTGGGAGCGGGGATCGGCGCGCTGCTCTCCCGCCGTCAGGTGACGGCGTTCTTCCAGCCTGAGCACGCCGTCGTCCGGGCCGACGGATACGCGGAAGGGATCGCCGACGCGGTCCTCGTGAGCATCGCGACCTACCAGGCCGCGGCCTTCCCCCTGACCCGGGACGGCGTGAGCGACGAGGAACGGGACGCTCGCCGTACCGTCGCCTACCGGGTCGCCGCCTACGAGGGCCTGCCCCTCGCGGTACGGGTGTCGGCGGCCGCCGCGCTGGAGGCCCTCGACCAGGGACTGGACTCCGAACACGCCCAGGCCGCGATGAAGGCCCTGTCCCTCACCGTGTACGACCACCGCTCCGTCCGCTGACCAGGCGAAGGCGCGTTCACCGGCCCGGCGTCTAACGAGGTGGGGCCCGGACCGACTGACTCGGTCCGGGCCCCGGCCGTGCTCACGCGGCGTTCAGCAGCGCGTGGATACGCCGCCCGTCTCGTTCCCCTTCAGCAGGCCGCCCCAGATCCAGTTGCCGGAGTAGAGCCGGACCCACTTGTCGTGGGCGACGCCGTTCTGGTTCACCCACTGGCCGTGGCTCCAGCACGAGGCGTTGAGACCGGTGTTGGCGCCCACCGAGTAGACGATGCCGCAATTGGTGGACGCACAGCTGCGGACGTTCGCGGAGGTCCAGGTGGTGACCACCTGGTTGATACCCACATCGGCCGTCGAGTTCTGGGTGGTCGGCCGGTCGACGGGCGGTGTCGCCGCGACAGCGGGCGCAGCCATCCCGGCGGCGGCCAGCATCCCTGCCGCGATCGTCGTCAATGCCTTGACTCGCATGTGCATGGTGAAAGTTCCCCCCTTTTAGGAACGATCTTCCGTAATATCCGGCGCCTGAGAGGCTAACTGACGAAGAGTCAATGTGTTGAGGCATGTACTGGCCAACTTGCACCCGGCTGCCGGGGGCCGGCCGCGACCGGCCGCGCGCGGCTGACACCGCCGGCGGCGACCCGGCCCGGCCGCCATTGTCAGACCCTTGGGCAAGGATCATGGCCATGAAGAACATCCCCGCCGATGAGGCGCTGTCCGCCATGTCCAGCCGCGAGGAATACGAGGCTGCCGTCGCCCGCCTGCGCGAGGCCTCCCGGGCGTACTACGGCGACGGTGACAGCCCCGTCGATGACGCCACGTACGACCGGCTCCGGATCGCCGTCCTGTCCTGGGAGGAGGCGCACCCGGAGGAAGCGGCCGAGGATTCCCCGACCGGCCAGGTCGCGGACGGCGCCGCTCCGGTGGGTGACGTCGCGCACACCACCCGGCTGCTCAGCCTGGACAACGTCTTCGACCCGGCCGGCCTGCTCGCCTGGGGCGCCTCGCTCCAGCGCCGCCTGGGACAGGCGCCCGCCGGCGGGTTCACCGTCGAGCCGAAGATGGACGGTGCGGCCGTCGCAGCCCGCTACCGCGCCGGGCGCCTGGAGCAGATCATCACCCGCGGCAACGGCACCCACGGCGAGGACGTCAGCCACGTCATCGGCACCCTCGAGGGCCTGCCCGAGCACCTGCCCGTGCCGGCCACGTTCGAAGTGCGCGGCGAGGTCCTGTTCACCCAGCAGCAGTTCGAGACCGCGAACGAGGTCCGCACGGCACACGGCGCGCAGGTCTTCGCCAACCCGCGCAACGGCACGGCCGGCACCTTGCGCGCGAAGGACCGTCCCTACCGGCTCGCGATGACGTTCTGGGCGTACGGAGCGGTCGAGCTCGACGACATCGCGTTCCTGCCGTCCGGGGCCACGCACGCCGAGGTCCTGGCCGCCGTCGCCGGGGCCGGCGTGCAGACCACGGCCGACACACCCGCCGGCCTGCACGTGGTCACGACCCTCGACGAGGCACGGCAGAAGGTCGCCGCGATGGCAGCGATGCGGGCCGCCCTGCCGTTCGGGATCGACGGGGTCGTCATCAAGGCCAACGACGCGGCCGAGCAGGCTGCGGCCGGTTTCGGCAGCAGGTTCCCGTACTGGGCCATCGCCTTCAAACTCCCGGCCGTCGAGCGCCAGACCGTACTGAAGGACGTGGTCTGGGACGTGGGCCGCACCGGAGTGCTCGCACCGACGGCCATCCTGGAACCGGTGGACATCGACGGCTCCACGGTCACCCGGGCCACCCTCCACAACCCCGCCGACATCCGGCGCCGCGACCTCCACCTCGGAGACACCGTCACGGTCTACAAGGCGGGCGACATCATTCCCCGCGTCCAGGCCGCCGTCGCCGGCCTGCGCCCGGCCGGCGCACAGCAGGTGCCGCTGCCCACCGCATGCCCCCACTGCGGCGGGGACATCAACAAGGACCAGGAGCGGTGGCGCTGCGCGAAGGGAACCGCCTGCGCCCTGCCCGCACTGATCGAGTACGCGGCCGGACGCGACATGCTCGACATCGACGGCCTCGGCAAGCGGTACGTCAACGCCCTGATCGAGGCCGGCGCCGTCACGGACGTCGCGGACCTGTTCACCCTCACCGAGGATCAGCTCACCGCGGCCTCCGGCAGCGCGAAGCGCGGAGCGAAGCTGGCCGAGCAGATCGCCGCCGCCAAGTCCCGCCCCCTCAGCCGGATCTTCTGCGCCCTCGGCGTCCTCGGCACCGGACGCAGCATGTCCCGCCGCATCGCCGCGCACTTCGGCACCATGGACGCCATCCGGCAGGCCGATGCCACCCTCATGCAGGAGGTCGAGGGCATAGGCGGGGAGAAGGCTCCCGTCATCGTCGAGCAGGTCGCCTCCCTGGGCCCGGTCATCGAGAAACTGGTCGAGGCCGGGGTCAACATGAAGGAACCGCAGGAGGTCCAGCCGGCCGGCGAAGGACCGCTGGCGAACGCGACCGTCGTCGTCACCGGCAAGATGAGCGGCCCGCTGGAGAAACTGGGACGCTCCGAGATGAACAGCCTGATCGAGAAGGCGGGCGGCAAAGCGGGCAGCAGCGTCAACTCCAAGACCACCTACCTGGTCTGCGCGCCGTCCCCGAACGGCAAGCCGAGCTCCAAGGCCCTCAAGGCCGGGGAACTGGGCGTCACGGTCCTGACACCGGAGGCCTTCGCCGAACTCGTCGCCGGCCATCTGGTCTGATCGGTGCCGGGTCCGCGCCGCGAGGCGAGCCGGTCCTCTGAGGGACTTACAGGCTGGTGAAGAGGTCCTCGAGGGGGGCCGGTACCCGTGCGTGGTCGAGGGCCTCGACGAGGAGGTGGCCGTAGCGGATCTTGCGGCCCTTCTTCGTGCCGAGGAAGCGCCGCAACTGCCGCTCCCTGGTGCGGCCGTGCTGCGCCGGCTGGCGCAGGAAGGTCTGCCAGGCACGGTCGTCGCCCTCGGCCCGGATGATCTCCTCGGCCTTCGCCGTTCCCAGTGCCCGGATGAGCTCGTCCTCCAGATCCGCCGTGCACACGAACACGTCCCCGTGCGGGGCCCCGGCCTGCTTCAGGCCGCGGTCGAAGAAGGGACGCTCGCGCTCGTCGCACAGTCCTGCCAGGCGCAGGCCGAGCCCGGGCGGACCGAGGAGGCGGGCGTAGCGCCCCACGTTCATCGCCCCGCCCATCTGCACCACGCACACCCCCTCGGCGGCCAGGTCCCGGCCGCGCCGTGCGGCCAGCGCCTCGACGGCCGCGAGGTCGCTCGGTCCTTCCAGCAGTACCGCCGTCCGTACCCCGGGCGGCACCGCCAGGCCGCGCGCCGGCCCGTCGGGATTACAGGCCGCTCGGCGCGTGACCTCGTTCTGGAACGCTTGCATATCCGCCATGCAGGGAGTCTGCATCCCCACTGACCGCACTGCACGGAATATCCGGCTCGGCCTTTCCCGAGCGGGGGCCGGCCCGCGGCCGGTGATCGCCTCGGAGGGTCCGGTAGCGTGGCCGGGTGATCTCCGGTGACGCCCTCGTGCAACGACTCCGGGCGCTGGCCGCCCGGGTCCCGTTCGACCTCGACGTACAACCCGGGGCGACGCCCGCGGACTTCGACCGCTGGCCCGTCCCGGTACCGGGCGCGGCGCGGGAACTCCTCGGCAGCCTGGGCGGCTTCGCGGTGCCGCCGGTGGAGTTCGTACTGACCGGCCACCCCCGGCAGGCCGGCGACCACGGCATCCCGCACCTCCACTGGCTGGTCACCGACGACGGCGGTGGCGGCGTCACCTGGGTCGACATCGAAGCCGACGGCGGGTGGGGCCAGGTGCTGATGCAGTACCGCGAGGGCGGACTCTTCGTGGAGGCCGACTCGCTGCCGCACTGGCTCGACCGCCTGATCGGGGCCGCCGAGGACCTCGTCGATACGACGGGCTTCGACGAGGGCGCCCAGCCGTACGCCGACGACTTCTGGGACCTGCTGCACCTGGACGGCCCCGAACTGCCCCTGTACCCCGCCGCCGAACTCCGGGCGCGACCCGGCACGGACCCGCTGGTCGCCGGGCTCGCCGCGCGGGTCCCGGACGCCGCACTGATCGCCGACCTCCGCGGAGCCGCACCGGGCAGCCGCGCCCGCTTCGACCGGGAACTCCGGCGGTACCGCCTGGACCGGGCCGCCGGCGGCCCGGTGTTCGCCGCCGTCCCCTGGAGCTAGCGCCGGTTCCGGCCGGATCGGCGCAGCAGCCGGCGGAACAGTGCGCCGAGGAGGGGGCGGCCGGCGGCCGTGCGGGCGTATCCGGCAGCGGTGATTCCTGTTCCGGAGGCCGCTACCACGAGGACGATCCACCACAGTCCGCCGGTCAGGCGCGCGAGGGCGAAGGCCACGACCAGGAACGCGGACGTGGCCAGCGCGGTCACGGCCAGGTGCGGCAGCGCCTCGTCCTCCTCGCGTGCCAGATCGCCGTCGACCCGCCGCGTCGCCCTCTCCCTGGCGCGCCTGCGCCGGGCGTCCATCGCGAGGACGTCCCGCGGTGCGCGCGGCCCTTCCTCAGGCTGCTCCGAACTGCTCATCTCCGAACTGCTCATCTCCGCGCTGCTCGGCTCGTCACGGCGCGGGTCTTCGCCGTCGCCGTCGCCGTTCGTGCCGTCCGCATTCGAGGCCATGATCCGCCTTCTCTCGCTCGGTCCCCGGTCAGGGGACGAGGGGCACCCGGCCGGCTGCCAGCACCTTCGCCAGTGCCTCGATCAGTGTGCGGTGGTCGTCGTCGAACTGGCCGTGCTCGGGGGCGTCCACGGACAGCATGCCGAAGTGCCGGGTGCCGTCGGCGACCGGAGCGGCGATCACCGCCTGGTAGCTGTTGGCGGACGTCGGCCGCAGGTGGCTGATCCGGCTCGGTGTCCCGTCCACGGCCCACACCTGGTCGACGTCCAGGATCTCCGTCGTGATGTGGGTGCCGCCGGTGCTGTTGCCGGGGATCACCGAGCGGGGCGGAGCGGCGTTGGTCGGGCGGAACCCGCGGAGCCGGAAGTCCCCCGAGGGCGTCAGTTCGTAGTACGCGCTCCTCGCCCGCGCCCCGGAGAGCGGGGTGACCGGCGGTACGGTCAGGTCCACGGCCGCCTCCAGTACCGTCTCGACCAGTCTGTCGAACTCGCCGGTCAGCGCCGGGTCGGGCGGCGTACCCGGAGCGGCGGGCGTGGGGTTGAGCGCCCGGTGCCGGGAAGCCTGGGACTTGAGGCTCGCGGCGACCGCCGGCAGTACGGCCGTGTAGAGCACGGTCAGTTCGGTCTCGGCCTTGATCGCCCGTTCGCGGGCCCGTGCCCGGGCCCGCTCGGCCAGGTGGTTCTCCACGAAGGTGCCGAGGACCGCGACCATGGCCAGCGACATGCCGACCAGGTAGATCGAGCTCTTGTCGTCATGGCGGGCGAACCCCTCGCCGTACGTGCCGACCGCCACGAGGCCGGCACCGGACAGCGCGGATATCGAGAAGAAGAAGATGACCTTGCGCCAGTACTTCCACCCCACGCGCCGTTCCTCCCCAGCTCCCCCGACACCCCTGAGCCGGCTGCGTCCTGCCGTTGATCAGCGACGAGCCGTCCCTGCATGGTTCCACACGAGGTCTGAGGCAAACCCGGGCACGCTCACATCGGGCGGCTGGTGCCCAGCGCCGCACCGAGGCCGGTGAAGTAGCTCGAGTCCTTGGGACGCGAGGCGTCGTGTCGGGCGGGGCGGGGGGCAGGCTCCAGGTGGGGTATGTACTTGGAGCAGTGGATGTAGGCCTCTTCGACGCTCACGTGGACCCACATCTCAGGGCTGCGGCCGGGCGCCGTGCCGACGGGGAGGCCGGCATGCAGGGAACGCAGGGCCGTGTCGCTGTAGAGCCGGGCCGTGCCGTTGACGTGAAGGCCCACGTGGTGGTGGGTGAAGTCCACGAACAGCATGCCGAGATGGGGGTTCTCCGTCATGTTGCCGGCGCTGGCGAGCACCCCGTTCCCGCGGAATTCGGGGTAGGCGAGCGTGTGGTCGTCGATGACGTGCACGAATCCCGGCGGACCTGCCCGGAAACTGGCATCGCACTCGCCATGGGCGTCGGCCGTGGCGAGGAAGACCATGGCCTGGCGCCCTATGAAGTCCCGCATCTCGGGGGTGAGGCAGGGCCGCACCTGCTGGTCGTAGAACCGGGCGGCGCGCTCGGCGGTGCCCATGTGCTGCTGCAGTCGGTGTTCGCCTGCTGATCCGAAGGGCGGCGGGGGCAAGGTCACGGGGCGTTCTCCTGGCAGGACGGGGCGAGCGAGTGGCTCAGGGCATGGACAGGACGGGCGTCTCGAACGGGTCGTGGTGGATCCGCTCGGGCAAGGTGCCGCTGAGGGTGAGCGTCTCGTTGGCGGAGGCGACCATCTGGGCCGGGCCGCTGAGATAGACGTCGTGCTGGTACCACGGTCCGTACTCGGCCAGCACCTCGGGCAGGGACCCCCGGATTCCGGGGATGTACTCGTGGGAGACCGCACCCCTGATGGTCAGCCAGTGGTGGCGCTGCGCCATCCGGAGCATGTCGTCGACCCCGTACAGCTCGGCGCCGGTGCGCGCACCGAGGAAGAGGTCCACCTGGTGGCGCCCACCGCGCCGGGCGACCTCTTCGACCAGTGCGCGGATCGGCGCGAGGCCGGTGCCGCCGGCGACGCAGAGCAGTTCGCGGTGGACGGCGGCGTCCAGCACCATGTCCCCCATCGGCGCACCGAGCTGGACCACGTCGCCCACCGCCGCCCGGTGGACCAGGGCGCTGCTGACCGAGCCGCCGGTCACCGCCCGCACGTGAAAGGTCAGGGTGCCGTCCTCGCGCGGCGCGTTGGCGGGGGAGTAGTAGCGCCAGTGCTTCGGCCACCAAGGGGTCTCGACGCTCACGAACTGTCCCGCGGCGTAGGCGTAGGGCATGTGGGGACGCACGGTGACCTCGGCGATGCCGTGTCCGCGCGCGAGGTGGTGCACGATCGTGGCGGGCCACACGGCGGGCCGTACCGCTTCGTCCGCTTGGGCTGCGCTGATCATGACCTGGGCGACCGCGCCGTAGGCCTTGGTCCAGGCGGCGGCGATGTCCGCGGTCCAGGCGGGACCGGCGTAGCGGGCGAGGGAGGCGAGGAGGCATTCGCCGACGGCCGGGAAGTGCGCGCTGAGCGTGCCGAACTTGCGGTGATCGCGACCGAGGTGTCCGCAGAAGCGGACCAGGTTCTCCGGGTCGTCGACGAGGTCCACGATGCGCAGCAGCGCGCGCAGCAGGCGGCCGCGCTGGGCGTCCATCCCCGGCGGGAACATCGGACGGACCTCGGGGTACCGGGCGAAGAGGATCGCGTAGAAGTACACCGTCATGTCCGCGGCGAGCGGCTCGACCACCGCGACGGAGGCCCGGATGAGGTCGATCTCGTGGGCCGACAAGGGCGGCTCGACGGTCTCGGGTCCGACGGTCTCGGGCTCGACGGGAGGGGCCACCGGAGCGGGTGCCGGGACCTCCCAGTACGGGGGCGCGGACGTGTGGCCGTGGCCTGGGCGATTGATCCGGAATCTCAAAGGACCAGCGCTCCTCCAGCCGGTATTCGGGCTGGCTTCCCGCCGGCGGACCATGGCGCGGCGGCGCTCCGCCGTCTCGTAGGAGCGGTGGTCGTGGGGTCGAAGGCGGCGGGCATGAGTCCTCACGGTGGGGCTGGAACGGTGAAACGGATCAAGCGGCTCCGGACGCTACATGACCCCGTGGGTGACTCAGAAGTAGCCGAAGGACGTGCCCGGCAGGGGGCTGACACCGTCTGGACCGGTATTCCCGCTAAGGGACACTTCGCGACCACCCGATCTTCACACCGCCGCCACACCGGGGGCACGCGGACACCACACCGCCCCCCGCGCCTTCCCTCGCCCTCCCCGCGGCCTGCCCGAGCCCTCCCCGCGGCCTGCCGCGGAAGCCGTCGCCGGACGCCTGCCGCCCCGGCCGTCGTCGTGACTCATGAGTACTGCACACCGCACCGGTGACAGCCGTGACTGTCGCCGCGTCCGCCGGGCGTGACACGGTCAGGTCTGCCACCGACCGAGGGAGCAGGTGTGAACAAGGGGTACGCCGCCTTCTGCGACGCCGACCGCTGGTTCTACGACGCGCCGTACCGGCGGGCCGGCGAGAGCTACCCGGCCGCGCTCGCCCCCGTCCCGCCGGGGTGGCGCTCGCACCGGAGCGGCGACTGGCTCGCACTGCGCCCCGACGGCGCCGAACTGCCCGCACAGGGCTGGAAGATCCACGTTTCGGCCACGCTCGACAACGCCGAGTCACTGCTGACGACGGTGTACGAGTACTGCACCGCCCGGAGCATCGCCTTCAAGTTCATACCGAGCCGGTACCTGCTGCACCTGCGCAACGCCAAGTACGCCGACCGCGCGGCGAGCGGGAAGTTCATCACCGTGTACCCGGCCGGCGAACAGCAGTGCCGCCGGATCGCGGAGGACCTCGACGCCGCGCTGGGGGGAGCGGCCGGTCCGTACATCCTCAGCGATCTGCGCTGGGGCGCCGGACCGGTCCACCTGCGCTACGGCAGCTTCACCCTGCGGCACTGCTACGACGAGCACGGCGAACTGGTCCCGGCCATCGAGACCCCCGACGGGAGCCTCGTACCGGACCGGCGCGGACCGGCCTTCCAGCCGCCCGAGTGGCTCCAACTGCCCGACTTCCTGGAGCCGCACCTCGCCGCCCGCTCCGCGGTCACCCTCACCGGCATCCCCTTCACGGTGGAGCGGGCGCTGCACTTCTCCAACGGCGGCGGCGTCTACCTCGGCAAGGACAGCCGCACCGGCGAAGCCGTCGTCCTCAAGGAGGCCCGGCCGTACGCCGGACTCGCCGCCGACGGCGCCGACGCCGTGACCCGGCTGCACCGCGAACAGGCCGCGCTGGAGCGGCTGGCGGGCCTGGACTGCGTCCCGGCGGTCCGGGGCGCGTTCACGGTCGGCGACCACCACTTCCTGGTGCTGGAACACCTCGCAGGCAAACCGCTCAACACGTACTTCGCGCGCCGTCACCCACTGATCGAGGCGGATCCCGACCCGGCGGAGCTCGCCTCGTACACCGAGTGGGCCCTCGCGGTCCACCGGCGCGTCACCGAGGCCGTCAACGCCGTGCACGCCCGCGGCGTGGTCTTCAACGACCTCCACCTCTTCAACATCATGGTGGCGGAGGACGAGACGGGCGAACCCTCCGTCGCACTCCTCGACTTCGAAGCCGCCGCGCACGTCGACGAAGGACTGCGGCAGACCGTGGCCAACCCGGCATTCGTCGCCCCTGCCGAACGCCGAGGCTTCTCCGTCGACCGCTACGCCCTCGCCTGCCTGCGCCTCGCCCTCTTCCTCCCCCTGACCAGCCTGCTCGTCCTGGACCGGACCAAGGCCGCCCATCTGGCCGCCGTCGCCGCCGAGCAGTTCCCCGTACCGCGGCGGTTCCTCGACGAAGCCGTCGAGGAGATCCTGTCCGGCGTCCCGCAGGGCGCACCGGGCGACCGCCTGCCCGCACCGGCCGGGCCCTACCTTCCCGTCGAACCACGGCAATGGCCGGCCGCCCGTACCTCGATGGCCGCGGCGCTGCGCGCGAGCGCCACCCCGGAGCGCGAGGACCGCCTCGTCCCCGGCGACATCGCCCAGTTCGCGACCGCCGGGGGAGGCGTCGGCTTCGGCTACGGGATCGCCGGAGTCCTCCACGCCCTCGCCGAGACCGGCGCCGGACCCTGGCCCGAGGCCGAGCAGTGGCTGCTCGACCGGACCGCCGAGCCGCTCTCCGGCACCCCCCTCGGCTTCTACGACGGCCTGGCCGGCACGGCCTGGACGCTGCACCGGCTCGGCCACCACGAACGCGCCCTCGCCCTCGCCGGCCAACTGCTGCACCAGCCCTGGCAGAGCGCGGGCCCCGACCTGCACAGCGGCCTCGCCGGCATCGGCCTCGCCCTGGACGCGCTCGGCACCGCGAGCGGCGAGAGCGAGCTGCACGCCGCGGCCCTGCGCTGCGCCGAACTGATCACCCGGCCCGAGCAGCGGCCCACCCGCGCGGGACTGCTGTACGGCAACTCCGGCCCCGCCCTGCTCCTCGTGCGGCTGTACGAACGCACCGGCGACAAGGAACTGCTGATCCAGGCCGCCCACGCGCTCCACCGCGACCTCGACCGCTGCGTCACCAGCGCGTACGGCACCCTCCAGGTGAACGAGGGCTGGCGCACGATGCCGTACCTCGGCGAGGGCAGTGTCGGCATCGGCATGGTGCTCGACGACTGGCTGGAGCACGGTCCCGACGAGCGCTTCGAACAGGCCCGGCGCGAGATCGTACGGGCCGCGCAGGCGACCTTCTACGCACAGCCCGGGCTGCTGCGCGGGGCCGCCGGGATGATCCTCTACCTGGCCCGGACCACCACACCGGGCCCCGGCACCGGGCCCGGCGCCCTCGCGCGCCAGATCGACGCACTGGCCCGGCACGCCGTGCCGTACCAGGGGCATCTGGCCTTCCCGGGCGAGCAGATGATGCGGCTGTCCATGGACCTCGCCACGGGCACGGCCGGCGCTCTCCTCGCCCTCGGCAGCGCCGCGCCCGGCGGGCGCGCGCACCTGCCGTTCCTCCCGCCGCTGCGCGAGCGCGCGGCGGCCCCCGAGCCGGTCCCGTCCGGGACCGTGACCCATCGCACCACTCGAGAGAAGAAGAGGAATCTGACATGACGCTTCTTGACCTGCAGTCGATGGAGACCCCCAAGGAAGAGACCGCCGAGGTCGCGATGACGGGCGGCGGCAGCCGGGCCAGCCTGCTCCTCTGCGGTGACAGCAGCCTGAGCATCACGACCTGTAACTGACGTAGGTCACCTCGGGCCCGGGCGGTTCACCGCCCGGGCCCGCACCCCATCCCTGGAGGCATCCGCCGATGAGGCCCCCCGACGCGGCGGTCGACCGAGCCGAGACGCCGGCCGTGGACCGAGGCGCCGACCAGGCGCTCGCGGCAGTGGCCCGGCACAGTGCCGGGCGCACCGCCGCCGTCCTCGGATGCACCGTCACGGCAGCCGCGGCGGCACTCGCCGAACCCGCCGTCCTCGGCCACACCCTCGACCTGCTGCTCCGCGGAGCCCCGTCCGGCCCCGCCTGGACCCTGCTGTGCGCCGCGGTCATCGCGGCCGAAGTGGCGCTGGACGCCGCCGCCGCCCGGCTGACCGGCGAGGTGGACGGCCGCTCGACCGCCCGACTGCGCAGGCTCGGGCTCGGCCGGCTGCTGCGGACGGCCCCGCACCACGCGGCCCGCCACGCACCCGGCGAAACCGCCGCGCGGCTGACCGCACACGCCGCCGAGGCCGGCAAGGTACCGGCCGCCGTCGCGCACGCCGCCGCCGCACTGCTGCCGCCGATCGGCGCGGTGACCGCACTCTTCCTCATCGACCTGTGGACGGCGCTCGCCTTCCTCATGGGCGTTCCGCTGCTGGTGCTCCTGCTGCGGGCCTTCGCCCGCGACACCCTCGGCAGCGTCGCCCGCTACCAGCAGGTGCAGCTCGCGACCGCCGGCCGTCTCGTCGAGGCACTGGCCGGGGCGCGCACGATCGCCGCCGCCGGAACCGCCGCACGCGAACGCACGCGGATCCTCGCCCAGCTGCCGGAGCTCGGCACTGAGGGCAGGCGGATGTGGCAGGTCTACGGCGGAACGACGGCCCGGTCCGCGGCCCTCATGCCGATGCTCCTGTACGCGGTCCTCGCCGTCGGCGGCATCCGCCTGTCGGCCGGGGCCATCGGGATCGGGGACCTCCTCGCCGCCGTACGGTACGCCGCCCTCGCGGCCGGGGTCGGCGCCGTGACCGGCGGGCTGGCCGCCGTGGTCCGGGGCCGGGCCGCCGCCCGGCGGACCGCCGCCGTCCTGGCCCTGCCCGTTCTCGGCCACGGCCGGTCCCAGCTGCCGGAGGGCGGTCCGGGCACCCTGGAACTGCGGGGCGTCCGGCTCGTGCGCGGCGGATCGACGGTCCTGCACGACATCAGCCTGGTGATCCCCGGCGGCAGCACGGTGGCGGTGGTGGGCCGGTCCGGCGCCGGCAAGACGCTGTTGGCCGCCGTGGCCGGACGGCTCACCGACCCCGACGCCGGCCAGGTCCTGCTGGACGGCGTACCCCTGCGCGAGCTCACCGCCGAAGCACTGCGCCGGGAGGTCGGGTATGCCTTCGACCGGCCCGTGCTGTTCGGGGACACGGTCGAGGACGCGATCGCGTTCGGCGCGGGCCCGGATCCCGGCCCGGAAGCCGTCCGCGCCGCGGCCCGCTCCGCGGGCGCCGACCTGTTCGTACGGCGGCTGCCCCACGGGTACGGCACCCGCCTCGCCGACGCCCCGATGTCCGGCGGCGAGGTGCAACGCCTCGGGCTGGCCAGGGCGTTCTGCCGTGCGGGCCGGCTCCTCGTCCTGGACGACGCCACCTCCAGCCTCGACACCGTCACGGCCCGTGAGGTCGAGCGGGCGCTCGCCCACGAGATCCGGCCCGGCACGCGGATCGTGGTCGCGCACCGCCTCTCGTCCGCCGTCCGCGCCGACCTCGTCGTGTGGCTCGAGGACGGGCGGGTGCGGGCGGCGGGCACCCACGGCGAGCTGTGGCGGCACGAACCCGCCTACCGGGCGGTGTTCGAGGCCGGCGCGGAGGCGGTGCCGGAGTCTGCGACAGGGCCGGCGGCGGAGACGGCAAGCGAAACGGCGAGCGAGACGGCAGCGGAGGCGGCCCGGTGACCGAGAGCGAGGCCTGGCGCCGAGTGGCCCCGGAGGGACGCCGGTTCCTGCGCGGCCGCAAGGGCGCTGCGGGACGGCTGGCGGCATGGTCGCTCCTCGAGTCCGCGCACACCTTCCTCGGCGGCTACGGCGTGGCCCGCGCCCTCGACGACGGCTTCCTCGCCGGCCGCACCGCCACCGGTCTCGCGTGGCTGGCCGCGGCCGGAGCCGGAGCGCTCCTCGGCGGGTTCGCGCTGCGGGGTGTGTTCGCCGGACTCGCGGACCTCGTCGAGCCGCTGCGCGACGGCCTGGTCCGGCGGGCGGTCCGGCAGACACTGGACCGCGCGGTCGCCGACCCGGCCCGCGCTCCCGGCACGGGCGCCGTGTCCCGGCTCACGCAGCAGACGGAAATGGCCCGGGACTCCTTCGCCGGGCTGGTCCTGACGACGCGTTCGTTCGTCTTCACCGCCGTGGGCGCCTTCGCGGGGATGGCAGCCCTGGCCCCCGTGCTGCTGCTGATCGTGCTGCCCCCGCTGCTGCTGGGCGTGGCCGCCTTCCTGGCCACGCTCCACCCCATGGCGTCCGTACAACGGCTGTCCCTGGACACCGACGAGGCGCTGGCGGACCGGGTGGCGGAGCTGGGGGAGGGCCTGCGGGACATCGTCGCCTGCGGTGGACAGGCAGCGGCACGGGCCCGGGTGGAACCCCTGATCGCCACTCAGGAGCGGCTGACGCGCAGACTCGCGCGCTGGGCGGCCCTGCGCACCGCGGCCCTGGGAACGGCGGGCCGGCTGCCGGTGATCGCACTGGTCGCCGCGACCCCCTGGCTGCTCGGGCGGGGAATCACCGCCGGTACGCTGGCCGGCGGTCTCACGTACGTGGTCACGGCGCTGCTGCCCGCCCTCAACTCCCTGATGACGGCACTGGGTTCCGCCGGCACCCGACTGGTGGTGGTCCTCGAACGCTTCTGTGATCCGCTGCCGCCCGCCCCGGACGCCGGCCCCCCGGACCCCGGCCCCCCGGACGCCGGCCGCGCGGCGAAGCCGCACGCCCAGACCGGTCGGCGGACCTCCGCCGCGGCCGAGCTCCGCGGCGTCACCTTCGCCTACGGCCCCGGCGCGGTGCCCGTGCTCGACACCCTCGACCTGGTGGTGCGGCCGGGGGAGCACCTCGCCGTGGTCGGGCCGAGCGGCATCGGCAAGTCCACGCTCACCGCGCTGCTCGCCGGGATGCTGTCACCCGACGCCGGAACGGTCCTCGTCGCCGGTGCGGCCGCCCGCCGGGGGCCGGGTGCCACGGGACCGGACCCGCGGCGGACCCTGTTGCCGCAGCAGGCCTACGTCTTCACCGGCACCGTGCGGGAGAACCTGACCCACCTGTCCCCGGGGCCGGGAGGGGCTCCCGTACCCGGGGACGCCCAGGTACGGCGCGCCGTCGGCGCCCTGGGGCTGGACGACCTGGTGGAGCGCCTGGGCGGTCTGGACGGCGAAGTGTCCCCCCGGCAGCTGTCCCGGGGGGAGAGCCAGCACCTCGCGCTCGCCGCCGCCTACCTCTCGCCGGCGCCGCTGCTGCTGCTCGACGAGGCCACCTGCCACCTGGACCCGCGTACCGAGGAGCGTGCCGAACGGGCCCTCGCCGAGCGTCCCGGCACCCTCGTCGTCGTGGCCCACCGCGTCTCCTCCGCGGCCCGCGCCGACCGGGTCCTCGTCCTCGACGGGACCCGCGCCGTGTGCGGCACCCATGCGGAACTCCCGGCCAGGTCACCGCTGTACCGGGATCTGGTGGGGAAGTGGAACGGGACCGCGGACGATTGACGCGGTCCTCGGCCCCGTCCGCGGCGGATCAGACCCAGCCCTCCCGCCGCGATATCCGGATCGCGTCGATGAGATTGCGCGCGCCGGTCTTGCGGGTCGCCGCGGCCATGTAGTTGCGTACGGTCCCGCTCGCCAGGTGCAGGGTACGGGCGATCTCGGCGATGGAATCGCCCTCCGCGGCCCTGGCCAGCACGCTGACTTCCCGCGGGCTCAGCGGTACGGGGTCGGCCTCCATGAACGCCGAGGCCAGTGAGGCGTCGATGAACCGTTCCCCGGCGGCGACCTTCCGCACGGCCCGTACCAGGCGCCCCGGCGAGCCGTCCTTGTCCACGTAGCCGCGGGCCTCGGCCCGGAAGGCCCGGTGCAGAGAACCGGGCGCGCCGGTCGACGCGAGCACCAGTACCGAGGAGGGGGAGGCGAGGACCTGGCGGTCCGCGCGCCGGTCGTCGGCCAGGACGGCCGTCGTCCCCGGACAGTCGAGGTCGACGACCGTCACGTCCGGTCGTAAGGACTCGGCCTGGCGCGCAGCGGTCCGCCAGCCTGCCGAGGTGACCTCGAAGGGCCCTTCCGATCTCAGCAGGGCGGCCAGTGCCGACCTGACCAGGCTGACGCTGTGCAGGACGAGGACCTTCGTCATCGTGCGCTCTCCTCGGTAGACGAACCAACAGCACCAACGCGGGTGCCCCCGTACAGGGGTGATGGAACGTCACTGCGGGGGGCGCGGAGGGGCGTACGGGCAACTTGGCCGAGATTCCCAAGGATTCCGCTTCGCTTAGGCGGGTTACCCCCTTGAAGATCGGCCCTGTCCGCCCCCGCGTCCTTCCGCCGGCCCTTCCCGGTCCGCGCATCTGGCCGGATGCGCCCGTCCGACCCGCCCGCCCCGCCCGGGGGGCCACGCCGTTCGCCGCGGTCAGACCTCGCCGCGCCAGGCCCCCGTCTCGACCCCGCGCGACTCGATGAACAGCTTGAACCGCTTCAGATCGCCCACGACCTGACGCTTGACGAAGCCGAGCTTGTCGGCCGCCGTTTCGGCCAGGCCGTCGGGCACCCAGTTCATGTGCAGGACGACCTTGGTGGTGGTCGCGTCGATCGGCTGGAAGGTGACGAGCCCGGCCTGGCGGGCCTCACCGTCGACCGTCATCCACGCGACGCGCCGGTCCGGGAGCTGCTCGGTGATCCGCGCGTCGAACTCGCGCCGCACACCGTTGACGTTCGTCACCCAGTGGGTGAGCGTGTCCGTGCGCTGCTCGATGCGCAAGACCCCCTCCATGAAGGCGGGGAACTCCTCGAACTGCGTCCACTGGTTGTAGGCCGTGCGTACGGGGACGTTGACCTCGACGTACTCCTCGACGTGCGACATGCGCACCCCTTCCGTGTCATCGGCAGCCCCGCACCGTGCGGTGCGGCGCGTCCGTCGGGACGTTCGAGGCGCGGGTGCCCGCCCCTGAGGGCGCCATGCACGGGCCGGCGGCACGGGGTCCGTCGCCACCGCCGAGCCCCGTCCCCTGATCCTTCTCGGCGGCAACGGCGGAGGCGGACAGGAGCGTCGCCGCGGCGAGGCTGCCCCAGAGGGCGGCCGGGCCGTGCGGTGCGAGAGCGGTGATGGCCGCCGGGGAGACGGCGAGGCCGAAGCCGGTGGAGAGCTCGAAGCGGGCGAGGGTGCGTCCCAGGACGCGGGCCGGGGCGAGGGCGGTGACGAGCGCGGTGGCGCTGCCGGCATAGATGATCTCGCCGAGGGTGCAGAGTACCGACACCGCGGCGACGGCCGGGGCGGCCCAGCCGTGTCCCAGCGAGGTGGCCGCCAGGAACCCGAGGTAGGACGCGGTGAGCACCACGCCGGCCAGGGCCAGCACGCTCCGCCGGGAGAACCGGGACATCAGGACGGTGACCGGCACCTGCAGGGTGACCACCAGCACGGTGTTGGCCACGAAGAGGGCAGCCGACCACATCGGGGATGCGTCCAGCTGAGTCACCAGGACCAGGGGCAGCGCGATTTCGGGGACGTTGAGGCAGAAGACATAGATCACGTTGGCGGCCAGAAGCGCCCGCATGCGGGGTGCCGGCCCGGCGCCGGCCCCGGCGTCCGCGTCCTCGCCCGGAGCAGCGGCCGGACGCGCGTGCAGGCGGACCGACCACGCCAGGCCCGCCGCGACGAGATAGGCGAGCCCGGTGACGGCTGCCAGCGCCTGCAGAGCGGTGGTGCCGCCCGCCAGGCATGCGGTGGCGAGGAGCGCGCCCACGCCCAGTCCGGCGTTGCGCAGCGCCCGGCCTCCCGCGAGAGCGGCGTCGCGTTCCCGGCCGTGGGCGACCGTGGCCACGAGGGCTGCGTGGGCGGCCGGCCATGCCTGGTTGCCGATGCCGAGGAACAGCGCCGCCGCCCCGAACAGCCAGACGTGCCCCTGCGGAGCGGCCAGCAGCAGCGCCACGCCCAGCACCCGCACCAGCATCGACGCTGCCACGACCGTGCTGCGTGCGCCCCCGTCCAGCCATCGGCCCACCGCGGGCATGCACACCAGACCCACGACGACACCGACCGTCATGGCGATGCCGGTGGCGGGCGCGGACAGCCTCAGCACCGTCACCCCGTACAGCAGCAGGAAGGGCCGCAGCAGGCCGGTGCCGAGCGCGTCCACGGCCAGCGCGACGGCATAGCGGGAGCCTCCGGAGGCACGGACGAGGGCACGGGGCCGGATCTTGGTCATGGTTGTCATGGCCCCAACGGTGCGTTCGGGCCGCCGCACCGGCCGCGCGGGTTGACGGACACCGTCAATCGACGCCTTCGCCCGCCGTCCCGTCGGTGATGATGAGGAGGTGACGTTGAGGATCGACATCAGCGGCCTGCCGTCCGAGCGGCTGCGGTTCGCCGCCTCCCCGCTGGCCGAGCTGACCGCGATGCTGCACGTGCTGGCCGAACCAGGGCATCATCCGCAGTTCGCCGGATGGGCCGGGGACGTCTGGGCCGGGCTGCGGCCCGAGCTGGCCGAGCGGCTGCGGGAGGCGGAGTTCCTCTGGCGTTCCTCACAGGCCGACTTCCTGCTCCCCGCCCGGCCGCGGCCGACCCTCGCCGAGGAGTTGGACGACGTGGACCGGATCAGCGACGAAACGTACGTGACCGCCGCGCTCGTCACCACCTGCGGCGGCAGCCGGGTCCACCTCGCCGTGCCGTCGCCGCTCACGGACGCGACGGCACGCGAGCGGGCACTGGACCTCGCACAGGCCCGCGGCGCGCGCCAAGAGGCCTTCGCGGAACGGCTGCTCGCGGACCCGGCCGCTGTGCGGGCGCGGGTGCGCCACACCCTCGAACAGTGCGCCGAGGCCTTCTTCGACGCGGCCTGGACGGACGTGGCCGTACGGCTCGCCACCGATCTGCGCGTCAAGAACGACCTGCTGAAGCGCCAGGGCATCGGGGCGGCACTCGCCTCGGTTTCCGGCGCGGTCACCCTGGCACCGGACGGCGACTGCATCATCGTGGACAAGCTGCAGGACAAGGCGACCGCCGCCCACGCCACCGGCGTCACCTTCATCCCCAGCGTCTTCGGCCGCCCGCACCTGATTGCGGTGCACGCACCCGGGTGGCAGCCGGTGGTGCAGTACCCCGTGGCCGAGCCGGGTCCAGCGGAGCCCGTATCGCTGGAGACGGTCACACTGCGGCTGGAGGCACTGGCCCATCCGGTACGGCTGCGGCTGCTGCGCACCCTGGCCCGCGGCCCGCACACCACCGGCGAGCTGGCCCACACCTGGGAACTCTCACCCCCGGAGGTGTCCCGCCACCTCGCCGTCCTGCGCCGCGCGGGCCTGCTGACGGCCCGGCGGCACGGTCGCTACGTCCGCTACACCCTCAACCTGCCCGATCTGACGGCGCTGGGCACCGACCTGCTGGCGGCCGTACTGCGCTGAGCGGCAGGACCGCGGGGCCGGGGCCGGGGGCCGACCGTGCCCGCCCCTCCTGCCCCGTCCGGCGCGGGTGAAACGGTTTCGTTCGGTGAAGTGGCGACGATTACAAGGGCAGTTCCGGCCCATCGGAAGGAGTTATAGTCTCGTTACATTCGCTCGCTGTGGGTGGATATTTCCTGCCAAATCGCCATATTCAGTCCACCGACGCGGGTGAACTCGGGGCTTCGTCGCGCTCCGCCATCTATCACGCCCAGCGCCGGCACGGAACCCTCCAGCCCGATGCAATGTCAGCTCGTGCTGGGTAACTTCCCTCCGCATGACCACTGCACCCGCAGACCTGGCCCGCAGCCGAAGCGCCCTCCTGGACCTTCCCGTGGAGTTGCGTTTCGACAGCCCTGACGTGGGAGACGGAGCCTCCCTCTGGCGTATCGCCCGTGACTCCCAAGTCCTGGACCTGAACTCCCCGTACAGCTACCTCCTCTGGTGCCGTGATTTCGCCGCCACCTCCGCGGTGGCCCGCGACCCCCGCGGGCGGCCCGTCGGATTCGTCAGCGGATACCGGCGGCCGGCGGACCCCGGCACCCTGTTCATCTGGCAGGTGGCCGTCGACGAAGCCCTGCGCGGGCGGGGAGTGGCCGGAGCGCTGCTCGACGGGCTGTCCGCCCGCGAGGCGCAGCGGCAGGGCGACCTGCGCTGTCTGGAAACGACCATCGAGCGGGGGAACACCGCCTCGGAGCGGCTGTTCAGCTCGTACGCCGCCCGCCACGGCGCCTCACTCACCCGCGAGGTGCTCTTCGAGCCCGGCCATTTCCCCGGGAGCGACGCCCACGCCGCCGAAGTGCTCCACCGCATAGCGCTGCCCGGCGCCTGACATCAGGGCCCGCAGGCCTTCTTCGCCGTTCACCGCACCACCCCGCGTGGCGCTCCCGCAGAGCGGAGCCACGCCGCACAACGTCTGGAGAGCGCATTGACCATCACAGAGCCGCTTCTGAGTGTCTTCGAGACCGTGGAGTCGGAGGTCCGCAGCTACTGCCGGGCCTGGCCGACCGTCTTCGAGCAGGCGAGCGGCAGCCGGCTGCGCGACGAGCGGGGCCGTGACTACCTCGACTTCTTCGCCGGAGCCGGGTCACTCAACTACGGCCACAACAACCCCGTACTGAAACGCGCACTCCTCGACTACCTAGGCCGGGACGGCATCACCCACGCCCTGGACATGTCGACGACCGCCAAGCGGGACTTCCTGGAGGCCTTCCAGTCCGCGATCCTCGCCCCCCGCGGCCTCCCGTACAAGGTCATGTTCCCCGGGCCGACCGGCACCAACGCCGTCGAGTCGGCACTGAAACTCGCACGGAAGGTCAAGGGCCGCGAAGCGGTCGTCTCCTTCACCAACGCCTTCCACGGCATGTCCCTAGGCTCGCTCGCGGTGACCGGCAACGCCTTCAAACGGGCCGGAGCGGGCATCCCCCTGGTACACACCACCCCCATGCCGTTCGACAACTACCTCGGCGGCCGGGTACCGGACTTCATCTGGTTCGAACGCCTCCTGGAAGACCAGGGGTCCGGCTTGAACCAGCCCGCCGCCGTCATCGTGGAAACCGTGCAGGGCGAAGGCGGCGTGAACGTCGCCCGCCCCGAATGGCTGCAGCAGTTGGCGGACCTGTGCCGGCGCCGCGACATGCTCCTGATCGTCGACGACGTCCAGATGGGCTGCGGCCGCACCGGAAGCTTCTTCTCCTTCGAGGACGCGGGCATCACACCGGACATCGTGACGGTGTCCAAGTCCATCAGCGGCTACGGACTGCCCATGGCGCTCTGCCTGTTCAAGCCGGAGCTGGACATCTGGGAGCCCGGCGAGCACAACGGCACCTTCCGCGGCAACAACCCGGCGTTCGTCACCGCCACCGCGGCCCTGGAGACGTACTGGCGCGACGGCGTCCTGCGCCAGCGCACCCTCGCCCAGGGCAACCGGATCGACGAGGCCCTCGGCGAGCTCTGCTCCGACCCGGCCCTGGGCGCCACCCACCGGGGCAAGGGCATGGTCTGGGGCATCGAGTTCCAGGACAGGAACCGGGCGGGCGAGGTCTGCGGCCGGGCCTTCGAGCACGGCCTCCTCGTCGAGACCTCCGGCCCCGAGAGCGAGGTGGTGAAACTGCTGCCGCCGCTCACCATCTCGTCCGCGGAACTGGACGAGGGACTGGAGATCCTGACGCGCTCGGTCCGCGAGACGGCCTGACCGCAGGAGCAGCAGAAAGGCAGAACAACACAGTGATCGTCCGTTCATTCAAGGACATCGAGGGCACCGAGCGGCACGTGAAGGCCGCCTCCGGAACCTGGGAGAGCAAGCGCATCGTCCTCGCACGGGAACGCGTCGGCTTCTCCCTGCACGAGACGGTGCTCTACGCCGGGACGGAGACGTCGATGTGGTACGCGCACCACGTCGAGGCCGTCGTGTGCATGGAAGGCGATGCGGAACTCACCGACGAGGAGACGGGCGAGAAGTACCGCATCACCCCCGGAACCATGTACCTGCTCGACGGCCACGAGCGGCACACCCTGCGCGTCGAGCGGGACTTCCGCTGCCTGTGCGTCTTCAACCCGCCCGTCACGGGGCGGGAGGACCACGACGAGAAGGGTGTCTACCCGCTGCTCACCGAGCCGGACCCCGTCTGACGGCCGACGAGGGTACGCGGACACCGGCAGGAAGACGAGAGAGGAGAGGCAGGCAACACCATGAGCACCACAACCGAGCGCATCGCGGACGTCTACCCGACCAGGGGCGCCCAGGAGGCCCTGATCGGCCGCAAGGACCCCGTCATATGGTCCGATCCCGGTACTCCCGGGCCCCTGTGGAGGCGTGAACTGGAGGGATTCGAGCAGAACGGCTTCCACACAGTGGAGCAGCTCATCACGCCCGAAGAAGTGGACGTCTACCGGCGCGAGCTGGACCGCCTGGTCGCCGACCCCGCCCTGCGCGCCGACGAGCGCTCCATCGTCGAGCGCACGTCACAGGAGGTGCGCTCGGTCTTCGAAGTGCACCGGATCAGCGAGGTCTTCGCCCGGCTCGCGGCGGACCCCCGGGTCGTGGGGACCGCCCGCCAGATCCTCGGTTCGGACGTCTACGTGCACCAGTCCCGGATCAACGTGAAGCCCGGCTTCGGAGCCCGCGGCTTCTACTGGCACTCCGACTTCGAGACGTGGCACGCCGAGGACGGACTGCCGCGCATGAGGACCGTCTCGGTGTCGATCGCACTGACACCGAACTACCCCACCAACGGCGGGCTCATGATCATGCCCGGCTCGCACCGGACCTTCCTGGGGTGCGCGGGCGAGACGCCGAAGGACAACTACAAGAAGTCCCTGCAGATGCAGGACGCCGGCACGCCCTCGAAGGAAGCCCTCGCGAAATTCGCTGAGGCCTGCGGTATCCGGCTGTTCACGGGGCAGGCCGGCTCGGCCACCTGGTTCGACTGCAACGCGATGCACGGCTCCGGCGACAACATCACGCCGTACCCGCGCAGCAACGTCTTCTTCGTCTTCAACAGCGTCGAGAACGCCCCGGTGGAGCCCTTCGCGGCGCCCGTCCGGCGCCCCGCGTTCATCGCGGCCCGGGAGCTGACCCCCGTGCGCTGACGGTCGCCCGTACCGCTTCCGCCCGCCGCCCGGCGGGGAGCACGGCCCGGACGGGCCGAGCTCCCCGCCCGTCCGGTCCTACGGGGCTCCGGTGGCCGGCGGGGTCAGCGGGCCGTGCCGAAGTTCTGGGTCCAATAGGAGTTGGGCTGCGCGAGGCCGACGCCGATCTCCTTGAACGCGCAGTTGAGGATGTTCTCCCGGTGCCCGGGGCTGTTCATCCAGCCGGTCATGACCTGCTCGGGCGTGCCGTAGCCGTAGGCGACGTTCTCGCCGTAGGTCATCCAGCTGTAGCCGGCGCGGGTGATGCGCTCGCCGGCGTCCGAGCCGTCGGATCCGGTGTGCGACATGGTGGAGTGCGCGGCCATGTCCTTGCTGTGGTTCAGTGCGGCAGCCGTCAGCTTCGCATTGACGGTGAGCGCGGAGCAGCCGGCCTTGGCGCGCTCCTTGTTCACGAGGGCCACCACCTCGGCGGTGGGGCCGGACGGCGCTGCGGTCGGCGTGCTGGGCGGCTTCGTGGCGACCGGGGCCTTCGGCCGGACCGGGGCCGGCGCGGCGGGACGCGTCGCCGGGGGCGGCTCCGTCGCCGCGGTGGCCGGCGGCGCGGTCTGCGGATCCACCGTGGGCTGCCCCGTCGGCTCGGGCGTCCCCGTGGTGGCCGCCACGGGGACCGTCTGCGTCTGGAGCGGCGCGCTGGGCGACGGTGCGCTGGGGGAGGGGCGCGGCCCCTGCCGTTCGAAGGCCCTCGTCGCGGCCGTCTCCTGGGCGTCAAAACACGCGATCGCCGCCGTGGGTATGCCCACGATGCCCAGGGTGACGGCGGCGATCGATATTTTCTTGTACTGCTTCCTCTTGCGGTGCTTCTGCATGCTGGCCTCACTTGGTCTCTGCGAAGCGTCCTGCGCCTGAGCTGCCGGAGCGCCGGGCGGGCCGCCATTCTTGGAAACCCGGTAACGGGCTGGCAAGTCGCTGCGCCGGACCGGGCCGCGGCGCCGTACGCCGGGCTTGAAATGGGCGGGCAGTCGTGCTCGCCGCACGTCCGGCCGGCTGCCCGGAGCTGACGGGACCGTCAGAAACGCCTGTGACGTGGCACGTTGCAGAAGGCTGCCGCATTCCCGGAGACACCCATTTCGGTGGGCAAGGGGAATGTCGACTGCTGTGCGACAAATCTCGACATATCTGTGAAGCCTTAGTGGACGTAATGCTTCCGTGACCCTCATGGCGGCTGTGATGCATATCACCGTTTCGCGGCGGAACCGGCCGGCGTCGTCGTCTGTCGTCGGCTGAGCGGCGGATTCGAGGTGCCCGGCCTATCGTGAAAGGAGAGGGAGGCTGTCTTCCGGCGCGGCCCGCCGGCTCCCCCGGGGAGGCGTTCGATGCCCGAAACCCTCGACACGGAGACCGTGACAGCGCTCGTAGTGGATGCCACGGCCGCCCCGTCGATGCACAACGCGCAGCCGTGGAGATTCCGCTTCTTCCCCGACAGCCGCGTCTTCCACATACGGTCCGATCTGGAACGCTCCATGCCGCGCGCCGACCCCACCACGCGCGCCCTGCACCTGGGCTGTGGCGCGGCTCTGTTCAACCTGCGGGTCGCCGCCGTTCACGCGGGCTGGGAGCCGGCCACGCGCCTGCTCCCCGACGCCCAGGACCCGCAGTTGCTGGCCTCGGTGCGGCTGTCCGCCCCCGTGACCGCCGACGGTGACCTCGCCGCGCTGTACCCGGCGATCCACCGACGGCACACCAGCCGCCGGCCCTTCACGGAGGAGGAGATACCCGCAGGCATCAGGGACGAGCTGTGCGGCTGCGCGATCCTGGAAGGCGCACGACTGGTCTTCCCCTCCGCATGGCACGTGGCCAGGCTTCTGGACCTGGTGCACGACGCCGAGGGCCGCGATGCCCTGGACCCCGCGGCCGCCGAGGAGACGCAGCGCTGGACGCGCATCGGCACCGACGCCGCGGACACACCGGCCGACGGGATCCCCGACTACGCCTTCGGACCGCGTCGGTACGACGGCCAGGCACCCGTGCGCGACTTCGCCGGCAGGAGTGCCGTTGAGGGCCGTCAGGCGGCCACCTTCGAAAGCAACCCGCAGCTCGCCCTGCTGGGTACGGTCAACGACCGGCGGGCCGACTGGCTGCAAGCGGGCCAGGCGATGGAGCGCGTCATGCTCCAGGCCACCCTGGACGGACTGTCGACCTCACTCACCTCCCACGCACTGGAATACCCCGAGCTGCGCTGGGCCGTACGGGATCCGCAGTCGACCATGGGCTTCGTGCACATGGTGCTCCGCCTCGGATACGGCCCCCCGGCCCCCGCCACACCGCGTCGGCCCGTTCACGAGGTACTCGACATCGATACGGGACACGGGTGAAGCCCAGGTGCCAGGACAGGGCCGGGAGGATGTGGCAGGTCTCCGCCCCGGCTCAGCGGGTGAGCGCGGCCGCCAGGGACGGATAGTCGAGGACCATGCCGCGCTCGTCGACCTCGAGGTCGCTGCGGAAGTCCCCGGACTCGTAGCGGATCCGAGCCCCGTGCTCGGCGCGGGCCAGGTGGGTGTAGGTCTGCCGGTTCGGACTGACCGTCAGCTCGGGGACCGACACCCACGCCATCGTGAACACCACAGGACCGGCTCCCGGCTGCCGGTGCAGGGCGTGCCGCAGCACGGGCATCGTGTTGGTGAGCGGGCACAGCCCCAGGTCGCAGTCGAGGGCTCCGCCGAGGTCGGGTCGTTCCGCACCGTTGACGGTCCAGCGGCCCTCCCCGTCGTGCCGCAGGTCCAGGGACCCGGTCGACGCGGCGGTCTCGACGGTGACCCCCAGCCGGGTGGTCACCCAGCCGCCGGTCGTCTCCAGCTCGTAGGACACCCAGTACGGCTCGGGGAGCAGGCCGACGGCCCGTCCGCGGGCGGAAAGCGAGTCGGGTCCGAAGTCGACCCAGGCGGTGGAGTAGCCCCTGGCGGGAAAGATCTCCCAGGTCCGTGCGACGGCAGGAGTGCTCATGATCCGAGCCTAATGCCGGGGCCGGGCCGGGTACGCCCCACCGCGCCGAAGGCCCCGCGGTGAGGGACCGCGTGGCCTTCGGCGCGCGCCGGTGACCGATCAGGCGTCGGCCGCCGCCGACACCTTCTCCTGCGGCGTTGCGGGGGCCGGTACGCCCTCAGCCCCACCTGCGGGCGCGGCGGCCGCGGGCTGCGCAGGAGCGGTGTACATCACCGAGCCCTGCCTGTGCTCCTTCTCGACGGACCCCTTCTTGACCAGGGCCTCGAGAGTGTTGCGCACCACCTGGGCGGACGCCGACCGGGCCGGGTGGGCCTGGGTCAGTTCCGTGGCGACCTCGCTTACCATGCGGGGCTCTCCGGCGCCGGTCAGGAGGGCCAGGACGAGCTCGCGCAGCGGCGGTTCCGCGGCCTTGCCCGCCGTCGGTTCGGTCGTCTTCTGCGCCGCCGCCGTGGCGGGCTTGCGCGCGGTGGTCTTGGCCTTCGCGGGCTTCGCCGCCTTGGCCGCCTTCGCCCCGGCCACCTCGGCCGAGGCGCCGCCGGAAGGAGCCTTCGCCCGCGCCGACTTCTTGGCGCGCGCCGTCCCGCCCGTCGCCCTCCTCGCCTGCCGCGGCTTGGGAACGGCCCCTGCCGCGGCGGCCTCCGCGGACGCGGGTGGCGCGGCGACGGTGTCCGGGGCGGGGGACTCGGATCCGGTGGCTTCCGCGGCCGGCGCGGGCAGCGCCTCCCGGACGCCGCACAGCCAGCTCTCGTCCTCCTTCAACTGCTTCAGGCGCACTTCGAGTTCCGCGATCTGCGAGGAGACGACCTCCTGCTCCTTGCGGTTGGTCTCGAGATCGGCGGCGAACCGCTGCGCGTATACGTTGTGGATGGGCGTGGTGTCGGGCTCGTTTGCCATCACGGCTCACTTTCCTCATACCTCACGGTGTTGCTGACGGATGCTACTCACCGGCAAGCGGCTGTAGTTCGGCTTCCCGCAGGTTTCCCACCATTCGATTCGCCCGGAACCCCGGTCCGTTCGGCCGTCAGCCGTTCAGCGACTTCATCAGCTCAGGGGCGTAGCGGTCGCCCGAGGCCACACCGTGCGGGGCCACTGCGTCGATGGCGGCCAGGTCCGCGTCAGTGATCGTCACCGCGGTGGCGGCGATGTTCTCCTCGAGGTAGCGGCGGCGTTTGGTGCCCGGGATCGGCACCGCGCCCTGGCGGAGGGTCCAGGCCAGGGCGAGCTGCGAGGGTGTGACGCCCTTCTCCGCGGCGAGGCGGCGCACCCGGTCCACGACCGCCAGGTTGCGGTGGAAGTTCTCGCCCTGGAAACGGGGATCGGTGCGGCGGAAGTCGTCGGCCGCGAAGTCGTCCGGACTGGTGATGGCCCCGGAAAGGAACCCGCGGCCGAGCGGGGAGTAGGCGACGAGCCCGATGCCGAGCTCGCGCAGGGTGTCGAAGACGCCGTCGTGCTCGATGCCGCGCTCGAAGAGGCTGTACTCGGTCTGTACGGCGGCCAGCGGGTGGACGGCGTGGGCGCGGGCGATGGTGGAGGACGAGGCTTCGCACAAGCCGATGTGGCGGACCTTGCCGGCGGCGACGAGCTCGGCCAGGGCGCCCACGCTCTCCTCGACCGGCACGTTCGGGTCGATGCGGTGCAGGTAGTAGAGGTCGATGTGGTCGGTGCCCAGATGCCGCAGGGACCGGTCGGCCGAGTGTCGGATGTACTCGGGGGTCGCGTTGTGGCCCACGAAGGCACCGTCGTCGCTGAACTCGATGCCGGTCTTCGTGGCGATCACGGCCGCTTCGCGGCGGCCGGCCAGGGCCTTTCCGAGGAGTCGTTCGTTGTGGAAGGGGCCGTAGCCCTCGGCGGTGTCGAGCAGGGTGACCCCGAGTTCCAGGGCGCGGTCGATCGTGGCCAGCGACTCGGTCTCGTCCGTGGCTCCGTAATGGGCGCTCATGCCCATCAGTCCGAGCCCTTCGACGCCGACCTTCAGCCCCTGGCCGCCCAGTGCGCGCATGTCCATGATGTGCTCCCTCGGGGAAAGTAACTAACTGGATAGATAGAGCATGCCGCGACTCGAGGGCGATGTCAATAACCAGATAGTTACTTGCTAGGGTGGGCGGCATGGCACGGGATTCCAGCGCGACCAAAGCCCGCCTGCTCGATGCGGCCTTCGCCGAGTTCGCGGCGTACGGCATCGCCGGTGCGCGGGTCGACCGCATCGCCGAGGCGGCGCAGGCGAACAAGCGGCTCATCTACGTCTACTACGGCAACAAGGAACAGCTCTTCGACGCCGTTCTCCAGCGGGCGCTGGAGACGGGTTCGGAGTCCGTGCCGTTCGACGCCGACGACCTGCCGGGCTACGCGGGCGCCGTCTTCGACCACCTCGTCGAGCGGCCGTCGCTGATGCGTCTGGTGCTGTGGAAGCAGCTCGAGCGCCCGGGGGTCACGGACACGGAGGCGGCGTCCTACCTGGGCAAGATCGCCGCGGTGCGGCAGGCGCAGGAGGCGGGCCTGATCGACGCCGAGCCCGACGCCGCCGATGTGCTGACGCTGGTGATCGCCCTGTCGCAGGCCTGGTTCGGCGCGGTGCGGGCTCCGGCGGCTCCGGCGGCTCCGGCGGACAGTGCGGCGGGAACCGACTGGGCGCCCGAACGGCTCGCCCGTCACCGGTCCGCGGTGGTGGAGGCCGTACGCCGGATCACCGCACCGCCGCCCCGCGACGCGGGTTGAACCGCGACCCCGGGTGATCCTCATCCGCCGGCCGGGCCGTGCGAGGCCGGCCCGGCTTGCCGACGCCACGGGCACGCGGCGGGCGTCGGCGTCACCGCGGCGCGCGTTATCAGAGCGCGGGCCGGGACCAGGGTGCGTCGATGTCGCCGGACTCCGGTCGTAGCCCGAGCTCGCGGAGCTGGTTGACCGACATCATGGCGGTGAACATCGCGCTCGGGTTGGCGCCGCCGACGCCGAGTTCAGCGGCGGTTTCCACGTAGCGGGTGGTGAACGCGCGCGGCTGGACCCGCCGGCTCTCCCTCGTCAGTCTGAGCGCCGTCTCCTGCAGGGCCGCGGCCTGCTCCAGCAGTCCGTCCAGATAGGACACCACCTCGGGGCCCCGCCGCACGGCGAAGGTGTGTCCATCGGTGAGGAGATCGGCCTCTCCCTCTTCGAAGAGCAGGGCGGCGGCGCCGAGCACGGTCTGGATCTTGAGCTGGTCGGCGTCGGGCAGCGCCCCGCAGGGCCCGTTGCCCTCGTCGGACAGGTGAAGGACGCCGCAGTCCCGCAGGTGCACGATCACATGCCCGGCGCAGTGGCCCTGGCTGCGCAACACGCGGACCGCGCCGTCGGTGAAGGTCCAGCCGCTGAACCGAAGGGACCCGATCCGAATCCGCTCCAGCGGCCGTTCCTCGTAGGTCCGGGTGGTCGCCCCGAAGGGCCGGAACGGCTGGAAGAGCGACACCACCTGGTCGGCGGCCGGCGCGGGCGGCTCGGGCAGCGCACCCGACCAGGCGATCCGGTCGAAGGCGCGCACCCAGTACGACGCCGGGTCCCGCATCTGGTCGAGGTCGAGAGCGGGGACGTAGTGCTCCACCGGCACCCCCAGCTCGTCGGCCAGGTCGTTGTTCCCGACGTGGTCGAGATGGCCGTGCGTGGTCAGCACCAGGGCGCGGGACCAGGGCCCGACCCGGTCGGCCGCCTCCAGCAGTGCCGCGCGGAAGGCCGCCGTGACCCCGGTGTCGACCAGCACGAGGGTGTCGCCCGCGCGGTGTACGAGGGCGTTGGCGACATCCGGCTGATCGCGCTCGAGATCGAGTCCCTGCCCGAGGACCAGCACGGTCCTGTCGTCGATCTCGATCAGGTCGCCGAGCGCGGTCATCGGTCCTCCCGCGGTCTCGATCACGAGCCCCTGCCGACGAGCGTACGCCGCACCGGGCGGCGTGTCCCCCGGAAGACTCCGGCCCGGACGCCCCGGCTGCCGCAGCAGCTCGTGGAGGCCCCCGGTGCAGGTCGGCGCGGGCCGCCGCGTGGGCGACGCCGATGTCAGCCGAAGATCGTCGAACGGTAGGCTCATACCGCAACACGACGCGAAGGGGAGCTTCAGTGGCGCGAGTTGCGGTCATCGGTGGGGGTATCAGCGGGCTGGGGACAGCGCTCATGCTCGGCCGGCGGGGCCACACGGTGACGTTGTTCGAGCAGGACGCACGGCAGGCCGGAGAAGACCTGAACCGGGACTTCTTCCACTGGGACAGACCCCGGATCCCGCAGGCCGTCCAGCCCCACTCGCTCCTCGCGCCCGTGCGCACCGTGTTGCGCACCGAGATCCCGGACGTCTACGCGGACCTGCTGGAACGCGGAGCCCGGGAGTACCACGAGTTCGACTGGTTCGGGGAGCACCCGCCGCACCGGGCCGGCGATGAGGACTTGGTGACGCTGCGCACCCGCCGCATCGTGCCGGAGGCCGCGTTGACCGCGGCCGTGCGGCGGGAGCGCACCGTTGACGTGCGGCGAGGCTGCCGGGTGAGCTCCCTCGCCATCGGGGAGGGCCGCCCTCCCCGGGTCACCGGCGTGCACGTGGGCGCGGACATGCATCAGGCGGACCTCGTCGTCGACGCGTCCGGTCGCCGCTCGCCGGTGCCCGCCTGGCTGACCGCGGCAGGCTGCCGCCCGCCCGTGGTCGACAGCCACCGCGCCGGGATCGCCTACCTGTGCCGCTGGTACCGGCTGCGTGCCGACGGCCCGCGTGACCCCGGGCGGGTCAAGACCGGCTCGTCCGCACCGTTCGCGCTCGCAGGGGTCTTCCCTTCCGACAACGACACCTTCGCGGTCAACCTGGTGCTCTCCACGGGGGATCCGACGCGCGGCGCGCTCACCGACCCCGCCGTTTTCGAGGCCGTCGCCCGCCGTTTCCCCGCCACCGCCGCCTGGCTCGACCTGGCCCCCGAACCCCAGTCGGCCGTCCTGGCCATGGCCGGCCTGGACAACCGCTGGACCGCCCTCGCCGACGATGACGGGCCTCTCGTCACCGGCCTGGTCAACGCCGGGGACAGCCTCATCCACACCAACCCGACCTCGGGCCACGGCGCTTCCCACGCCCTGCTCGCCGCCCAGCACCTCGCCCACCACGCCGACCGGATCGCCGCCGATCCCACCGGCTACCACACCTGGACGGCACGGACCCTCCGCCCGTGGTTCGACGCGCAGGTGAGGGCCGACCGCGCCCACGAGCAACGCCTCGCCGAGACCGAGAGTTCACCTCCCTCGGATCGGCGGGCTGCCGCGCTGGCCGCGTGTGCCTTCGACGACCCCGTCGTCATGAGGGCCCGGGCCCAGGTACGGCACCTCCTGCGACCGGCCCAGGACGCCTACGGCACCGAGGAAGTGGACCGGCACGTCACCGCCTGGCTGGCTGCCCGCCCGGACTTCTCTCCAGGGCACGACGGCCCGACCCGAGAGCAGTGGGACGCGCTCATCCCGGGCCGGACGCCGCCGAGGCCCGCCCGCGTGGGTGTGCCGGCCCCTCCGGCCGGAGTCCTCGGGCGGTCCGGGCATCGGTAGCCCGGCCGGGCCGGCGTCAGTACACGAGCTTGTACGTCACGTCCTTGGGGACCGGTGCCGGTGCGGTGTCGGTGTACACGAGCCGGATCGTCGTGAAGCGCTCGACCTCGGGGTGCTCGGACCAGGCCTGCGGATCGCCGAGAGTCACCGTCACCGGATAGGCGCGGAAACGGCCGGCCGCGCAGTACGGGCGGCAGTCGTTCACCAGGTCGGTGCCGGTGGCCGTCGCGGTCCTCGGCCCCCAGGTGTCCCAGCGGAGTTCGACGAGCCGGTTGTTCCCGTCCCCGCAGGCCAGCAGGTACTCCTCGGGGCGTACCTGGGCCTGGGAGAAACAGTCGACGACCACGACCGGATCCAGCTGCGCCGGACTCCGCGCCGCCACCGTTGCGGTGTTCGCGGAGGCCGGGAGCACGGCCGCGGTCAGGGCCGCCACCGTGCACAGCAGGGTGGTCATCCGACCCCGGCGCCGGGATGCGCGCGCGGGCCGGCCGGCTGCTGAAACGTTCACGAAAGACCCCTCGCCACTCGCTGGCCGCCGCCGACACTGCGGCTCTACCCAGCTTCCCCCATGCGTGTGGGCCGTGCACCCGCTGGCGAGTCCTCGGGCTTCCCTACTTCTGCAGCGCCCGGACCCCCTGCCGCTCCAGGTTCAGGCAGTCGTCCACCTGCTCGGCACACGCGTGGAAGAGCGCACGCCGCTCCTCGGCCCCGGCCTCCGGGTTCGCGTCGCGGGCGAGCGCGGCCAGCTCCGACCAGTGCCGGCCGGACTCCCTGAAGAGGCCGGCGGCCTCCGGGCGCTCGACGAGTTCGAGGAAATCGGCGTACAGCGGACGCGTCGCGCCCGGGGCGGTCCACTCCTCCTCCAGGCAGGCGTGCAGCCGGCCCGTGCCGGCCCGGAAGGCCTCGGGGGAGCTGCCGAACCGGCGCTCCCAGCCCGTCTTGGTGGTGCTGTCGCGCAGCTGGGCGGCGAGCTTCTCCATCCCGGAGAATCCGAAGTTCACGTCGAACGCGTTTCCCAGGACCGGCCCGGTCAGGTGCGTGACGGTGGAGGCGATGGCCCCGGCGACATCCGGCTCCGCCTCGGCCGGGCCGGTGGGTACGACCAGCTGGTGGCGGCCCTTGCGGTGCGCGGTCCAGGCGGCGCCGAACTCCTCGCGGTCGATCCGGTACGGCGTGTCCGCGCCGTCCTCGATCAGCAGGTCGTCGCCGTCGTACCCGGCGATGACGACGGTGTACGGGTCCGTGCCCGTCATCTCCGCCTCCGGGTCGGCCTCGTGCCAGGGCAGGGAGGACCGGTCGACCACGCAGAAGGCGGGCTGGCCCTCGTCGAGTGCGGCGCGCACCCGGCCCCAACGGGGCTTCATCGCACGCGTGGCGTCGTACGGGATCCCCAGGCGACCGAGCGCGACCTGTACCCAGGGCTCGGGGTGGGCCTGGGCCACGATCGTGGCGATGGGCAGCCGGCCGGCGTACTCGAAGACGAAGTACATGAAGCCGATTCCGCCGGCCAGGCCGGCCACGAGCTCCTCGTCGTGGACGCTGCCGAGCGCGTGGCGGATCAGGGAGGCCTCACGGTGGCGTCCGGTGCCGAAGTCTTCGTACACGAGCACAGTCATGCGGTCAGCCTATCCGCGGGAGAGGCGGGAGTTCACGCCCCGGCGGGGCAGCCCCGCCGCTCTCCTCCCGCGGCCGCCGCGCCGCCGCGGCATTCCGCAGCGAACCGGGGCGAACGAACGTACGATGGTCGGGGACCCGCGCCGCGGCGGCTCGCCGTGCCCGCTGGTCCAGCAGGTCCAGCAGGTCCAGGCCGTTCGTGGGAGACGCATGGCACAGGTCGCCGACACCGCGCGGACCGTCATCCTGACCGTGGACGACGATCCGGGGGTCTCCCGCGCTGTCGCCCGTGACCTGCGGCGCCGCTACGGCGCCTCGTACCGGATCGTGCGCGCCGAGTCCGGCGAGTCCGCCCTGGAGGCGCTGCGCGAGCTGAAGCTGCGGGGCGACCTGGTGGCCGTGATCCTGGCCGACTACCGCATGCCGCAGATGAACGGCATCGAGTTCCTCGAACAAGCCCTGGGCGTGTACCCGGGCGCGCGGCGCGTGCTGCTGACCGCGTACGCCGACACCAACGCGGCCATCGACGCGATCAACGTCGTCGACCTCGACCACTACCTGCTCAAGCCGTGGGACCCGCCGGAGGAGAAGCTCTACCCCGTCGTGGACGACCTGCTCAGGGCCTGGCGCTCCAGCGACCACCGGCCGGTGCCCGCCACCAAGGTCGTCGGGCACCGCTGGTCGGCGCACTCCTCGCACGTACGGGAGTTCCTGGCCCGCAACCAGGTGCCCTACCGCTGGTACTCCTCCGACGAGCCCGAGGGACGACGACTGCTGGCAGCGGCCGGGGCCGACGGACAGCGGCTGCCCCTGGTGATCACCCCGGACTGCACCGTGCTGCTCGAACCCGAGGCAGCCGACCTGGCCGCCCACGTGGGGCTCGCGACGACGCCCGCCGCGGACTTCTACGACCTGGTCGTGATCGGCGGCGGCCCGGCCGGGCTCGGCGCGGCCGTGTACGGGGCCTCCGAGGGGCTGCGTACAGTCCTGGTCGAGCGGTCGGCGACCGGCGGGCAGGCCGGGCAGAGCTCACGCATCGAGAACTACCTCGGCTTCCCCGACGGCGTCTCGGGCGCGCAGCTCACCGAACGCGCCCGCCGCCAGGCCAAGAGGTTCGGCGCCGAGATCCTCACCGCGCGCGAGGTCACGGGGCTGGAGGCCAACGGCGCGGCGCGCGTCGTCCGCTTCTCCGACGGCTCCTCCGTCACCGCGCACAGCGTCATCCTGGCCACCGGGGTGTCGTACCGGCAGCTCCGGGCACCGGGCTGCGAGCAGCTGACCGGCTGCGGGGTGTACTACGGCTCCTCGCTCACCGAGGCGTCCTCCTGCCAGGGGCAGGACGTGTACATCGTGGGCGGCGCCAACTCCGCCGGACAGGCGGCGATGTACCTGGCGCGGGGCGCGAAATCGGTGACGCTGCTGGTCCGCGGGGAGTCCCTGGCGGCGTCGATGTCGTACTACCTGATCCAGCAGATCGAAGAGGCACCGAACATCACGGTGCGGACCCGGACCGTCGTCGAGGAGGCGCACGGCGACGGACACCTCGAACGGCTCACGCTGCGGGACGTCGTGAGCGGTGCCACCGAACTCGTCGACGCCCAGTGGATGTTCGTCTTCATCGGAGCGGCCCCGCGGACCGACTGGCTGGACGGCACGGTGCTGCGCGACGACCGCGGCTTCATCCTGGCCGGGCCGGACCTCACGCCGGACGGCCGCCCGCCGGCCGAATGGGAGCTGGACCGGCCGCCCTACCACCTGGAGACCAACATTCCCGGCGTGTTCGTGGCGGGCGACGCACGCGCCGAGTCCGCGAAGCGCGTCGCGTCCGCCGTCGGAGAAGGAGCCATGGCCGTGATGCTCGTCCACCGGTACCTGGAACAGTCATGAGCGGGCAGGCCGCGCCCTGCAGCCCGCAGGAGATCGCCTCGCTGTTCCTGTTCGAAAAGCTCTCCCCGGAACAGCTCGGGCGGCTGTGCGCCGAGGGGCGGGTGGAGCGGTTCGAGGCCGGCCCGGTGTACACCGAGGGCGACCCGGCGACCTGCTTCTACGTGATGATCGAGGGCACTGTCGTGCTGTCCCGCCGGGTCGGCGGCGATGACGTCGAGGTCAGCCGGACCTCACAGCGCGGGGTGTACGCCGGGGCCATGCAGGCCTACCTGGGCGACCGGGTTCCGCAGACGTACACCAACTCGATGCGGGTGACCGAGCCGACACGGTTCTTCGTCCTGCCCGCGCAGTCGTTCGCGGACTTCATGCAGGAATGGTTCCCCATGGCCGCGCACCTGCTGGAGGGGCTCTTCTTCGGCGCGAAGAACACCCAGCGGGCCATCGGGCAGCGCGAACGCCTGCTGGCGCTCGGATCGTTGTCCGCAGGGCTCACGCACGAGCTGAACAACCCGGCCGCGGCGGCCGTGCGGGCCACCGCGGCGCTGCGCGAACGGGTGGGCAAGATGCGGCACAAGCTGGCCGTCATCGCCCACGGCCCCTACTCCCGCGAGGCGCTCGCCGACCTCATCGAGATCCAGGAGCGGACCGCCGAACGCGTCGCGAAGGCACCGGTGTTGAGCCCCCTGGAGGCGTCCGACCGGGAGGACGAGCTCGCGGACTGGCTCGACGACCACGGCATCCCGGAGGGCTGGCGGATCGCACCGACCTTCGTGCAGGCCGGGCTGGACACGGACTGGCTGGACCAGGTCGAGGCGGCCGTGGCCGAGGACATCCTCCCGGGGGCGGTCGGCTGGCTCAACTACACGGTCGAGACCGAACTGCTGATGGACGAGATCGACGACTCCACCACGCGCATCTCCCACCTTGTGGACGCCGCCAAGCAGTATTCGCAGCTCGACCGCGCCCCGCACCGGGTCGTCGACGTACACGAGCTCCTCGACAGCACCCTGCTGATGCTGTCCGGCAAGATCGGTCCCCGGGTCCGGGTGGTCAAGGACTACGACCGCTCCGTACCGGACGTGCCCGCGTACCCGGCGGAGCTCAACCAGGTGTGGACCAACCTCATCGACAACGCCGTCTTCGCCATCGGGAGCACCGGCCGCGACGGCACGCTGACGGTGCGCACGGCGCGGGAAGGGGACCGGCTGCTGGTGGAGTTCCGGGACACCGGACCGGGTATCCCGGCGGACATCCGCAGCCGCATCTTCGATCCGTTCTTCACCACCAAGCCGGTCGGCGAAGGCACGGGCCTCGGCCTGGACATCTCCTGGCGGATCGTCGTCAACAAGCACCACGGCAGCCTCCAGGTCGAGTCCGCACCGGGGGACACCCGATTCCAGGTACTGCTGCCCCTGACCACCACCCCGGAACCCGCCAACGAGACCGCCGAGGAGCCCGTATGACCGAGATCAAGGGAATCGATCCGAGCGCCCCGCCCACCGGGCCCGGCTGCGCCGAGTGCGACGCGGCGGGCGGCTGGTGGTTCCACCTGCGACGCTGCGCCCAGTGCGGCCACATCGGCTGCTGCGACTCGTCCCCCGCCCAGCACGCCACCGCCCACTGGAAGTCCACCGGCCATCCCCTGGTACAGAGCTTCGAACCGGGCGAGGAGTGGTTCTGGGACTACGACGGCGACAAGCTGTACGAGTCCGGTCCCGAACTCGCGCCGCCGGCCGCCCACCCCGCCGACCAGCCGGCGCCGGGACCGGCCGACCGGGTTCCCCAGGACTGGACGCGGCTGCTGCACCGCTGAACGGCCGGGCCCGGCCGGTACGGTGGGCCTATGGAACAGCGGATCAGTCTGATCACCCTCGGCGTCGCGGACCTCGCCCGCGCCAAGGACTTCTACACGGCCCTGGGCTGGCGCGGCCAGGAAGTCGAGGAGACGGTCTTCTACCAGGCGGGCGGGCTGGCCCTGGTGCTGTGGGACCGGGGCAAGCTGGCTGCCGACTGCGGTCTGCCCGCCGGGCCCCCGGCCGCCTTCGACGGCATCGTGCTGGCCCACAACGTGCGTTCCGACGCCGAGGTGGACGCCCTGCTCGAGGCCGCCGAGCGGGCCGGCGGCACGGTCATCAGTCCGGCGGCCGTCAACCGCGTCGGCTTCTACTCCGGCGCCTTCACCGATCCGGACGGCCACGCCTGGGAGGTCGCACACAACCCGGGCTTCACACTGGCCGAGGACGGATCGCTCGTCCTGCCCGACTTCGGCGAAGCCGGGAACTGAGCCCGCAGACCGCGCAGCCGCGCGCGCAGCGTGGACGGAGCCCACCAGTTGGCGTCGCGGAGCAGAGTCATCGTGGCCGGAACGAGCACGCACCGCACGAGCGTGGCGTCGACGACGACGGCCACGGTCAGCGCGATCGCCAGCTGTTTCATGACCAGCAGCTCGCCCGTGGCGAATCCGATGAAGACGAGGCACATCAGCGCGGCCGAGGAGCTGATGATCCGGGCGGAGCGCTGGACCCCGAGCTCGACGGCGAGGTCGTTGTCCACCCCGGAGTCGTGGAGTTCCTGAATGCGGGAGAGCAGGAACACCTCGTAGTCCATCGACAGGCCGAAAGCCAGCGCGAACACCACCACAGGCAGCCAGTAGCCCAGCCCGCCCAGCGTGTGCACTCCCAGCGGGCCGGCGCCCCAGCCGTCCTGGAAGACGAGGACCAGAGCGCCGAACGAGGCACCCAGCGACAGGGTGTTCATCGCGATCGCCTTCAACGGAAGCAGCACCGAACCCGTCATCAGCAACAAGAAGGCGAAGGTGGTCGCCGCGATCAGGGCGGCGGCCCGGGGCGCGTGGTCGACGACCTCGGCCCGGAAGTCGATGTCGAGGGCGCTGCGCCCCGTGACCCAGACGGGGAACCCGGCCGGGCGGTCCGCCCGGATGCGCTGCACGAGCCGGTCGCCGGGCGCGCCCGCGGTGTCGGCCTTCGGCACCACGCGGACGAGCGCGATCCCGGGGGCCGCGGCCGTGGCCGCGCCCACCGCCTCGACGTCCGGGCCGCCCGCGAAACGGCCCGCCCACTGTTGGAGGCGGGCCGGGTCGGTGCGTGCCACGACCACCACCGCGTCCGCGCGGTGCTGTGGGAACCGCTCCGCCACGGTGTCGGCGTAGCGCCGCGCCTCCGCCGCGGGCGGGAGCTGCTGCTCCCCGACGGGACTGACCAGGTGGACGCGGAGGAAGGGGGTCGCACAGGCCAGCAGCAGCACCCCGACGCCGACCGCGGCCGACAGCGCGTGCCGCCGGGTCCACCGGGCCAGCCGGGCGAAGCCGCCGGAGCCGGTGCCGCGGGCGGCGCACGCCCCGATCCGCTGCGGGAACGCCGCCAGGAGCGCCGGGGTCAGGGTCAGCGCGGCGGCGAGGGAGAGGGCGACGGTCCCTGCCGCGGCCAGGCCGATCGCGGCGTAGAAGTCGCTGGGGAAGGCGGCCAGCCCGCAGAGGGCGGCGGCGACGACGAGCGCGGCGAACCGGACCGCGCGCCCGGCGGTGGCCATGGTCCGCACCACCGACTCCGCGACGTCGTGCCCCGCGGCCCGCTCTTCCCTGAACCGCCCGACCGTCACCAGCGAATAGTCGATGGCCAGGGCCAGTCCCACCATGGTGGTCGTCGAGAGCGCGGGTGAAGTGAGGTCGTACCAGCGCGACAGGACCAGCAGCCAGAGCATCCCCGCGCCGACCGTGCACACGGCCGCCAGCACCGGTACGCAGGCCGCAACCAAGCCGCCGAAGAGCACGTACACCACGGCCAAGGTCACGGGCAGGGTGATCATCTCGCTGCGCCGCGTATCGGCCAGCGACTGGTCCGCCACCGCGCGGCGCGCGCGATCGCTGCCTCCGAGGGTCACCTCGACGCCGGGCAGGGCGCCGGCGATGTCCCGCACCCGCGATTCGACCGCCGCCTCCGCCTTCTGCCGCACGTCGTCGGGGAGTCCGCGCGCCAGCCGGACCGACAGCAGGGCGGCTCGTCCGTCAGCGGAAACGGCCGGATCGGGGGCACCGGCCGGAACGGCGCGGCCGTGGCGACCCGGCGCGGCGCCCGCGTCCGGGGCGGTCACCGCGATCACACCGGGGACCGCGGACAGATCACGCCGCGCCGCGGCCAACTCCCCCTGGAACCCGGGATCGGCAACCGGCAGGCCTGCGACGACGGCGTCGATCTGCCCTGCGAAGGACCGGGTGCCGTCCAACAGGCGGTTTGCCCGGACCGATTCATGCGGTGCCACGCTCCAGGGCTGCCGGTCCAGCCGGTCCACCACCGGTCCGACCGCGCCCAGCCCGGCCCCCAGGAGCAGCAGCCACATCACCAGGACGATGCGGTGGTGGCGTACGCAGAACAGGGCGAGTCGGCCCGACAGCGGCCCGCCCGTGCCCGCGGGCCGCGGCGGCACCCCCGTCAGGCGGTGCATCGGCGGGCCTCCGAGCCGTAGGCGGAGCCGACCGTGACATCGCCCGGCCGGCTCACCGTCAGCCGCGTGAGTCCGCCGCCCGCGGGGGCCAGGCAGCCGCCCCCGCCCTCGGCGCGGAGCCACGGCGAGTAGGCCAGTCGCAGCGTCACCGTTCCGGGCACGGGCATCCGTACGACCACCTCGGCGGCGTCGGAGGCCACCACGTGCGCGGGCGGATCCACCAGCGGCACCGGATCCTTGACCCGGTAGATCCGCCAGCTCTCGTCCCGCCACACCGGCTCCAGGTACGCCGGCCCGCTCGTCACCAGCGCGTGTTCGCGTTCCGAAGCGGCATCCAGCGGGCCGCCGTGCAGGACGACGAAGCCGACCGCCCAGTGGTCGAGCCAGGCGCGGTAGGCGTCCGCCGTGAACGTTCCCGCGGGCACACCGGCTCCGCCGTACCCGTCGTAGAACAGCCGGCCGCGCTCGACATCGGCCTGCCGGTTCCACCCGCGTGCCAGGGCGACGTGGGGCGCCAGCAGGGCCGCCTCCCGATGGCTCCGTGCCATGGCCACCTCCACGCGGGAGCGGTCCGCGCCCAGCCGTTCGAGGGCCTGAACGACACCCTCGGTCTCCGCGGCCCACCGCGGCACCCTCGCCGTGTCCATGACGTGGGCTGCGGTATTGCCCGCCACCCAGGACACGGCGAGGACGAGGCCGAGGACGAGTGGGGCCCGCCGAGCCGTCCGGAGCCATCCGGGGGACGCGCCCACCCCGCCGGCGTGGGCGTGCGTCGCCATGGCGGCGGCGAGCAGCACCGGCGGCGCCGCGAGATGGGCGAGCCGCTCGACGTTCGTCCCGACCGGCGAGGGGATCAGATAGGCCAGCGCCACGCCCACCGCGTACACCACCGCGGCCGACCGCGGCAGCCGCCAGGAGCGCGGTGCCGCCACGGCGACGGCCGCGGCCATGAGCAGGGGCGGCCAGATCCGTACGAAGTCCATGGGCTGTTGGCCGTGGAAGGGGAACAGCCAGGCCGTGAGGCCGAGGACGGCGGCGGGGGCCGCCGACACCGCGAGTGCCGGTGCCCGGCGCCGGGACGTCAGCAGACAGGCCGCGCCCACCACCGTGAGGAACAGCCCGGCGACGGGGCTCGCCATCGTGGCCGCCACCGCCCAGCCGGCCGTGACCGGGGCGCGGCGCCCGCTCACGAACGCCAGCAGCGCCGCGAGCCCGAAGGCAACGCCCAGGAGGAAGGTGGTGCGCCCGGAGGCCGCCTGGCACCAGAGCATGAGGGCCGCCAGCAGGGCGGGCCACTGGGCGCGCCGTACACCGCAGCGGGCACAGATCCGGCCCACCAGCCAGGTGGACACGAGGCCGCTCGCCAGAGTCACGGGTACCACCCCGAAGACCGCCATCACGTAGGGCGAGATCAGGCTGTAGGAGCCGGTGTGCAGTCCGCCGTGCCAGGAGAGGTTGTAGACGGAGCCGGGATGGCGCGCGACGAACCCCGCCCACGCCTCCTGCGCCGCGAGGTCCCCGCCGCCGGTCGCGAGGGCCGTGGCCCACAGGGCGTAGAGCGGGAGCACGGAACCGGTGGCGGTCAGCGGCACACGGTGACGCCGGTGCCACGGCTCCCGGGCGGCCGCGGCTGCCGGGCCGTGCGCTGTGACCGGACGCGGGGAGAGTTCGACTGATGTCACGGGCCGGGCTCCGTTCGGCTGCTCTGCGGAACTGCCGGGACACATGATCGTCGAAGGCCCGTGCGCCGGGTCGGCGGCGCGCCCACGTGCCGGTGAACGGGTGTCGTTGCCGCGTCTGCCTCCGCGGGCAGTGGTGCGGCCTGGCCGGGCGATGCGACGCAGTCACGATCGCCCGGCCAGG